>DASYPO010000035.1:0-9361 GCA_036006545.1 Bryobacteraceae bacterium
TGCGCAAAGCGGTTCAGTCCGCGGCCGCGCTGGGCGCGCGTATTGTCGAAGTTCGCCTGCCCGATATGGACGCGATCAACGTCGTCGCTCGCACGATTCTATTGGTCGAAGCCAGCGCGGTGCACCTGCCGAATCTGCATCGTCGCGCCGAATACGGTGCCGACGTGCTGGCGCTGCTCGATCAGGGCCGGCTGATCTCCGGAACCGATTACGTCGACGCGCAACGCCTCCGCCGCATCCAGATCCGCGAATTCTCGAAACTTTGGTCGCAGGTGGATTGTATTTTTGCCCCGGCCACGCCGACTGCCGCGCCAAAAATCGGCCAGACCACGATGGAGATTGGCGGGGTCTCGGACGACGTGCGCCTGGCGACCACCCGCGTGGTTCGCGCCATCAACGCGCTAGGAATTCCTGCGCTCGCGATGCCCTGCGGATTCTCGCAAAACGGCCTGCCGCTTGGGTTGCAGATTTTGGGAGCACCGCGAGAGGAAGACAAACTACTGCGGATCGGTGCGGCGATAGAGGATGCTACGGGGCTTGCAGGACGCAAGCCCCCGGGTTTTTGAGGAGAAAACAGGGCAGGGAATCCCGCCCGGAAATTACATCTTGATCGATTCGATCTTTACGGTGTCGTTTTCCACCGTGCCCGTGATGGTCACCTTATGTCCCAAGTGCGACATCACTTTTTCCTTGGACGCTTCGTCGATCTTGATGATCTTGCTGTCGGCGGTTACCAGCACCGGCGCCGACCCGCCCTTTACGCACCGCTCCACGCAAGCGACCGACTTCTCAGACGCATCCGCGTGCTTCGCAGCGCACATCGAATCTACGATGGTGCCCTTCAGCTCAGCGGCGGACAGGCTCATCGAAGCGATCACAACGAGCGCGAGTAGAACAAAGAGTTTTTTCATTACTGCCTCCCGAGTTTGACTATACCCTTTCCGATAGCGGAATGGCAATCGGCCCGGGGTCATGGGGTTTTGGTCGGATTTTACCCCGCCGTCCACTCCAGCGGCTTGGCGTCGCGCCACAAACGCTCCAGGTCGTAATAGGAGCGGGCTTTCTCCGAAAAGACGTGGATCAGGTAATCGCCGTAATCCATCAGCACCCACTCCGCGTTCTCGTAGCCTTCGATGCTGTTTGGATACTCGCCGCGATCCTTGAGCTGCTTGCCGATCTCGTCCGCGATCGCCTGATTTTGGCGCGTGTTCGAACCGTTGCAGATTATGAAATGGTCCGCAAAGGAGGTAACTTCGCGCAGATCCAGCACGCGAATGTTCTTGGCTTGCTTCGATTCAGCGGCGCGCACGGCCACTAGCCACAGGGGCTCTGGTTTGGGCGGTTTTAGACGTTCGGCGCGTGCCAGTAGCGAAGTGCTCCTATTGCTCATCATATAATAAGGAGCGTCCCCCATGAAGCTCTTTCTGGGACTGCTATGCGCGGTCCTCGCGGTGGCTGCCGATGAATCCCCCACGCTGCTCCGCGCGCGTCAGGAGTTCGAGCGCATCCGCTCCCTGGTGGCCGCGGGCGCGGCGCCCCAATCCAAACTGATCGAAGCCCAGACGGATCTCGACGACGCGATCGACGAATCCGTCCTCGAGCGGACGCTCTACGGGCGCATCGCGATCGAAGATTTGAGCGAGCGTCAGGCCAACGAAATGATCGCCGCCGCGGGCCGCCGTGCTGAGCGACAACGCACGCGGATCGAAAAGCAGCAGAAGTTGATCGAGGAGGGCGTAATCGCGCGTGCCGATCTCGCCGAGCCCGAGGCCGATCTGAAACGCCGACTGCTGGTGGTTGAGCAGGCCAATTCTCGCGCCGCGCTGGTCCTCGAAATCGTCGAAATGGCGCGAGCCGAAGCAGCAGCGACTGCCGAAGCGCGCGATGCCGTGCACCCGCCCGAATGGAAAGCCAAGGAGTTCGTCAATGGTTCCCATCTGCTCTCGACCAAAGACCTAAAGAAGCTCACGCTGTCTTTCGAGAAAGAATTCTCACACCCCTTGCCGATCAGCGCGCGCGGCTCGACCGCGGTGCATCGCGCGTTGGGCCTGGATCATTCCGGCCGTATCGACGTGGCGCTCACGCCGGATAGCCGCGAGGGCATGTGGTTGCGCAAGTTTCTGGACGATCTATCGGTCCCGTATTACGCGTTCCGCATCGCGATTCCGGGCAAGGCAACAGCGCCGCACATCCACATCGGTCCGGGGAGCACGCGGATTAAGCCGATCGAGCAGTAAGAAAGTGGCCAGTGGACAGCGGACAGACTTAGCAGGAGCGGGAGCCAGGAGCCGGTGAAAGACGTAGGTTCTTACTGTCCCCTGACCCCTGTCCGCTGTCCGCTTGCGCTTATCGGTACTTTCCCCGCACCGCGTTCGCTCGTATACGCAACAAATCCGCAAACGACTTCATCCCCTGCGCCATGCTGACCTTCGTACCCTCGACATTGCTCCATCGAACCGGAACCTCCACCGCCTTGAGTCCCAGCCCGCGCGCGATTACCAGATCCTCCACATCGAAACTGAACCCGTCTTCGATCTGCCGTTTGAAAATCTCGCGGGCCGCTAGGCGGTGAAAAAGCTTGAAACCGCATTGAGTATCGCGAAACGGCAGTCCGGTCACGACGCGCATCACTAAATTGAACGCGCGACCCGAGTATTCGCGCAGCAGCGGCTGATGTACCTGGATCAGCGACCGGTCGATAGCCCGCGATCCGATCGCTACCACCGCCTGCTCCCGCCGCGCCGCCTCGATCAACTTCACTACCTCTTCAATGGGCGCCGATAAATCCGCATCGGTCGAAAGAATCCAATCGCCTTCGGCGCTCAACATTCCATTGCGCACCGCGTATCCCTTACCGCGATTCCCTGGATTCCGAACCAGTCGCGTTAGCGGACCGAAGCGGCCGCTCTCGATCAACGCGGCGGTTGAGTCGCGCGAGCCGTCGTCGACCACCACGATTTCGCCGAGCATGATCGGCGCGCCCGCAAGTCCGGTGTGCGACCAGCTAAGGATTCGCTCGAGCGTGGCCGGAAGCCGCTGCTCCTCGTTATACGCCGGAATGACGATGGACAGGGTTTCCACGAACCTCAGCGGGCCCCTGCCGCGTGTTCCACGTACCAGCGATAGGCCGATTCCAAACCGTCGCGCAGACCAATCTTATGACGCCACCCCAGCGCGTGAATGCGCGAAACGTCCAGCAGCTTGCGCGGCGTCCCATCCGGTTTCGACGCGTCGTACACGATCCGACCCTGGTACCCGCTGATCCCGCGCAGCAGCTCGGCCAGTTGCGCGATGGTCACATCTTCACCAGTGCCCGCATTCAAGAATTGCGCTTCATCATAATGCGACATCGCGTGCAGCGCTGCCGACGCCAAATCGTCCACGTGCAGAAATTCGCGCTTGGGCGTGCCAGTCCCCCACAACACCACTTCCGGCGCGTTCGACAAACAGGCTTCATGAAACCGCCGAATCAAGGCAGGAACCACGTGCGAGGTTTGTGGATCGAAATTGTCGCCGGGACCATATAGATTAGTCGGCATCAGTGAAATTCCCGGGAATCCATACTGCTGCCGGTAGGCCTCGATCATTTTGATCCCGGCGATCTTGGCGATCGCGTACCACTGGTTGGTGGGCTCCAGTTCGCCCGTGAGCAGCGCATCCTCCCGCATCGGCTGCGCCGCGAATTTTGGATAGATGCATGACGATCCCAGGAACAGGAATTTCTTCACGCCGCTCTTCCATGCCGTGTGAATCAAATTCGTCTGAATGGTCAAATTAACGCCGATGAAATCCGCCGGGTACGACGAATTAGCGAGGATCCCGCCCACTCGCGCCGCGGCGTCGAACACGTACTCCGGCCGTTCCGCCGCGAAGAATTTCTCGACCGCTTCCTGCCGCGTCAGATCCAGCTCCGCGTGCGAGCGCCGGAGCAGGGAAGTGTAGCCGTCCTCTTCCAGCCGCCGCACGATCGCCGATCCGACCATGCCGCGATGACCCGCGACGTAGATGCGCGCGCTTCGGTCCATCACGTCATTGCCGCGAAGAACCGCGGGCCGACACCTTGTGTCCCGCTTCTGCCAGCGTGCACTCCTGCCGCGCCTGTTCCAGGTCGTGCTCGATCATCATCTGGATCAGCCCGTGGAAATCGACTGTGGGTTTCCATCCCAGTACTCGCCGCGCCTTAGAAGCATCGCCCAGCAGCACGTCGACTTCGGTGGGGCGCAGGTAGCGCGCATCCGATTCCACGTATTTGGTCCAGTCCAGATCCAACAACTCTCCGGCGATGTTTAGAAAATCGCGTACCGAATACGTCTCGCCCGTCGCCACCACAAAATCGTCCGGCGTGGGCTGCTGCAGCATCAGCCACATAGCTTCCACGAAATCACCCGCGTAGCCCCAGTCGCGCTTCGAGTCTAGATTGCCCAGGTACAGCTTATGCTGCAAGCCCAGCTTGATGCGCGTGAGCGCCCGCGTGATTTTTCGAGTGACGAAGGTCTCACCACGGCGCGGCGATTCGTGATTGAACAGAATCCCGTTGACAATGAACAGTCCGTACGCTTCGCGATAATTGCGCGCGAACCAGTGTGCCGCTACCTTGGCGACCGCGTAGGGACTGCGCGGCTCGAACGGAGTGGTTTCGCACTGCGGCGGCTTGGCCGATCCGAACATCTCGGACGATCCCGCCTGGTAGAACTTGACCTTCGCACTGTAATCGCGCACCGCTTCGAGCAATCGCAGCGTGCCGGTCGCGACCACCTCCGCGGTGTATTGCGCTTGATCGAAACTCACGCGCACATGCGATTGCGCCGCCAAATTGTAGATCTCGTCAGGCTGCGATTTGTCCAGCACCCGCCGCAGTGACGCGCCGTCGGTCAAGTCGCCATAATGCAGGTGCAGGCGCACGCCGCGCTCGTGCGGATCGGAGTAGATCGGTTCCAACCGTTCGGTGTTAAACGTGGACGCACGCCGCACAATGCCATGCACCGTGTAGCCCTTGGAAAGCAGCAATTCGGCGAGAAACGACCCGTCCTGGCCGGTGATGCCGGTTATCAGCGCGTTCATTTGGAAGCTTCATTGTGACAGATCAGTTTTCCATCTGCGTTGAATCGAATCGGCCCGCGCGGGTGTCAACCACTTACTTTTTGGTAGCGTTTTAGGTAGCAGAGCATCTAGTACTCGGACAACTTGAGACAAACCATCCAGCATCTGCCATCCGGTCTTGGCAGGAAGGCAGCACGCTACGCCTGGGCGATCCTCGCCCTCCCATCGGGTTTGCTCGCTCAAACGGCGGTCTGGACCGCGCATTACGACAACTTCCGCACAGGTGCCAATACCAACGAAACCGTCCTTTCGCCGGCCAATGTAAATCCGCGGCAATTCGGCCGCCTGGGCGCGCTCCCGGTGGGGGGGTGCGTGGTTGCGCAACCCCTGTACGTCCCTTATGTGCCGATCGAAGGCCGCGGCATGCGCAACCTGGTGCTGGTCGCGACCACCACCAACATGGTCTACGCTTTCGATGCCGACAATTATTCGCTGTATTACAGCGTCGGGTTCGGCACGCCGTATCCGAGCGGGCTGATCTTATCCGGCCGCTACCATGATTTCCAAGACTGCGATGCGGGCGAGGGTGACGGTCCCATCGGCATCGTCGGCACGCCGGTGATCGATACCGCCGAGCAGGCCATGTACCTGGTGGCCAACACTGCCGATGGCGACCCCAACACACCCGCTTCGCACCACATCCTGCACAAGATCAGCCTCTCGACCGGGCAGGACCTAGTTCCGCCCGTCGAAATCGCGGGATCCTTTCAAGGCGTCAATTTCCAATCGCGATTTCAGCTCCAGCGCGCCGCGCTGATGCTGCTGAACGGCCGCATCTACGTCACCTTCGGTTCGCATCAGGACGAAATGCCGTACTACGGCTGGCTTTTCGCGTACGATCCGAATTTGACGCAGCTCGGCGTGACCAACTTTTCACCCAAGCGCTCCGGCGCCGGGATCTGGCAATCCGGAGGCGGTCCTGCCAGCGGCGGTCACCTCCTCTACTTCAACACCGGCAACAATGCCGAAGGCGATGCGGATGCGAGTGAGAATTCCGAAAGCATCCTGCAGGTGGATCCGGTTTCGCTCGAAGTGGTCGCCAAGACCAGTTTCGCCGAGGGTGACGAATGGGACTGGAATTTCGACCTCGACCTGGGCTCCTCGCGCGTGATTGTCATGCCCGAAAACAACCGGCTGGTGGGCGGCAGCAAGCTGGGAGATATTTTCGCGGTGAATCGCACCGGCATGATGCTCGAATCGCGCCGCCAGGCTGCCGCGCGCCAGAGCAGCGGTCTGGATTGGACCGGAATCTATAACGGACTGGCCTACTGGAATCGCACGATTTATGTCTGGCCGGGCGGCGGCGGCTTTATCTATGGACCGGCGCCGCCTTTTCCCACCGACACCATCAAGGCGTTCACGCTCAACTCCGACTATCAGCTGGTTAAAGTCGCCGATGGCGACACCACCGGCACTGCGGTCGGCTATCAGGGCGCGAATCTTGCGATCTCTGCCAATGGCGACGATCCTGCCTCGGGGATCGTATGGGCCATGACTCCGATGCTCAATACCGCGGCATTGCAGCCGGGTTTTCTGCACGCCTACGCGGCCGCCGATTTCGCGAATGGGATGTTCCGCGAACTGTGGAGCGACGTCGCGCTGCCGGACATCACCGACATCGGCTACAACTTCGCCAAATTCACCCAGCCGCTAATCGCGAACGGCAAGGTCTTCCTGCCGACGTTTTCCGGAAAAGTGATCGTGTACGGTTTGCTACCGAATCCGGCCGAACCCGCAGAGTCCACTCGCCCGGCCGCGCGCATCAAGAAACGCTAGTTTGCTGTGGGGCCGGCCACAACTTTAAGTACCGCTTCCTTTGGTCGCGGCTCTGAAACCGATACTGAGCCGTGACCAAAGGGAGCGGTTGGGGCATGTTAGTTCAGAAACCCGTTCATCTCCCGCACCACGTCGTCCCCGCGATCGAACCAGCAATAGTGATTCGTATTCTCCAGCACCACAACCCGGACTTTCGGGTTCTTCTTCAGCACATCGATCTGACGCTGCTCGAAAGCCGTGGATGCGCGAGCAGCTTCCTCCAGATCTTTCCGCTGGTCGGCAGGTACCGCATCCAGCGGGTCTCGGGTCGCGAAAAAAGCGAGCGATGGCGACGCCAGCTTTGAATAATCGAGCTTCGCGTTGCGGCTGCCGTCCATCAGCGCCTGAATGGGAGCAGCTTGCCGCCGCTTCAAGGTGCCGTCGGCAGCGAGTTCATAGTTCTCGCGAGCCTCCGCTTCCAGCGCCTCGTTCCACAGACTGCCGAAACGTGCCTTGAGGTTGGCGATATCGCGCTCGAGCGGCGTGGCGTCCGCCGGAATATTCGGCAACCTCACCCGCACCGCCGCGGATCTTGACTGCTGCAGTTTCGCGGCCGCTTGGTCGGGGATCTGCGAGCGGTCGTAGGCCGCATCGAGATAGACCAGCTTGATCACGCGCTGCGGGTGCGCCGCGGCGAAACCGGTCAGCTCATCTCCCGCCAATGAATGCCCCACCAGAATCGCTTTCTGAATTTTCAGCGCATCCAGAAATCCAGCCAGATCGGCAACCCGAGCCGCCAGGTCATAGCCCGTGTCAGGCCGTTCCGATTGCCCGAATCCGCGGCGCGTCATGCCCACCACGTGAAATCGCCGAGTGAACTTCGGCGCCAGCGTGTCGAAGACGTGCGCCGTGTTGCCGAGGCCGGCCAGAAACACCATGGCGTCGCCGGTCCCGCCCCAATCCAGGTAATGCAGGCGGATCCCGTTGGCCTGGACCACGCCGCTGCGATGCGGCGAAACGTCGCGCCACGTATCGGTTGCGGGAGCCGCACAAACGCCGCAGCCCAGCGCAAATGTCAACAATAAATGTCTCATTCTAAGGACGATCCTAGCATCGGCCTAGCCGTTACGGAGGATTTGGACTCGTTTTGCAAATATTTCGAAACACGTCACACTCTGGCGGCTCCAATCCTCAAATGAGCCCGACCCGAAGTCCTTCTTGCGGGGAGAAGGAGACACTAACCGAGCGGCTGACAGAGGCGCGCAAGAGCTACGCGGCTGCGGCGCGTTCCCTGCAAGACCACTCCGGAACCGATTTCAAGAAAGCTTTCGACCACGCAGAAAGCGCGAAGTCGGCTTACGAGGTGGCCAGTCAGACGCTGGCAGCTCACATCGAAGAACACCGGTGTGACGAAGAGGCCTAACCTTTCGGCAGAATACTCCTACCCACACCCAAGATTTGTCCTACGCAAACATACCGTGCGTGGTAAAATTAAGTGCTCTGGCGAAGTGTGCTATTTGCGGTACCGAAACTGAACTACACGTCGGTGGTGTGCCTGTTTGCGTGAAGTGCCAGGAATCCTCGGTTCTACCTTCCAAAGAGAAAACCACGCCGCGTCAACCCGCACCAGACTCCACTGATCCACCCTCCCGGCGCAGCTAAATCTAAGGCGATCAACCGAGTCTTCGTCTGTTCTCGGGAATAAGCGAAACACTTAGTCGTTTGAGATCCCTCAAACATCGACAATACAAATTCACTTCACTGCAAGTCGGGGGTGTCGATTGATGGACGTGTTTAAGCGAGAAACCAAAGAGGTGGTGGGATCCTTTCTCCTCCACCAGATCAGTTTTGCGGAATGCCTGATTGCGCTGGACGATGCTCTAGCCAGACTGATGCGCAGGAGCCCGAAGGAGAACTCGTCTGTTCTCCGCGACTTAATGCTCGCGAACAACGCGCTCGTGATGCGCGAGATGGAGCGCCGTGCCGATTCTGGCAATTCCTCGTTGCCGCCACTATCCTTAGCACCTCTCTAATCCGATGCCTTGATCGGCGAAGTCTCCGAGCGCAGCTTGCGCCTCCCACTCTGACAGTCGATAATCAGGGCAGGACGCGCATGGAGAAGCAGTGTCTCAAGTGCAATTCGGTCGCTAAAGACGATGCGGCCGCCTGCGCAGCCTGCGGCGCGCCCTTCGGACCAATACCCCCGCCAGCCAGCGCGCGGCGGATGTTATTGATGATCACGCTCGTGCTGCTATTGGCACTCGCAGGTGTATTGATCTGGATGCAGACGCGTTAACGCCACACCTACTGGTCGGCGAGCTTACGCCCGGCGTTCAAGCTATCGAAGTTCAGGATCGCATTGAAGACCAGGAAATAACTGCCCTTGGTTTCCGCGCGCCAGAACGGATTGTTGGAGAACAACACCACGTGGCCTTCGCCGAATGGAGCGTCGATCACCGCCGGATGCTGCGCCAGGTCCGCCCCGCCGTCGAGTAATCCCGAAACC
>DASYPO010000036.1:0-10441 GCA_036006545.1 Bryobacteraceae bacterium
GCAGGGAACGTTCGAGTGCGGCGATTGCCGGTAGGCCGTGAATTCAGGATTCATCACGTGGCACATCTGCCCGCAGAAGTGCGACGTTTCCATGTAGCGCACCGCAGAGTAGGAAAGCTGGCTGACGATTATGATGTTAACGGCAGTCGCCAACGCGATGAACATCAGCAATCGTCGAATGGCCATGTCACGAAAATCGAAGATCACCGGATCGGCCTGGCCTCGCGCATGCGCCTTGCGGCGGGCAAAGAAAACACCCACCGGAATCAGCACGAGTCCGCTGATGAAAATCGCCGGTAAGCCGAAGAACAGCAGGATCCCGATATATGGGTTCGACGTGGAGCCGCGCAGCAACTGCGGAAGCAGGAAGATCCAAAACACCGTCGCTGCCGTGACCAGCAGGATGCCAATACGGCTGATCAGGTTATTCGAAAAGTAGGCGATCGGAAGCAGCCATTCGCGCAGCTTCGACATCTTATTTTGTCTCCCGCTGGTTCAGATAGGCGATCAGGTTGGACATATCCAGCGCATCGAAGCGCGGCCACGCTAGGTTTCTGCTCCGCATCTGTTCGAGCATCCGAGGGCCATGATGCCACAGCGCGGCAACCATGCCCGCGGCGCTGAAAGTACGATCGCCGCCGGTGATTTTGGGCGCTCCGGATTTAGCGTCGCCGTGGCAGGTGGCGCATTTCTTGGCCGCGAACGCCCGACGTCCCGCCACCGGGTCGCCCGCGTCCTGGAAGAATTGCTCGGCCCACAAATAGCTGGTGATGTCGCGCATCTCAGCCAGTTCGAGTCGTGGATTGTTGGTGCCGGGTTTGGATGCCATGCGCGGTGCGTGATTCCACATCGCGACCGCGATATCGGTCAAAGTCATGCCCTTTACCCGCGCGGGCAGCGCCAGCTTGCCGGCGTGACATCCCGAGCAGCCCTTCGCCTCGAAGAGTGTCTTTCCGGTCTCGCCCGAGGTAATCTCCAAACTGCTGTTCACGGTCCGTCCGCCCGGCAGGTTGCGCACATACACCAGCATGTCTGCCAGGTCCTGCGTACTGATTTCGGGATAAGCCAGCTTGCGTTTGGCGAACTCCTCGCGCATGGACGCTGCATGGTTCCACATCGCGTTGACCAGCGACATCGGATGCCCCGTCGATTCCCATTGCGATACCGGCTTCGCCGCCGGATTTTTTGCGTCCGTCAGTCCATGACAGTCGGCGCAATGTTTGGCTGAGAAGACACGCTTGCCGCGCCCGGCATCGCCCGGCTTTTCGAAAAATCGCGCGGAATAGAAGAATGCAAACAGATCGGCAGCCGCCTGCTCGTTCAGATCACCGGCGCGAATGTCGCGATCGCGCATGGCGGCCCACATCCCGGGCGCATGGTTCCACATAGTGCTGGCCAGCGTCGACGGAGTAAAGTTCCGATTGACGACGCGCCCCAAGTCGGGTGCGGCTTTTCCACCCGCGCCGTTGATGCTGTGGCATTCCACGCAGCGAAGCGTCTCGAAAAGTTTCGCGCCTCGTGTGGAATCGGCCGCCGGCGAATCGCCCCATGCGGCTGCGCTGAAAACCAGTGAAAAAACGGCGAGCCGTCTCATCGTGTCAACCTCAGTCCAGCAGTGAACAGGTGGGTTCGGAACGCTTCATATAGATAGAATGCTTCGCCGTATCCGTAATAGCGCCATTCCGCAAATAGTGCCGCCCGCTTGGCGACCGGCAACCACAACTTCGCGACCGGCTGGTAGTAGCGCGTGGGCCGGCTGCCCGACGATACAAAGAACGATCCGCCTGCCGTCAGTTTAGGCTGCGCTTCCGGATACCTCGGCAGTTTCAGCTTGGGCAGGTTCAGATTTACCAGCGCGGTTCCGGTGTGCGCATTCTCCCGATACAGCGAACGCTGTGTTCGCAAATCCTGCGGCGAGAGATACGTCAGGTCAGAGCGAAAATCGGAGCGCGTGTAGCTCGCCTGCGCATCCAATCGTTTGCCACCCTTCGGCGACCACAGCAGCGATAGCGACTCCTGGGTCGATAGAAAATCGTAGCGAATGCCCGGCGTGGGATTTTGATTATTCAGCGCGCTGAAGTCCGCCGCGAGGCTGATCGATCCCGTCGCCTGATAACGCGCGCGGGCCCGAATCTTCTCGTAGTTGAACAGGCTGGTGCGGAAGTATGCTTCGCTGCTGCGCGCGATTTCAGAGTCGCCGGAGAAAGACAGCTTCGCGTTCATGCGGAAGGTCGCGCCGCCGATTCCGACCTTGCGGCTCAGGCTGGTTTCATCCAACGCGGAGAGCCCAGCGGCCGGCAACACCACGTCGCGTGATTCGCCCCAAACGTAGCGGAATCCGCCGCGCAGGGTCAATTTGCGCGTAGCATCGAAGATCACGTTGGTTTCAGTCTGGCTGTAATCGGTCGCGAGCGACGACGCCAGCACCGCTGCAGTCTGTTGCGTTCCGGTTGCGCCGGTCGAACTCAAGTTTGACACCGACGATCCAGCATTGTGCAGCCGATCGGTCAGCCAGGATTCGAGAATCCGCATGCGCTTCCACGGCCGCACTTCGAAGCCGAAACTGGCCGATGTATGCGGCAGCTTCGCCGCGGACGCCACTACATATTGCTGACTGCTGAAGAACAGAATCTGACGTTGGCTAAAGAGATTCCCCGCGGCGGTTTGTTCGTAGCTGACCTCGCTTTCCGGTTGGCTGAAAAGAAACTGGCCGTAGACGTCCAGCCAGGGCAGTGGATTCGCCGTGAAAAGTCCCTTGCTGAACTTGCTGCTTCCGTGGATCCCATAGAATGCTAGTGCTGTGTTGACAAACAGCGTCTGGCCGAACACTGTGTTTGAAACATTCCCAAAGTTCTTCGTGTTTCCCGAAGTGAACAGTGTTTGGTTGTCCTCGAAATTCGTCCCGCCCTGTTCGAGCGTGGCATGGAAACGTCGCAGCTCCAGGCGCACGCCGCCCCGAAACAAATTGGTCCGGTCGCGCAGCCGGTTCGGCACTGCGTATTCATTGCCGTCGGCGACAAATACCGCCGCACCCGAGCCCGATCCCGAGTCGCGGGAATAGGCGACGTAAGGAATAATCCAGTTGCCCGGCAGCAGGTCCAGCGAATAGCTGGACAGGCGTCGATGTGTATCGAAGGATTGCTCGTTCAGCACGATGCCGCGCGCCAGCAGCGGATCGGCATACGACGGCAGAAAGTTGAAGTACGCCAGGTCGCGATAGTCTGCGTTGAATTCGTAGCGTCGCGCTTTTCTCGCGTCCAGGTGGAAGGTCGAATACGGTTCATCGCCCCAGCTTGAGGAGCGCACCCGAATCGTGTCGAAGGCGCGACCTTTAGGGTTGATCAACGTGAACTCGGCGCCCAGCAGCTTGGGGCCTTCGCCCAGATTGACGAAGCTGCGGTAGGTGTCGAAGCTGCCCGCGACTCCGGTGCTCACGCGGCCGCCAACTTCGATCCAACCCGTGAAGTTCGAATCGGCGGCAGGCACGGGAGACGGCGTTTCGGCTGGCTTGGGTTCGGCCGCGGCGGGTTTGGCTTCCGCAGCGACGGGTTTCGCTGGCTCCTGTGCGCCCAGCGGCAGAACACACATTAATAGGATTGTGATTCTCATCGCAGCAGATTCCGATCCGCATGGCTACCGTGAATCTTCTGATGACACACCGTGCAGTTCTGAAACCGCGGCGAGAGCAGATTGTGGAACGCCGGTGGAACCACGCCCACCGTTCCGGCGCGATTTCGTGCCGCACCCGGCAATGCCGCGTGACACTCCAGACACACCTGTCGCACTTCCTGGCGAACCAGCATGCGCGGATTCGCCGAGCCATGCGGCTCGTGACAAGTGGCACAGCTCTCGAAGCGCACTGGTGCATGTTCGAACGCGAACGGACCGCGCTTATCGCCGTGGCAGTTGAGGCATCCCGGTTCATTCGACGAAAAAGCCTGCGTCATTTTCGGACGACTCGACCCGTGTGGATTATGGCAATCCACGCAGGACATCGCGCCTTCCGGCACGCGATGATGCGACGGTTTCTGGAACTGCGCGATAGCTGACAAGTGGCAGCCTCCGCACTGCGCATTGATCGCCTCGGTTCGGCGCGCGACTAATCCAGCCGGACCATTCGCATGAATCTTGTGACAACTGGTGCACGCCACCTGATCCTTGGCGTGACTGCTTTCAAGGCGCCCCACGTGTGTCGGCTGATTGATGTGGCAGGTAAGGCACATCTTGTCGACCGCGCCGGGCGTGAGTTTCGCCGGATTACGGATATCCTCGGCTGAGATCGATTCAGTATGCTTCTGGCCCGGGCCATGGCACGATTCGCACGCGTGGTCCTTCAAACCCCGGAAGCGCAGCCCCGTGCCGCTATCCACGCGCTTGTGCGGATTCCTGGCGAAAGCATTGGCGATGTCTTCGTGACACGTCGCGCACGCTTCCGATCCAGCGAACGCGGGCGCGGCTTCGGGCTTGGCGGCGTCCGGTTTCCCAGCTTCCGGCTTCGGGGCTTCGGACCTCGCGGCCTCCTGCTTGGTCGCAGGCTTGGCCGGATCCTGCGGTGCTGCGGCCAGCGCGACGGTCCACAGTAGGACTACGAGAAAGTTACTGCGCATGCACCGAGCCGACCGAAAAGGCCGACGTCGAATTATGGCACGTCGCGCAGCTCTCACCCAGGACCGTGGTGTTCACCAACGCGTGCGACGCGGTCGAGATTTTCACGTGGCATCCCGTGCAGGCCGACGCGATCGGACCAATCGGGTTCAGCGGACCCTGCGGGTCGACGACTTTGTTCTTGCCTTCGGGCAGGATCTGCTCGCTGCCGTTGATGTGGCAGTTGGAGCAATTGCGCGTATCCCCGACCGAACCGCTCATGGACATGGCGGGATAGCGAACCTCGCTGAAATCGTTGTGGCTGCCGCCGAACCCGACCACCACGTAGGGCCGCCCTTCCTCAGTGAGGTGTTCCCCGGTGTGGATTCGGTGAACCAGCAGATTGAAGTTAATGCCTTGCGGGGGAAGCGCCCGGTCTGCGACGACCGTCGCTGCTGGACGACGCGCGATGTCGGTGTTAGACGGATTGTGGCACAGCACGCAGTATTCGGTCTGATTGCGCTGGCCGCCGTGCAGCGAGAGTGCCGTATGGCACAGGTTGCAATTGGAGGTGGCAACCACATCGCGCCGCGGAGTTATGGTCGAACCGGTTACGGCGAAGTTGATCACCTTGTTTTTCGCACCGTAGGTCACGCTGGTTTGCTTGGTGGTGCCCGACAGCAATACTTCCACGCGTCGCGCCTCGACGCCGATGGTATAGGTCCCGGTTGCGTTCGCTGGTATGGCGTGAGTGAAGGTGTAGAGACACACGCCATCATTGCCGCACTTGGCGTTGGTCAAGAAACTTTCCGAGACGTAACCAGGCGTGGTCACGTCGCTCCCGAAGCTGGTGTATCCATAATCGGTCGTCGAACCAGCCATCACTAGCGAGCCGGAACTGAGTTTGGACAGAGGCAACGCTGCGCCGGAGCTGTCCTTCAGAGTGAAGGTCACCGTGGGTTTGCCGCCCGCCGCTCCGCCCGTAACTTTGGTCAACTCGACGACTATGCCGGACAACATCGCCGATTCAGTGGGGATCACATGCGCGCCCTTGATGGACGCATCGAAATCCATCTCGCCTTGAGGAATGTGACAGGTGGCGCACAGGTTGTCGCTGACCTGCGGACCGCCCAGGTGCTTGTCGCCGGTGACGAAGTTCACGTCGTCATGGCAAGAGCCGCACGCGGCGCGCGAAGGCTTGGTCAGATACGCCGTGGCCTGGGCTGCTTTGACGTTCTGCGCATGGCAGCTTTCGCAGCGGCGCGGGTCCGACGGGAACACCACCGTAGAATAATCCGAGGTGGTGCCGCGGGCCGAAATGATCTGGTACGGTTTGCCGGCGATCACGCTGGGCAGCTGCGATCCCATATGCAGCTTGTGGAGGAATACCTTGAAGTCCACCGTGTTGCCGGTCCCGGCATTTGTGGTCTGCGCGGTGTGGCACATGATGCACAGCTCGATGCCGCGCCGCGATCCGCCATGGAACGCGAGTTGATCGTGGCAGTTGTTACAGGTCGCGGTCTTGACAATGTCGTGGGTGTTGACCACCGCCGAGCCGTTAGGCACGAAGTTAAAGGTCGCACTGGCGTAGTTGGTGCCTAGATTAAACTCCGTCAGATTGCGATTCCCGTAAACGCCGATGGTGTGGGTGGCGGTCCGGTCATACCCCGAGGGCGCCTTGGTGGCAAATACATATTGATACTTCCCGTCGCCCAGGGAGGTCAGTTTTCCGCCCGTATCCGCACCCGCTTGAACCGTGGAAGACAGGACTGCTCCCGGTCCCCCGACCGACACGCGCGTGGTGTACGACGTGTAAGCGTTGGTAAGGCTGTTAGGCAACACGGCGGCGACGAAGCTGGTAGAGACCGCGCCCGGCGTAAGTAGGCCCGTGTTGTCCAGCCCCACTCCCTTCGGATCAGCCATGGTGAAGATCGTAGTGATGGTGCCGTCGGCCGCGATGGTTGCGGAGTTAATCGTAAAGACCAGCCCCGGCCGGATGAACGCGACCTGTGCCGCATCCGCGTAGAAGGCTTTCTCTCGCGGCGAAAAAACGGTGGACTCATCGGCGCCCGCCGCCATACCGGCGGTCAGCAGCACGATCGTGAAGATCCAAAATCGGTAGAAGCTCAAAGTGTTCCCCATAAAAATGAAGTCCGAGGACGATAGTGCATTTGCTGGGCCATCGTGGATGGAGGTCTTCACACAGGCACCGATATTTCGTGGGGCTTCCTATAGTCGCGATTTTTGGGAGCGAATGGAGGTGCGGCGCCGGTTCGTTATTCCCAGTCGAGCTCCGGCGCCGCGCTTGCGGACACAACAATGACCACCCGGTGTCACCGCGGCGGGATTGCCGCCGCCACGATGTGGAAAGGCCCGTCGGCTTTGCTGAGAGGACTCCAGGTTACCGACTGTGGGACTCGCCAGGTAGTCTCAAGTGCTATCGCTAACTGCAATCCCGGTGCCAAGCAAAAACGCCGAATAAATCGTCTTTTGCCGGGTAATTGCCTGGCGAATGGGTGGGGGATAAGCCCCAAGGTTGGGGCTACTGCCCCGCTGGATCCAGCAGGGCCATCGTCTTCTGGTGCAGGCACTCGAAGAACTCCTCGATCAGCGATTTCCCATGGCCACACTCGGCCGCAAGCACGTGATACGGACTCATCAGCGTCGCGCGCAGCACAAACAACCCGTGCATCCGATACTCAGCCGGATCGATTTGCGCGCGCACAAACAGGTCAGCCATCGCCGCGGCATGATAACTCGACTGCTCAAACGTGGTACGCGACAAAAAGAACGGTTGCGAGTAGCTATACGTCCGATCCGCGTCACGCCCGGTCAGCGTGAAGTTCTTGTAGAGTTTCTGGTTCAGCGCATTGGTGAATGCCAACCCGCGCCCCGGTTCCGGCTGTACGAAGAAACACACGATGTTGGTATCCGGCGGGTGCGCGGAGATCGGTACCAGGCGAAAGGGCAACTCCGCATCGGAATGAATCAACCGCTCGTAGAATTCGCGCGCGGCCAATAACGACGCACGCAAAATCTCCCCATACCCGCATCGATCCGGCGGAATCATGCGGTGCGACATCCAGCACGCCGCCACCGCTGCGCCCGGTTTCGATCCCTCCAATATGTAAGGACCCACCGATTCCGGGCGCCGGTGCTGCCGCGAGTCTACGTCCTCAAAGTGCGCCGTCGAAAGGTACGGAATCTCTTCAGTCAGAAACTGGCGCACCAGGTCGTTGCGATACGCCGCAATTCCGCAGGGATACGGAATGTAACCCAGCTTGTGTGGATCGATCGTGATCGATTCCGCCAGCGGAAACGACGCGAACGCCGCATAGACGTCGCGGTCCCCCCAACTCAACACAAGCTGCTTCTTATTGGGCCCACACTCGAGTTCCAGGTCGCGTGAGACGAACTCGCGAATCCCTTCGAGCGTAGTCTCGGATTCTCCCGCGGGTGACGTGAACAATGCGCGCAGGTACCCGCCCCAGGCCGCGTCGATGTGCAGCCAGAAACTTTCGCTGCGTGCATTTTCTAAATCGGTTCGGACCTCGTCGATTTGGTCGATCGGATCCACCGCGCCTTCTTCCGTAGTCCCCGCGATTCCAATCACTGCCAGCGGCAAACGCCCGTCGTCGATCACATAATTGAGCTTGGCCGCGAGGTCGTTCGTGTCCAGCCGGAAACGCGCGTCGACATCCACCAATAGAATGTTTTCGCGCCCGATTCCCAACAGGTCGGCCGCCTTAGTAACGCTGTAATGCCGCGCGCCCGAAACCAACACAACCGGCGGACGCACAGCGTAGGCAGCGCTCACGCCATGGTGCGCCACGCTGAAGCGGCTTTCGCGCAGCAGTTCATGCGCCGAGCGAATCGCTTCCGATCGTGCCAGATCCCACTGCCGCTGCACTGCGTCGATAAACCGCGCGTATAGGCGAATCGCCGTCGAGGGCCGCACTCCCAGACACTCTTTCGGCGACAACGAATCGATCGGCACGGGCTGCGCGGCAGAACCCGGAGGACGCAGCGTCAAGGGGATGCCGTGCCGCAAGCAAGCATCGCGCGCTGCCAGCGGAAAGTAACGCACCGTGCGGGCCAGCCACAGCGCTTCCAGGTTCGCGACCGTTCCGCCGCTACAGATGTGCGCCCAACCGAATTCCTCCCGCGACACCTTTCCGGCCGGCGGAGGCGGCGTATAGCCCAGCATTTTGAGAATCGACGCGCCCACTTCCAGTTCCCAGTCGAGCGTCACTGGTGACGATTCGGGTGTGACGTTGTTCGGGTTGTAGAGCAGTCCGGCGAAGTAGCCCAGCACCGACGGCAGCGTCTGGTCGGAAATCATGTGCGCCATGTAGCGCGGGCTGTAGAAAGGGAAGTGCCGACGCAACCCGGCCAGCATTTCTTCCACCTGCTGGGCGAGGCGATCGTGATAATCCAGCGCGCCTCGCCGCATGCTTTCGGTAATGACCAGTGGATCGGATGGGAAGTAGTTCCGCCGCCAATGCAGGTAATCTTCGAGGATGTGAGTGACGAACTTGCGCTCCGACTCGGCGTTCTCGGCCTTGGGCCCGAGAAACCACGCGGCCACCTGATGAGAGCTCATGCGACGCTACGCACTGCTCCTTGCGACACCGCTGCAGGCTGGTGCACGCAGCGCGGATCCTCGGCCAGATAGTTGCCCGTCTGCGCATACGCCCGCGCTCGCGATCCGCCGCACAGCTTGCGATAATCGCACTCGCCGCACTTGCCTTCGCGCTGGTCGGCATCCCGCAGCACGCGAAATAGTTTGGAATCGCGATACACGTCTACCAGCGATTCGGTAAGAATATTCCCCGCCTTGAGCGGCAGAAATCCGCTGGGGAAAATGTCGCCGCGATGCGACACGAAGACGAAACCCTTTCCGTCGCTCACGCCCGCGGTCCGATACATCACCCGATGCGTGTTCTGCGATTCGTCTGCCGCGACCGGGCGCCGACGCTCGCGCATCGCGACAAAGCGGCGATAATGCATGCCCTCAGTGGTCTTCACGTCGAACGGCGCCGTGGACGCGATGTTGTAAATCTTCTCGAATACTTCTTCGTACTCTTCGGCAGTCAGATCGTCACCCGCCAGCGCGCGGCCCGTCACCACCAGGAAGAACAGGCTCCACATTTTCCCGCCAACGTCGCCCACGATTTTCGCGATGTCCTCCAGCTCCTCGCGATTCCGCCGCGTTACCGTGGTCTGCAGTTGCGTGTCGAGCCCGATCGACTGCGCGTGACGCAGCGCTGCAAGCGCCCGATCGAAGGTGCCGGGCACCCGCCGGAAATCGTCATGCGATGTGGCTGTGGCCCCGTCCAGGCTGATGGCCATGCGCTTGACACCCAGCCGCTTGAACTCGTCGATCACATCGGGCGTCAAGAGCGGCGTCGCACTGGGACTCACGTTGGTCCGCAGCCCCAGCTTCACGCTGTAGCGGATCAGGTCGAACAGGTCGGGACGCTTCATCGGATCGCCGCCAGTGAACACCATCAGCGGGCTGCCGAACTCGCGCACTTGGTCGAGCAGACGATAGCCGTCCTCGGTCGACAACTCGTTCGCGTGCCGTCCGGGCATCGCTCCCGCGCGGCAATGCACACACGCCAGATCGCAGGCCTGCGTTACTTCCCAGATCACCAGCATCGGAGCTTGGTCGAAGTTCATATGCGGGACAGATGCATTCGAGGGGCCGCGTTAAAGACCCGACTTCCGGGCCCGCGGCAGCGTCACATCACCCACATGCGAACGCGTTTGGGCCATAACACCCGCACCAGGGTTCAGCGCCTACGGATTTTGCGGCATATCCGCTGGTCTCGAATTTGCAGCGAGAGGACGTGGA
>DASYPO010000037.1:0-9253 GCA_036006545.1 Bryobacteraceae bacterium
TGAATTTCAGAATGCGCGAAAACATGCGCCTGCAACCAGGCACCAACAGCATCGAAATCCTGGTAACGGATCGGCGTAATCGCCGCTACTATCGCAACTTTCTTCTGAAGACCCGCGAGGAAGCGCGCAACGATTACTTCACATATGAGACGAGGCGTGTCGCAGCGACGCCGGCGCAGCCGGTTGCGCGCGCGCCGGAAGTGATCCTCGCGCAGCCGGACGGACCGGTCGTGATCGGCGCGAAGGAACGATCGAAGAGGGTGACCGTGAAAGGGACGGTTTCCTCCGCGTCGCCGCTCGCGACGCTGCGGATCGGCGCCAAGGAAATCCGCGCCACCGATTTCGAGACCGAGGTGGTGGTCACGCCGGCCGACAAAAACATTTTGGTCGAGGCGGTCGACCAGGCGGGGAATCGGACAGCGGTCAGCATTCCCGTAAGCCAGGCGCCGGCTGCGCCGCAGGTGAAAATCGAAGGCTCGCGCTACGCGCTGGTGATCGGCATTTCCGATTACGGTCCAAAGGGTCCCGCAAATTTGCACGGCAGCGCGGATGCGAAGGATTTCGCGGGAGCACTGACCGGACCCGCCGGGTTTCGCCAGGAAGACGTGATGGTGCTCACGGATGCGGCGGCAACGCACGATCAGATCCGCAACGCGCTGCGCGGTTTTGTTGCGCGGCCCGGGCCGGACGATCTGCTGATTGTGTTCTTCGCTGGATTCGGCTTGCACGATCCCAAGGATCCGTCCAATCTCTACCTGGCCGCATACGGCACGGATTTCGCGCGCGTCCCCGAAACGGCCGTATCGGTGGAAGAACTGAAAGCCGCTCTCAAAGCCAATGTGCGCGCCCGCCAGGCGCTCTTTCTGTTCGACGTGAACCACCAGGCAGGACCCAACCTGGCCGCACCCAACAACAACCTGATCAATAATTATCTGCTGCGAATGTTTCCGGACGACGCTGGGAAAACGGTGATGGTGGGATCGTCGGTGAGTGAGAATTCCATTGAGCGAAATGGGCACGGACTTTTCGCGCGCGGGTTGATTGAAGCCGCCCGTGGATCGGCGGACGCCAATCAGGATGGCGCGGTCAGCATGCGCGAGTGGGTCCTGGCGGTGAGCCGCGCGGTGCGCACCGAGTCGCAGGGCGCGCAGACTCCGCGATTCACGCTGGCCCCCGCTGAACGGCCACTTTTCGCGGCGGCGAAATAGCATGCGGTTATGGGTGATTTTGGGTTTCCTTGCGGCGCTGGCGCCGGCGCAGCAGCGTGGCATCACGCTCGAACAACCAGTCCTGCAGGCGCACAACCTACGGGCGCTGGTGATCGGTAATGCGAAGTACACTGCCTCGCCGCTCGCCAATCCCGCTAACGACGCGCGTGCGCTGAGCGCCGTGCTCACCGAGATCGGGTTCGGTGTCGAAACCGCGACCGACTTGGATTACAAGAAGCTCGGGATCACTGTCGATCGTTTTGTGAAGCGATTGGGCCGCGGCGACATCGCATTATTCTTCTACGCCGGCCACGGGATGCAGATCGAAGGCGAGAATTACCTTGTTCCCGTAGACTTCGACGCGAAGGACGAAGCGGAAGCAAAGTACTCGGCGTATCCGTTGGCGCGCATCCTCGAAGGCATGGAGCGCGCCGATTCGATTCTCAACCTGGTGATCCTCGACGCGTGCCGCAACAATCCGTTCCGTACATCGCGGGCCGCGGGCGGTGGACTTGCGCCCATGGGAACCGCCGCCGGAACTTTCGTGGCATTCGCGACGTCGCCGGGCCGCACTGCGTCCGACAATTCGCAGGCGGCTAATGGTCTCTTCACGGCGTACCTGTTGGAATCGTTAAAAACGCCGGGGCTCACGCTCGATGAAGTTTTCAATCGCACGCGGCTGCAGGTTTTTCGCGCGTCGAAGGAAGCGCAACGGCCGTGGTCGCAATCCAGCGTGATCGGCACGTTCTACTTTCGGCCGGTGGTTCCGTCCATGACCGCGCCGGCTCCACGACCTGACCCGCCCGCGCCAGGCGCTTCCGATTTTCAGGAAGGCCTCCGCGAATCCCGCATCGGCGATCCCGACAAGGCGGCTGGGGCGTTTACCCGCGCGGTCCAGAAGAATCCCTCGAACGCCGACGCGTATTACGAGCGTGCGATGAATTACGTTGCGCGCGACCAATTCGCCAAAGCGATCGACGATTTCAGCCGGGTGCTGCAGCTCCGCGCAGGCGACATCAACGCGCGCATCGGCCGCGCAGCGTCGCTCATCAGCCTGGGTGAGTACCGGCGCGCGCTGCCCGATCTGGACGAAGTGATTCGAATGGAACCCGACAACGCTGTGGCGCTTTTCGACCGCGCGATCGCGCTCGAGAATCTCAACGAGAATGCGCGCGCGCTGGAAACATACTCGCAGGTGGTGAACCGCCGCCCAAAGTGGCCTGGGGTTTGGTACAACCGCGGTCGTGTCCAGTTTTCACTGAAAGATTTCGCGGGCGCGATCGCCGATTTCTCCGAAGCGATTCATCTTGACCCGCGTTATGCCAACGCGTATCTGAATCGCGGAATCGCTTACGCGTCAAAGAATGATCTGGCCGCGGGGCTGAAGGATCTAAATCAGGCGGTACGACTGGAGCCGGAACGCGCCGACTTCTATTCCAATCGCGCGGGGGTGCGTCGCGCGTTGGGCGACAACGCGGGCGCGGCTGCCGACGAGAAGAAAGCGCGCGAGCTCGGGGCGAAGTAGATTACTTCGACATGCGGTCCGCGAAGATTTTCGCGAAGGTATAGATACTCTGCATGGGGTTGGCGCCGATCGAGGTCGGGAACACGCTGCCGTCGACTACGTAGAGTCCCTCGGTGCCCCAAACCTTGAACTCGCGTGAGACGACGCTATTGGCCGCGCTCGCGCCCATTTTGTTGGTCGCCTGCAAGTGCGCCGAGGTAATGATCGAACGATTGGGAATGAATTGCAGATTCTTCTCGACCGCGTCGGCTTGCTTGATATCGGTGAGAATCACGGGACGCAGCACGCCGTCTGAATTACCGAGCAGATCCTCCGTCGTCGGCAGAAAAACTTTCTTCGCACCCGCATGGAACATCGCACGCACCGCGGTCGCGATCCCGCGGCGGAATCGAACTTTGTCGGCTTCCGAGAGCGTGTATTCGACCTGCGGGTCGCCGTTCGCGTCCAGAAATACGCGATTCGCGGGCGAGGGTGTGTCGACCAGCATGGTGCCGAAGCCCGCCAGGTTGCGATACGACTGCAGCATTTCGAAGGAATGCAGCGCCGGGCCGGGTGACATCAGCGCGGCGTAGAGCGGCTCGGCCGACATGGCTTCGAGCGCGAATCCGTCGGGGATGAGCCGATCGTCGACAAACACCGACGCTTGCGTTCCGCTCAGTGCGTCGATGGTCTTGTCGAATAATCCCAGCGTCGGCATAGACGCGTGTGTCACCGCGCCGCGGCCGATCTGGTCGTTCTTTACTCCGCTCCGCAGTAGAATCGTCGGCGAGCCCAGCGCGCCGGCCGAAAGAATCACTTGCTTCGCGCGAATCGTAATGGTGGTTCCCGGCGAGATTGCGAGTCGATTCGGATCCGCGATTACTCCGGGCGCGTCGAACGATTTGCGCACGACCAGTTCCACGCCGTGCGCCTTCATCGAGCCGTCGAACAGCACGCGACGCACCTCCGCGTCCGGCAGCAGACTCAACGGATTCTGCGCATCGTTCAGCGCCTTGAAAACCAACTCCGTCGCCGAACTGCGCTTGTCGGTCACCGCGTACGGCGATTTTCCCGGCGGATAGGTGTTCAGGTCGTAAAGCTTCGGCGTGAGTCCCAGCGCCTTCGCGCCGTCGTATAGCGTGCGATTGTTCGGATTGATCTCGCTCTCCGACAATACGCGCGTGCCGATCGCCTGCTTCACCCACGCGTAGGCTTTTTCCAACTCCGCGGGCGTGAAATCGTTCGCGCCGATGCGCCCTTCCTTGCGCCATTGATCGATCTTGAACTTGACGCTGGGCAGTGTCGGCGCGAAACACAGATCGACGTTCACCAGCGATCCACCGCCTACGGCGTTCCCGTTGCGGATGAACATCGCGCCGTCGGTGGAAGAGCGCGTGCCGCCGTCTTCCTTCAGGCCGTCGACCAAACGCGTCTCCATCGCGCCCGGCACGGTGAGCGGTCCTCGCTCGACCAGTACTACGCGCTTTCCGCCGCGACGCAGCTCGTGCGCCAGCACCGATCCCGCGGGTCCGCTGCCGACGATCAGGTAATCGATTTCGCCGTCCGCGCGCGCGATTTCTTTCTTCGCCGCGTCGTAGCGCAGACGCGACTCGGGGAGCCGCGGAGTATGCTCCTTGACGAACGAATCCGGTGCGAAGAGATTCAATTTCACGCCGGTCAACGCTTCCTGCAGTGCGCCGTAGGTCTCGCGGATGTAGAAATTGCGAGCGCTCATCGCCAGGCGGCGCGGCGTGTTCGACGAGCAGGTCTGCAGCAGGTAAATCGCGCGTGCCTGCTGTTGCGGCGCAAGGCGGGAGAAGAGCGGCTGCTGTGTCGTTTCGACAAACTCCGCCATGCCGCACTCGGCGCCGAACGCGCGCAGGTCTGCGAAGGGGGTGAGTAATTCTTGGAAGGCGGGCGCTTTCGAAGCGGCGTTCCAGATGCCATCGCGCGCTTGGGCGAAGGCGCCGGCGAGCGCGGGTTTGCTCGCATTCTCGCGGATCGGGATGAATGTAGCGAACAGCGCGTCATGCGTGGCGCGCAGCGGATCGGTGGGTTGCGCGGTTCCGAGCGCCGCCGACAGCGCGACCAAAACTACGCTGGCCGAGAATCGGTGCTTCATCATTTGAGATTACCCGACCTTTCGGCTACGCTTGAGCGAGTAACGGCATGCTCAAAAATCTTCGATTGATCCAGAAGGTCGCGATCGGATTCGCGGGGCTGTTTCTAGGCGTGTACCTGATGGACTTTGTGCCCGGCGTGATGGACGAGAACGGAAAAATGTTCGGGCTCTTCGGCATGACGCCTATCGTCGATTTCGGTCATTTGGCGCTGGGTGCGCTGGCGCTCATCTCCGGTCTGATCTCTGCGAAGATTTCGCGAATCTATTTCTGGGCTCTCGCGGTTTGGTATGGGATCGACGTGATCACCTTCACGTCGTCAAATCTCCACGCGCTGACGCCGGTCAAGCTGGTGCTGATCAACATGCCGCACTTCCTGATCACCTGCGCCGCGATTTACGTCGCCTTGAAAGTCGATAAGCAACCTGCGGCCGCAGCCACCGCATGAAGCTCGCGTCGTGGCTGTGGCGATTCCTTCGCCGCGTATTTTTGTTCTTTCTGTTGGTGGTGGGCCTGTTCGCAATCGGTGTCGTCGTATTTCTGATGCGATGCCAGTCGCCGTCGCTCCCGCCGAAGGTCGTCTCCGCCGCCGCGCTCGAGCGTCAGAAAATTACAGCCGATATCAAAGGCTACGCGCGTCCCGAAGAGACCACGTTCTGGACCTATCCGGAGTGGTACATCGTGTGGAGCTATGTGGAGAAGGCCGACTACCAGCAGACGCATCTCCCCAGCGGCTTCCCGTATTTCGGCGCCATCAAGCAATTCTGGAGCGGCTATTGCTGTTCGTATCAAGCCACGAAAGGGCGCTACCCATTCAACTTCGGCGTGCACGTGATGCTGGCGGTGATCGGTACCAGTTTTTCCGCAGAGTACGCGCTCAAAGGGATTTACGAAAACACAATCGGCCGCTTCACCGAGTGGACCGCGTCGGACGATCCCACGGACGAGGATCGTTACGCCGCCCGCGTCGCGCGCGAATACGCCGACTTTGTGAAGCTCCGTCCGTTCTACGAGTTTTCTTTCTGGAAACATTTCAAAGGATTGTGGGGCGAGACGAAACTTTGGGGTCCGCATTGGTTTCGCAAATGGGAACGAAAGTTTTTTCTGACACTCGATTACGGCATCGAGTCGTTTTACTGCGGGCTGATTGAGAGACTCACGCGCCTGACTTTCGGCGTGGAGCCGTCGGAAACATACGCCTGGGTCGAAGACGCGCCCGAGATGCCGTCGGTGCGGCGAGTAAAACAGGTCGGCCCGAACGCGTGGATCGTCGCGATGCCGCGGTATCAGCCGTTCACTGCAGTGGCGGTCGAGCTCGCGCAACGCGGCGGACGTTTCGTCGAGATCGCGGGCAACGACGAGATTGCATTGACCGTGATCGCTCCACGCAGCCTGGCCCCTGGCTCGGATACATTTCTCCAATCGGAATTGCTTACCGATCCGGCTTCCAAGCGCGTTGCGATACGAGTTCCCGTCGCCATGCTGCACACCGTGCTGAACGGGCTGGTGAGCAGCGGTCACAAGCTCGAACACGTTTACGATTATTAGTGTGACCCAGCTTGTTCGGCTCACCGAATCGCGTAGCATCCTGAGTGCGACTACGGGATTCATCGCCGAAGCGGGGTTCACGCACTCGCTGACGCCTGCGCGCAATTGCACGTTTGGTTGCACCTATTGTTATGTACCGACACTGGGGATCTACGGTGGGCTCAAAGCGGAAGACTGGCAGCGCTGGGGGCAGTTCACGACTTTCAAATCGAACGCGGCGGCGCTGCTCGCTCGCGAGTTGCGACCGAACCAGCGCATTTATTGTTCGCCGCTGGTCGATCCTTACCAGCCCGCGGAAGCGGAAGCTTGTGCGATGCCTGCGCTGCTCGATGCAGTGATCGCGAGACCGCCGCGCGTGTTTTGCCTCCAGACGCGGGGCCCGCTGATTCTCCGCGATCTCGATCAGCTTCTTGAAATCGCGCGACGCACGACGCTGCGCGTCAGTTTTTCGATCACGACGAATCGTGAGGACGTGCGCTGTTTATACGAACCGCACTGCGCGACGATCGCCGAGCGTTTTGACGTCGTGAGGAAGCTCCGCGCGGCGGGAATCGAAACTTATGCGACGCTCGCGCCGCTGCTTCCGTGTGATCCGGAGGCGATCGCGCGGGCAGCGATTGAGGCCACAGGTCGCGACCTGATCGGCGATCCATTGCACGTCCGCGCCGTGAAGCAGCGCGGCGCGACCACTCGCGAAGCCGCATTCCGTATCGCTAAGGCTCAGGGTCACGAGGCCTGGTTAGATCCCGATTTTCAGTTGGAGGTCAGCGCGCGCATCGATCGCGTCGCCCGCGCCGCTGGACACACATTCGCCACCGGACCCCGTGGATTCGCGAAACTGGCAAGATGAGCGAGATTATTTCCCATTCGCCGATTGATGGTCGGGAACTGGGCCGCGTCCGACTCGACACGGCGGACGATTACGAAAAAGCCATTCGCCTCGCGTCTGAAACTTTCGAACGCTGGCGTCTGTTCCCTGCACCCAAGCGCGGCGAGATCGTACGCGAGCTGGGCGACGCGCTGCGCCGCAACAAAGACGAGCTCGGCCGTCTTGTCACGCTTGAAACCGGAAAGATTCTCGCCGAGGGACTGGGTGAAGTGCAGGAGATGATCGACATCGCCGATTTCGCCGTGGGCCTCTCGCGCCAGCTCTACGGGCTCTCCATGCACAGCGAGCGCGCGGGTCATCGCATGTTCGAACAGTGGCAGCCGCTGGGCGTCGTCGGCGTGATTAGCGCCTTCAACTTTCCAGTCGCCGTGTGGAGTTGGAACGCACTGATCGCGATGGTCTGCGGCGATACCGTGATCTGGAAGCCGTCGCTGAAAACGCCTCTGTGCGCGGTCGCCGTGCAGAAGATTTGCGATGAAGTTATGGATCGCCACGGATGGAAAGGCGTGCTGAACCTGGTGATCGGCACCGACGACGAAATCGGCCGCTGCCTGGTGCGCGACCTTCGCGTGCCGCTGATCAGCGCGACTGGTTCGACGCGGATGGGACGCGCCATTGCTCCGCTGGTCGCGGCACGGATGGGACGCACGTTGCTTGAACTGGGCGGCAACAACGGCGTGATCGTGATGGACGATGCCGATCCCGACCTGGTGGTTCGTGCCGTTCTCTTCGGCGCCGTGGGAACTTGCGGGCAGCGCTGTACGTCGATCCGTCGGCTGTTTCTGCAAAAAGGAATTGCGCCGAGGGTCATCGAGAAACTCATCGCCGCATATCAACAGGTCCGCATCGGCGATCCGCTGGAGTCCACGACGCTGGTCGGTCCGCTGATCGACGAAGACGCGGTGAACAATATGATGCGGGCCCTCGATGCGATTCGCGCACAGGGCGGCGAAGTGCTCACCGGCGGGCGTCGTCGGACGGGTTGTTACGTGGAACCCGCGCTAGTGCGGTCGCGCGCCGACATGCCGATCGTCGCTGAAGAAGTTTTCGCGCCGATTCTCCATCTGATCGAGTTCGATACACTCGACGACGCAATCGCCGCGCACAACGCGGTACCGCAGGGTCTCTCCTCGGCGATTTTCACCGACAGTGTTCGCGCGGCAGAAACGTTCCTAAGCGCGCGCGGCAGCGATTGCGGGATCGCCAACGTGAACATCGGAACCAGCGGCGCGGAAATCGGCGGCGCGTTCGGCGGCGAAAAGGAAACCGGCGGCGGGCGCGAATCCGGCAGCGATTCGTGGAAAGCGTACATGCGTCGCCAGACCGTCACGGCCAACTGGTCGGGCGAATTACCGTTAGCTCAGGGCATTAAATTCGATTTGTAAAATCGCGCCTGGGCTACCATAGAAAAACACTTCTCTATGGCCCTGCGGTTCTATAACACTCTTTCGCAACAGGTGGAGGATTTCGCTCCGCTCTCCGATAACACGGTGCGGATGTACACCTGCGGGCCCACCGTTTACAATTTCGTCCACATCGGAAACCTGCGCACGTTTACGTTCCAGGACATCCTGCGGCGCTGGCTGCGCGTGCACGGCTACACGCTCAACCACGTGATGAACATCACCGACGTGGAAGACAAAATTATTCGCAACGCCGCCGCGCAGCACAAATCGATCGAGGAGTACACCGAAGTTTATACGCAGGCGTTTTTCGAAGATTGCGCTACGCTGCGCCTGGAGCGGCCCGAGAGAATGGTAAAGGCCACCGAGCACATCGACGACATGGTGACCGCGGTTCAGAAGCTCGAGCAAAAAGGTTTCACGTACGTCAGCGAAGGATCGTTCTATTACCGCATTGCGAATTTTCCAGGCTACGGAAAACTTTCGCACAACGATTTCTCCGGCATTCGCGCCGGCGCCCGCGTAGATGTCGACGAGTACGACAAAGCCGACGCGCGCGATTTCGTGCTGTGGAAAGCGCA
>DASYPO010000038.1:0-7969 GCA_036006545.1 Bryobacteraceae bacterium
CGACCGGCCGGCTTCCGTTCATTCTCGGCGATACTCTCGTCACCTTCGACGGAATTCCTGCGCCGCTGATTTCGATTCAGGACAAACTGATCGTGTGCTTCGTGCCGTTTGAGGTTGCGGGCACGGTGGAGGTTGCGGTCAGCAGCGGAGGCCAACGCTCGAATGGTGTGCGAGTCTCGATCGTCGCGTCGGCGCCGCAAATTCTGAGCATCGTCAATCAGGATGGCTCGCTGAACTCGGCCGAACACGGCGCCAAGGCCGGAGACAACATCGCGATTTACGTGTCGGGCCTCGGCCAAACGAATCCGCCAAGTGTCGACGGATTGATTACGACGGCGCCCCGGCTGCCGGTTCCCATCGCGCCAGTCCGTGTGTTTAGCAGTAACGCTGAATTGAAACCCACCTATGTGGGCGCTGCCCCGGGAATGATCGCCGGCATCACGCAGGTGAATGTTCAAGTCCCCTCCCTCACGGCAAACAGCTCGCCCGCGATTACGATTGCTGTCAACAACGCCAATGGGGTGCTCTATCTGGTGCCTCGGATCCCCCAGTTTTCATCAGAATCGCGAGGTAAAGATTTGCATTCGGGATCGACGAAGCATTGAACAAGACGACCAATCAAACCTCAACCGAAGAGCAACTCACGCGACCATGTTCGCGGGAGCTACCGTGATTTAGTCAGCGCCAATAAAACACGACGCGTTGCATCATTGCGTCGTAGAGCGCAATATTTGCAGTGCTGCCCCGGCGTCGCAGACGAGGGTGGCCATGACTGCTCGGGTGACCGCCTTCGGACAGCAAATCGAAGCCGCCCGCGGTGCGGCCATCCAAACCCCGAAACGGTGCTCAAGCCGGAAGAAAAACGCAAAGTCAGCGTACCGGTACGACTAGGAGGCAGTGCGCCACGCCAACCTGAAACTGCACCCAGTGGGCCCTGGCAGCGAAGCTACCGCCACCAGCGACGCTGACGGAGAGTTTGAGTTCACCGGCGTCACACCGGGACGCTACGCGATCGTTCATAGGCGCTCCGTGCGATGACGGGAAATTCATCGGACCTCCGGTTGGCGCGGGGACGCGGTCGTCGGTGGAGCCGCAGCGGGCGTCGAAGCATTGTCCAACACACGTTCGATTTCCTCAACGGGCGCGTAGATTATTAGCGATGGTCCGCGCAGCGTCGCAGTCATACGACCGCGTTTGGATCCACCAGCCCACCCGGGACCTGATCGCTGGTCCACGTCTTCGTGTAACGCTGCGGTCGTCCTTTTTCGCTGACCCATTTTGTGGCGATCTTCTTGCACTGATCGCCCGGTCGTCACAGTGTCTGGAGCCTTCGGAGTCTCGCTCCTCTTCCAAGCGGCTTTGGAACGACAGTTGCTGCACGACTTTGGAATGCGGCGTGCTAACAGAATCACGAATTCGCTTTTTACCGGTTCGCATCGGGAGAGCAAAAAGAAACGAAAGGATGAAATCGAATGATATTTTCGAAGATTGCTCGCGTCCCCATGACGCTGAGGATGGCCGGACTAGTGATCCTGCCTGCAGGTTTGTTCCTCGGCCTTGCAACTTTGTCACCTGAGGGTCGAATGACCGGCGGAGGAAGCGCCTTCGTGTCCGGCGGCAATGCGGCAAATCCCGATGGAACCCGAGTGACGCACGGATTTGAGCTGCAGTGCAACGTTACCAAGTCTCCCAACAACCTCGAGGTCAATTGGGAGGGCAACCAGTTCCACCTGGAGACAGTCACCTCTGCGGTTTGTACCAGCTTCCCGGCTGGAGGATCGTGTAATGCGGCGCCGCCCGATGCACCTTTTCACACCTACATTGGTGCTGGCGAGGGCCGCCTCAACGGCGTGCCGGGGGCCACTGCGTCATGGTCTTTCTCGGATTGTGGAGAACCCGGGACGCAGGACATTGCGGAGATCTATATCAGAGACGCTAATGGAAATCTCGTGCTGGAATTGCGGCCTGCTTTCCTCACGTTTGGTAACCATCAGGCCCATAAGGCAACCGGGAAGAAGTAGGAATCGGGAAGGCGGTGATGGGTGCTCGGCATCCGGTTGAGATTGTCCGTACTCCGTCCAAGGTAGCGACTCTCACTCTCCAGGCGTGATAGCCAGGAAAAAGAGAGTCGCTTACGGAGCAGCTGGAGGAACTCATCGGATTGACGGCCTTCATGCCCGTTTCCAACTCGCCTCGTCATTCGTGCGAATTTAGTCATATGGCACTCACCGAGAGAGCTTTCACGATTCCCGAGATTGTTTTGGTCGCGGGAACTCGGGTTGCGCTTGGAGTTGGTGTTGGGTTGCTGCTTTCGGATCGGCTCAACGAGGATCAGCGGAAAGCGGCGGGATGGGCCCTTCTGGCCGTCGGCGTCTTGACCACAATCCCGCTAGTAAGCGGCGTGCTGGCGAAGCCACCGGCTGCCGCTATCTAGAAAGTGCAGATCTCGGGAGGTCGAATGACAACGCCGTCCAACGCTGTGAAGAGTACCTGACCGTCTTGGAATAACATTTCGATTTCAAGCAGAGGGCGGCCACCAAAAATGGCCTCCCTTTTTTCTGTTTCTATCCGAACTTGAGGCGTTGTGTGGGATGTTAGGGCCGCGAAGAAACCAGCACCTTCACTGAATTACTGGCGATTCCATTAATGGATAAAGTCAACGGCACCGATCCCACCGGAGCATCGGCCGGTACTTGCACGTTCACCTGATACAGACCCGGGATCGCCGTTTGTCCGGTGTACAACACGCGCGCGTCGGCGCCGGCGATCTTCACCGTAACCGCACCTCCCGAAATGCCGAGGCCGGTGCAATAAATCTCTAGAAAATCCCCGGGCAAGGCGGGCCGCGATTGGGTTGTACTAGCGGTGCCCGCAATCAGGATCGCTCCGAAGCCCGATGCGGAATCGAAGAAGATTCCCGGCGCGAACTCTTCCACTTGCACCCGCATCGCGGTGGAAACGCCGAGCAACGTCTCGACTGTCACGTTCGCCGGACCCGGACCAAGATTGGCAGGCGCCACCAGGTTGATCTGCGAATCGGAAACGTACGCGAGCGGAACTGGTGTTCCGTTAATCTTCACCTGCACGCCCCGCAACGTTGTCGGAAAGGGCGCGATGGAACTGGCCGTAGTGCCCGCCGCCAGGCTTAAGCCGGTGATGGTGACGAATCCCCCGGCGGCGATCCGCGGCAGGAACGACGCTCCATTCACGATTCCATTCGAGCCGACCACTGGAATACCGACCCGTATCTGCGTCGCGGCCAGCCCGTCGATCGAAACGTTCAGCGATCCATTGGGCGAAGCGAAGCGCACCAGCCCGTGTTCGTCGCTGATCGATTCGGACAGGTTGGGCGCCAGTCCAGCCACCACGCGCACGCCGGGGTACGGTAGATTGTTGCGATCCACCACGCGCAGCAGCACCTGCGTGTCTATGCTGATCGGCATCAGGCGCAAGTCCGTTTTCGCGGCGGTCACCTGAACACGCGCGTACGCGGTCTCAAAAGTTGCGTCCGAAGGAATCAGCGAAAAGTCTTCCACGCCCACCCGGTTTCCGAAATATGGAAAGGTGACCTGCGTCGATCCTGCCGGAAGAACAATGCTCGAAGGCGTCGCCAAAAAGCCGTTGGGCCGCACCGGTGTGAACGTGACAGGAGTCGCCGCGGGTCGCGCAATTTCGATGGTCCCAGTGCCGCCGGCTGGACCCGCCACTACTCCGGCGCCGGGCGCCAGCGATAGGGTAACGCTGTTTTTCAGCGTGGTGTCGGCCGTCGCGCGCTGTTCCGTATAGCGCCCGAACGCCGTCTCGAACTCGCTACGGTAGAGATCCACCTGTGCCAGTGCCGCGTCGCTCGGTTGAGTCCCTTCGGAAATGACCAGCACAAATGCGAAGCGGTAGCGGCGCTGTGCCACCGTCGAATCGGGCGTGCGGCGACCCATGGTCTGCACCAGGTTTTCGATCGGCACCTCAAGCCGCTGTCCATTAAAACCGATTCCGGTTTGCGGCGAGCGCGAGGAATCGATTCCACTGTTTAGCACCACGAACGTCGGCGCCACTTCTTCCGGAGCTCGCAGACCCATCAGGTATTGATCCAAAGCCGCATAACCTTGCACCGTGGCCACGCTGCGAAAACGTGGCGAGACGCCGGGGCCCGCATCCTCTACCCGATTCCCTTCCAGTAACGATGCATCCGAATTGAAAGGAAATGCCCAGTGCGCCAGCGACCGCCCCAGCATCGGCTGGCTCCCTAGGTTGGATGGATCGCGCACACTCGCCAGCGCCAGGAAAAGATGGCCTGCCTCGTGCCCCAGGATGGTGAGCGGCGTGTCTCCGCTGACGAAACGCGACGGCACTACTGCGTTCGGATTCTGCGGATACTGCGACAGCGGCCCCAGATTGAGCACCGCTTGCAATCGATTCTTCGAGCCGTACAGAGCGCCATCGTCGAGCGAGGTATCACCGTAACCCAGCCCGCTCGATCGCGTCGTGATCTCGAATGCCACTACGCCGATCCCCGCCGGTACGTTCGCCGCATTGTAGAACACCAGGTAGTCGTAGGCGTCGTCGTGGGTTTGGTAGAAACGCTGCGCGGCTGCAACCATGTCCAGCGCGTCGACTTGCGAAAAGCTTTCGGCGACTCCCGTCGCGAACGGGCCCGCGGGCGTCTGTCCCAGCTTGGATGCGAAGTCGAGCATATCCACCGGCCGCTCGCCGCCCTGAGTGATTCCGACCACGGCCGATTGGGGACCTGCCGATCGATACGCGATTTCGATCTTCCCGTCCGGGTAAAGCCGCACTTGAAAATTCTGAATCGGAGCGACGCTGAAAGAATTCGCGCTGTAGAGCGGAACACTGGACCAGGTGATCACCACGCGCGTCGCTTCCGCCAGCACCCGCACGCCATCGGCGGATTGCGATGGGTCGAGATCGGTGTACAGCGCCGCGATGCGCGGAAGTCCGGAGGCAAAGTGCCCGAAGGACGCGGAGGAATCCGAATCGCCGGCGGTGAAGCTGAGATTGCCGTTGGAGTTGACCCACAGTTTGGGATACAGCACCCCGAAGAAGGGGAAAGAAAATGGCAGCGGCGTTTCGCGCGAGGCATCGTCCGCCAGATCCTTGATGAGCGTGCCTGCGGTCGAGGCGGCCGGATCGAAACTATCGCCGCTCACTTGCACGCTGTATCCGCCGCTCGCCGGGCGAAAAGTGAGCGTGGTGCGATCCAGATCGAACAGGTTGCGCCGTCCGATGACACCGCCCGAATCCTCGATCACAGCGACGTTGCCGATGTCGCGATTCGTGGTCGCGAGCCGCTGCTCCGCCGCTGCGACGAATCCAGTTCTGGCACGCAGGGCAGTGTGGCGGCCGTGCAAGAAAAGCTCCTCCTGCCGGCGCGTGGGATGCGTGCCGCACTGCGCCGTGGGCGGTTTCGCGTCCAGCGCTAGCAGCGAGACCAGTAAGAAAATCGGGGGGAGGATGATCCACCGACTGCGTGTGATCATGAGTACTTCTATTTTACGCGACGATCGGTGCGCGGACCCCGTTTTGGCGCCTGGCGCGCACAGTCACTGGGCGCGGATATCCGGAGTAATACTTTTGTATAATCTAACCAGATGCCTTCTGTTACCCTACGAAAGTCCGGCGGTGCTGTCGTCATGGCGGTACCCCGCAAGATCCTCGAACTAGTTCAACTGGAGGTCGGATCCAAGGTCGACCTGACCGTCGAGAACGGACGCGTCGTCATTTCTCCCGAGCGGCGACCGCGTTATACGCTAACCGAATTGCTGTCCAAGTGCAGGCCCGGCGACTTGGCCCCGCATAAACGCGATCGAGAGTGGCTGCGCGATCCTCCCCGAGGAAAGGAAATCCTTTGAAGCGCGGGATTCCGGATCGCGGCGATGTTCTTCACCTCGATCTGGACCCGATCAAGGGTCGCGAGCAGCGCGGCCAGCGCTTCGTCGTAGTGCTTTCCGAGGCGGCGTTCAACCGCTTTGGACTCGTCATGATCTGTCCCGTGACCCAAGGCGGCGAGTTTGCTCGCGAGCACGGTTTCGCGGTCTCCCTCGCAGCCGCCGGAACCAAGGCTCAGGGTGTCGTGCTGTGTCACCAGACCCGGACGATCGACTACAAAGATCGGCGCGCGCGGTGGGTCGAGTCTCTGCCGCCGGAGATTGTGGAGGAGGTGTTGGCGCGCGTCCGGACGCTGCTGGATTAGGCCACCGCCTACTCCTCGCGCAGCACCACGATCGGGTCGACGCGCGCCGCGCGGGCTGACGGAATCCAGCATGCCGCGAGCGCCACCACCGCTAGCAACGCAGCGACGCCCGCATAGGTCAGCGGATCCGACGCAGAGACGCCGTACAGCAGCTTCTGGATCCCGCGCGTCGCAGCCCATGCAGCTCCAAGCCCGAGCGCTACTCCCACTCCGGTGAGCAGCATCCCGCGCGTGACCATTATGCGCACCACGCTCCATGCGCTGGCACCCAGCGCCATCCGCACGCCGATCTCGCGAGTCCGCTGCTGCACCGCATAACTCAACACGCCGTACAATCCGATCGCCGCCAGCAGCAACGCGAGCCCCGCGAATACGCCCAGTAGCGTCAACTGCTGGCTGCGGTCGGCAACCGCCAGCGCGACGATATCCTCCATCGTTCGCACTGCCGCCACCGGCTGGTCCGCGTCCACCTGCGTGACGATGCGGCGCGCAGGCTCGGCCAGCGCCATCGGATCGCCTTTCACGCGCAGGATCAGAGTGTCCGGAGTTTGCCAGATCGAATTGGGGTGCAGCAGATACACGCCCGGTTTCATTTTCAGCTCGTAGCCGCGCTCTTTGACGTCTTCGACCACGCCGACCACCGTGTGGACCGGTGAGTTCGCCGGGCCGAAATGAATGCGGCCACCGAGTGCGCTCTCTTTCGGCCAATACATTTTTGCGAAGGTTTGATTCAGCACAACGGCGCGTGCATTGGGATCGCGATCGCGCTGATCAAGTAAGCGGCCTTCGAGCAGCTTGATTCCTAGCGTCTTCAAGCAATCCTCGGTGCCCGCTCGAATCAGCGCATCGCCCGGATCGTTGGGCGGCAGGGGTCGCCCTTCGATTTGATAGCCGCTGGTATTGCCGATGCTCTGGAACGGCAGCGTCGCCGAGTACGCAGCACTCTCGACGCCTGGCAGCGCACGCGCGCTCTCGATCACCCGGTCGTAGAAGGACTGGCGCTTCTCAGGCGTATTGTATTTCTGATTTGGCAGAACTGTACGCAGCGTCAGGATCCCCTCCGGTCGAAACCCCAGGTCGATCGAGCGCAACCTCGCCATGGTCTGTAGCATCAGCGCGGCGCCGATCAGCAGCACTAGCGCCGACGCCACTTCGAGCACGACCAAGCCATCCCGCATCCGCGCGCCGCCGCCGATGCCCGCGCGACCGCCGGCTTTGAGCGAATCGTGGAGCGATGCGCGCGCCGCGTGAATCGCCGGGACGATGCTGAAGATCACCCCGGTCAGCAGCGAGAGTCCCAGCGTGAACATCAGGAGCCGAAGATCCATCGTGGGTAGCGCCGTTCCCGCGAATCCCAACGGAACCAAACCCACCAGCACCTTCATTCCCAGCGGGGCGATCGCCAAGCCCAGCGCGCCACCTGCCACCGAAAGCAGTGTTCCTTCGGTCACCATCTGGCGGATCAGTCGCGCGCGTCCCGCGCCCAACGCCGCGCGAACAGCGAGCTCACGTTGACGTGCCACCGCGCGCGACAAGAGCAATCCCGCCAGATTCGCGCACGCGATCAGTAGCACGCAGCCCGCGGCGCCCATCAAGACGATTAGCGCGAGCCCCGTATTCCCCAGCGCGTCTTCCTTGATCGGCTCGACCGTCACGCCCACTCTCTGGTTCTGCGGATATTGCGCGGCGAGCCGCGCGGCGATCGACTTCATGTCCTCGCTCGCGGCCTGCAGCGTCACGCCGGGTTTCATGCGCGCGACG
>DASYPO010000039.1:0-4871 GCA_036006545.1 Bryobacteraceae bacterium
TCGCCCACCGTGTAGGTGCCGTAGTGAAAGATGGACGCCGCCAGTGCCGCGTCCGCTCCCGCGAGTACTTCAACAAAATCCTCGGGCTTGCCCGCGCCCCCGGATGCGATCACCGGAATGCGTGTGGCATTACGGACCGCAGTGGTAAGTGCGCAATCGAACCCCGTCTGCACGCCGTCGGTGTCCATCGAAGTGAGCAAAATTTCACCAGCGCCCAGCGCCTCGCCGCGCGCGGCCCATTCGACAGCGTCGATACCTTCGTCATGACGGCCGCCCTTGGTGAAAACATTCCATCCGCCATCGGCACGCCTGCGAGCGTCAATCGCCAGCACCACCGCCTGCGCGCCAAACTCCTGCGACAGCTCGCCAATCAATTCCGGACGCCGCACCGCCGCGGTATTGACGCTGACTTTATCCGCACCTGCGTGCAGAATCTTGCGTGCGTCGTCGACCGTTCGGATGCCGCCTCCGACGGTAAGTGGGATGAAGACTTCACGCGCCGTGCGCGCCACCACATCGATCATCGTGTCGCGGTCACCGCTCGACGCGGTGATGTCCAGAAACACCAACTCGTCCGCGCCTTGCTGGTTATAGCGCGCGGCCAATTCCACCGGATCGCCCGCGTCGCGCAAGTTGACGAAGTTCACGCCCTTGACCACGCGCCCGCCGGTCACGTCCAGACACGGAATGATTCTTTTTGCGAGCACGCTTAACTCTCCACGAAATTGCGCACTATCTTCAATCCCACGTCGCCCGACTTCTCGGGATGAAACTGCACTCCGCACACGTTGTCCTGTTCCAGCACCGCCGTGTAAGGAACCGAATACTCGCAGGTCGCCGCCGTCGCCGATATCACCGGCGCATAGTAGCTGTGGGCGAAATAGACGTAAGGTTTGTCGCCGGTATCGCGCAGGAGCTTCGATGCGCGCACGCGCTCCAGTTGATTCCAACCCATGTGCGGGATGCGCATGTCACTCTGGAAACGCTTGACCTCACCCGGATAGATTCCCAAGCCGCGCTCTTCCGGAGCTTCTTCGCCCAACGTAAATAGCGCCTGCAATCCCAGACAGATTCCCAGAAACGGTACACCGCCATGGATACTTTCGATCAACGCCCCACGCACGTCGAGTTCATCTAGCGCCCGCATCATCTGCCCAAAGTGTCCAACGCCCGGCAAAATAAGTTTGGTGGCTTTGCGAATGCCAGCCGCATCGCGAATGAGTTCGTATTGGGCGCCAATCGCTCCCAAAGTATTCTGCACTGAGCGCAGGTTCCCGGCTCCGTAATCGAAAATCGAAATCAAAGCAGACCTTTCGTTGATGGCAATTGATCCTTCAAGCGATGATCCGTGGAACACGCATAGCGCATGGCCCGCGCGAAACACTTGAAGATGGCCTCGATCTTGTGATGATTCGACCGTCCGTATAAAACTTTGGCGTGCAGATTTGCTCCAGCATGATTCACGAATCCGCCGAAGAAGTCTTCGACCAATTCGGTTTGCAAGTCGCCGACCAATCGCACCCGCACGCGATCCTGATACACCAGCGCCGGACGCCCCCCAAGATCGACCGCCACGACGGCCAACGTCTCGTCCATTGGCAGCACGAAGTAGCCCGCGCGATTGATTCCCTTGCGGTCCCCGAGCGCCTTCGCGAACAACTGTCCCAACGCGATCCCGACGTCTTCGACCGTATGGTGCTGGTCGACATCCAGGTCCCCGGCGGCCTTCAGTTTTAGATCAAAGCCGCCGTGCTTGGTAAACAACTCCAGCATGTGATCGAAGAACCGGATGCCGGTCGAGATCTGATACGTTCCCTGGCCATCGATCGTGAGGCTGCCGCGAATTTGCGTTTCTTTAGTGATTCGCTCGACAGACGCTTTGCGGATCTTCATAGCGCTCCCTCAATCTCGTTGACGTTTTCGAGAATCGCTTGGGCATTCTCCTGTTGAAACAACCGGATCAATTCAACGCGTTTAGTATGCGTGTGCGCAGCGACGCCAATGAACGGAACCCCAGCCGCGCGGGCGCAGCGGGCGTCATCCACGGTGTCGCCGACGTACCAGAGTTTAGCTTCCGGCTTCCGCCGCTGGATCGTCAGTAGCCCCTCGGGCGCAGGTTTCGGGGCAGTCACGTCATCTGCGCAAATCATGGGATCGAACTTCATGCACGGAGCAAAGCGCCGCAACGTAATATCGGCCTCGTAGCGGAGGCGTCCGGTGAATAGTGATAGCCCATAGCGCTCGGCAAGGCGTTCGAGCAGGCCCGGTTGCGGGAACCAACTCTCGCGAGTCACCAGGCCGTTGCCGTTCTCGCCCAGAAAATATTCGTTGAACTTCTCGATGACTGTGTCGTAGTCGATCTGCCTTCCAAAGTCCGCCGCGATCTTCTGTGACAGCGCCCAGTCATTATTCCAGCCGCCTTGGTTCTTATAATCCTGAATGGCTTCGCGGCTAATCGTTTTTCCAGTAAAATACCGGACTGTCTGGACGATCGACTCGCGATAGGACTCGGTCACCTCGGCCAGAACCCCGTCCATATCGAACACGATTACCGAGTCCACAGGGCCTCCAACTCGCCGAGGAATAGCTGGATCTGCGCCCGGTTCCCGATGGTGACGCGGACGCATCCCGGTATTTCGTAGCTTCGGTCTCGAACCAGGACCCCTCGGTCGCGTAGCGCATCGCGGATCGGAATCGCGCGGTCCCCGGCGCGGAACAGTACGAAGTTCGCCTGGCTGGGATAAAACGGAATGTCCAGCTTGCGCAATCCTTCATACACCAGGTCGCGCGCCGCCAGAACTTCTTTTACGTAATTCGCGACATACTCGCGGTCTTGTATCGCCGCGCGTGCCGCCAGCGCCGCCAGCATATTCACGCTATACGGCGATTGCGCCTTGTGCATCCAGCGAACATTCTCGACGGATGAGAACAGGCACCCGCAGCGCATCGCCGCCATCCCGAACACTTTCGAAAATGTCCGGCTGACGAATAAATTCGGGTACTGTCGCACCAATGGCAGCGCTGTCACGCCGCAGAATTCGAAGTAGGCTTCATCGATAAGCACGGCTGCCTGCGGCGCGGCGTCGAGAATCCGCCGGATTGCATCCAGATTGACCCCGGTGCCGGTCGGGTTGTTGGGATTCGCAATCAGAATAGCCTTCGTATTGGGATGGATCGCCGAGATGAACTCTTCGAGCGGAAACGCCAGGTCCGCGGGTGCGTAGTCGATCTCGCGAACGCTCGCGCCTGCGAGTTCCGCGTAGAACTTGTACATGGCGTACGAAGGTTTCAGCAGCAGCACGTCGTCGCCGTCATCGACGAACGTATTGATCAGCACCTGAATGGCCTCGTCGGTGCCGTTCGACAGCAGCAGTTCGCCGGGCGCGACCGCGAAGTAGGCGGCGAGTTCACGCATGGCGTCGACATATTCCGGATACACCGTCAGCGCGTCCGCTGACAGGCTTTGCTTCAAATATTCGATCACCTTGGGCGAGCAACCGACCGTGTTCTCGTTGAAATCCAGGCGCAGCTTTCCCTGACGTCCGCCGGTGGGCGGGTGATACGGCGCCATCTTCTGCACGGCGGGCCGTGGCGCGAGTCCTTTATTCACCGCGCACCTCTGCTGATCGCGCGTGAGCTTCCAACCCCTCGGCGCGAGCCAACGCCGCGATCGCCGGCGTCAATTTCGCGAGTCCTTCGCGGCTGAGTTCCTGCACTGCGATCACCTTGACGAAATCAGCGGCCGAGAGCCCACCACGCTGCCGCGCGGCGCCCGAAGTCGGCAACACATGATTGGGGCCGGACGCATAATCGCCCGCAGATTCCGGACTTGCGGCGCCGACGAATACAGCTCCAGCATGGCGGATCTTCGCCAGTAAGCTGCCGTCATGTAAAGCCAGGTGCTCCGGCGCAAGAGCGTTCGACATTTCGATCGCCTGATCGAGACTATTTAGCACGACAATCGCGCCGTTAGTTTCGATGGACGGCCACGCCACAGCGGCAGTCGGCAGCGTAGCGAGTTGCGCGTCCACTTCTTTGGCGACAGCCTCTGCCAGACTGCGAGACGTAGTGAGCAAGATCGCCGAGGCGTCCACATCGTGCTCGGCCTGCGCCAGCAGATCGGCCGCAATCCAGCGCGGGTCGCCATCGGCGGCGATGATAACGATCTCCGTTGGGCCGGCGACGAAGTCGATTCCGGTTTCGCCCGCGATGAGTTTCTTCGCCGCGGCAACATATATATTGCCGGGGCCCACAATGCGATCGACCTTAGGTACCGTCTCGGTCCCATAAGCCAGCGCGGCGATCGCTTGCGCGCCACCCATGCGGAACATGTGCGTGACGCCCAGCCATTGCGCGATACCCATAATCTCCGGGCTGGGATTCGGGCACGCGACACAGATGGTGGCAACACCCGCCACCTGCGCCGGGATCACGGTCATCAGCAGCGTGGAGGGCAGCGGATACCGGCCCGCCGGAACGTAAGCTCCCATCGCGTCGAGTGGACGCACGATCTGGCCCAGCTTCCGGCCATCGGGAAAATCGGTGAACCACTCGCGCGGCAGTTGCAGTTTGGCGTACTCGCGGATATTCTTAGCGGCAGTCTCGACGGCTCTTGCGAAAGAAGGCTGCAAGGTTCCGCGAACGTCGATGCGGACACTGGAGCCCTCGAAGCCGTCGAATTTGCGCGCGTATTCGAGCAGCGCCGCATCGCCACGCTCGCGCACGCCGGCTAGAATCGGCGCGACGATGCGCTCGGCCTCTTCCAGGCGTACGGTTTTACGCTCGATGAGCGATGAGGCTTCCTTAGCTGTAAGTATCCGAATCATCACATTATGATTTTGTTCAACGGATATTCCACGATCCCTTGCGCG
>DASYPO010000040.1:0-6284 GCA_036006545.1 Bryobacteraceae bacterium
AGCTGGATGCCAACACCTTTTTCAACAATGCTGGGGGCGTGCCGCGCGGCCACTATAGCCAAAATCAGTATGGCGGCACGATCGGCGGGCCGGTCATCAAGAACAAGACCTTCTTCTTTTTCGACATGCAGGATTTCACGGCTCGCAAGGCGACCACGATTCAATCCACGGTTCCCACGCCGCTCTTCAAAACCGGGAACTTCACGGAGCTCAAGCCGGTCCTGGCCGATCCGAAGGTGTCGGGACAGAGCAACTGCATCAGCGGCAACATCATCGCGCCCGCGTGCATCGATCCGGTGGCGATCAAGCTGGCGGCCTTGTATCCGGCACCCAATCTTCCGTCCGCAGTAGCGCGTCTTGGACAGCCCGGCAGTTGGACCGGTTCCAGCAATTATCTGTTCCAGTATTCCGTGCCGACCGACACGACCTCGCTGGACGCGCGTATCGATCATAACTTCACCCCCAACAGCCGCGTCTTCGGGCGCTACAGCAACTTTCGCGTGGATCGTCAGGATCCTCCATGGACCGGTAATCCAATCGCGGGAAATGGAAATTTCGCGACGCAATATGTGATTCGGGGCCAGTCGCTCGCGCTCGCCTGGACCGACGTGCTGGGCGCCTCGATGCTCAATGAATTGCGCGCCGGCTTCAGCCGCGACAACGCGCACAGCGGCATGGTCGGACTCGAATCCGGGAAATCGCTGGCGGCGGATTATGGACTGACCGGTATCCCGCCGGGTCCCTATAACGCGGGGATCCCGCCGATAAACGTGACGGGATTGACGCGCCTTGGATCGTCCCCCTTCCGACCGCAGTTTCAGGTTGCGCAGACCTGGCAGTTGCTCGACACGCTGAGCTGGCTCAAGGGCAATCACAGCTTCAAATTCGGATATGAGCATCGCCACACAAGCGACAATTTTCTGGACCTTACGGCGCCGCAGGGGCAGATCAGCGCGAGCGGAATCTTCTCCGGCAATGTCGGCCTGGGTTTCGCCGATTTTTTGCTGGGCGACATCAGCACGGGTCAGTACACCACGCCGACGGTGGTGCATAACTATCAGTACTCCAGCAACTTTTTCGGGCAGGACACCTGGCGGCTCCGGCCCAACCTGACCGTCACCTACGGACTGCGCTACGAGTTGTTTTCGCCCATTCTGAATCACCAAAACGCCATGTCGAATTTCACACCCGCGAACGGTGGCGGCTTCGTAACTGCGAAGGACGGCGATTGGTTCTCGCGTGGACTGGTCCATCCCGACAAGAATGATTTCGCTCCGCGAGTCGGTTTTAGCTGGCAGCCCATGAAACGCATGGTCCTGCGCGGCGGGTATGGGCTCTTCTATCAGCACGTGGTAAGGATCGGATCGGAAAGCGTGCTGGCTTTGAATCCGCCGGCGGTGATCGACGTCTCCCTGATCCAGACCGCGGGAAGCACCACACCGGTATTTCAGTTACGGAACGGATTCCCGGTTTTCAGCGCGTCCTCGCTGGATCTGACGCGGCTGCAATTTCGCGCGCAGGATCCGAATGAGCGAACCGGGTACGTCAACCAGGTGAGCTTCGGACCGCAGTTTCAGTTGACCCAAAGCACCGCGCTCGACATTTCCTACGTCGGCAACTTCGGGCGAAAGATGAATCGGCTGCGGAATGCAAATCAGGGCTTTGTGACTGGATTCGATAGCGCGGGGCGGCCGCTGACGGTGTTCCCGTACGCAAATCTGAGCACTACGCTGACGGCGACCACAGGGAATCACGCTTTCCTGGAATATGCGACCAACGACGGCAACACCAATTACAACGGACTACTGGTATCGCTGCGCCGGCGCTTCGCGAAGGGGTTGGGTTACGGAATCAGCTACACCTGGAGCCACAACTTCTCGGACTTCGTCGATAACCTTACCGGCGGGTCCACGCCCGCCAGTGCCTACAACTACAGCTTGGAGCGCAGCAATTCGCCGTTCGATGTGCGACACCGTTTCGTGGCCAATGGGACGTATCTGCTTCCGATCGGCCAGGGTGGAATGATACTGAACAACAACAGCCTCGCGAGCCGCTTGATTGGAGGATGGCAATTGAACACCATCGTGTCGCTGCAGACCGGCACGCCGTTCACGGTCACCGCTGCCGACAATAGCGCTACCGGAGGCAGCCACCAGAGTCGCGCCAGTTGCATCAGCGATCCCTACGTGGGCGCCACCACCGACCGATCGAGAGTCGTCGGCAGTTCCTCGCCGGGCTTCTTCCTCAATTCAGCCGCCTTCGCCAACCCCGCCGCCGGTTTCTTCGGCAATTGCGCGCCGCGCGCTTTTCACGGCCCGGGAATCGAGAACGTGGATCTCAGCATCTTCAAGAATTTCGCGATCAGCGAGCGTTGGCGGGTCGAATTCCGCACGGAGTTCTTCAATACGTTCAATCGTGCGAATTTCAACAACCCGAGCGCGAGTATCGCTGCGGCATCGCTGCCGTCGTTCGGTAAATCGCTCAGCACGGTGGGCGATCCCAGAGAGATTCAGTTCGCGCTCAAACTGTACTTTTGATGAGACTCCTTGTATCGCTTTTCTTAACGTGGGGCGTCTGCGCCCAAACGCCTTACGATGTCCGCATTGAGCCATCGCCGGTAGCGCACGAAATTTGGGTCAACAAGGGCTCGGCGGCGTTGTGGCAGAGCTTGAAAAAGCTGCACACCCGCGCGAGCCTGATTATGATCACGGCGCATCCGGATGACGAGGATGGCGGCATGCTGACCTATGAATCGCGTGGACGGGGAACCCGCGTTTCTCTACTCACGCTCAATCGCGGCGAAGGCGGCGCCAATGTCATGTCGCCGGATTTCTTCGACGCGTTGGGACTGGTCCGCACGCAAGAGCTGCTGGCGGCGGGGCGATATTACGGCGTCGATCAGTACTGGACACGCGTCGTCGACTACGGCTTCTCGAAAACCATGGCCGAATCGATGGAGCATTGGACGCGCGACCGCGTGTTTCAGGATGTGGTGCGAATCGTGCGGACGGTGCGGCCGCTGGTGATAACCTCAGTATTCGTCGGCGGACCGAGCGACGGCCACGGGAATCATCAAACCGCGGGTGCCATGGCGCAGGCGGTATTTCAAGCCGCGGGCGACCCGAATGTTTTCCGCGATCAGATTCTTGCGGGTTTGCACCCATGGTCGCCGGTTAAAGATTACGCGCGCGCTCCCGGAGCGTTCGGTCGTAACGCGAATACGCCGCGGCTGGAAGTCAACGTCGAGGTGCCGCAAGGCGATTACGATCCCGTGCTGGGCGCGAGCTACGCACAGATTTCGCGCGAGGGTTTGGGGATGCAGAAGTCGCAGAACGGCGGTCCGAGCATTCCCAAGGCGGGTCCGATCTCGAGCGCCTATCATCGCTTTGGATCGACTGTCACTGCGGGAGCGAAGGAGAAGGATTTCTTCGAGGGGATCGACATTTCGCTGCTGGGAATCGCCAGCCTTGCGAAAGGCGGTGACGTGACTTTCGTAACCGCGAGCTTGCGCAAGATCAACGCAGCCGTAGAAGACGCGATGGCGAAATTCTCAGCCGCGAATCCGGAAGCCTGTGCTCCGGCGCTTGCGGCGGGAATGAAAGAAACCATCGCGCTGATCGGCGCGATCGAGAAGAGCAGCCTCACGGCCGATTCAAAGTACGATCTGAAGCACGAATTGAACATCAAGCGAGTCCAGTTCAATAACGCGCTGGTCGCGGCCTTGGGATTGTCGGTTTCCGCAGTCGTCGCGCCGGAGCAGGCGCCGAACGCGCGCATGGTGCAATTCCTGGGCGATTCGGAAACGTTTCGCGTGGCGATTCCAGGGCAGCGCATAATGGTGAAGCTGCACGCAGTGAAGCAAAGCAGCGCGGCGGTGCTTCGCGATCTGAGCGTGAAGCCGACGCAGGGTTTTTCGTGGGGCCCGACTGGGACTGATATGCTCCAGGGCAATCTCCCGGTGGTCGACATCGGACTTGACGTTACGGTGCCCGACAATGCCCCTCTGACCCGGCCATATTTCACCAGGCCGGATATCGAGCAATCGTATTACGACGTTCAGGATTCGCAGTTCGTCGGACAACCACTCGCTCCCTATCCGCTCGCCGGGTGGGCGGAGTGGACCTACGATGGCTTGCCGGTGACCGCCGGCACGCTGGTGCAGACCGTAAAACGCGTCACTGGCCTGGGCACGGTGTACGAACCGATGAGGATCGGTCCCGCCATCGGAATCCAGATCTCGCCGCGCTTCGGTGTGGTCCCACTAGGCGCGAAATCATTCGATCTCAAAGCCGTGATTCACAGCAATGTGAAGGGAGCGGCAAAGGGAACCGTTCGGCTCGATCTCCCGGCCGGTTGGAAATCGCAACCGGCGTCGGCCGAGTTCAATACTGCGCAGGATGGCGAGGAGCGGACGCTTTCGTTTTCAGTCACGCCCTCCGGGCTCGCTGAGAAATCCTATTCGATCACAGCTGTAGCTGAGTTCAACGGCAAGCAATACCGCGAAGGCTACGATCTGGCCGGCTATCCGGGCCTGCGGCCGTATCCGCTGTACCGGCCGGCAACCTACAAAACCTCCGGCGTGGATGTGAAGGTCGCGCCCGGGCTAAAGGTCGGGTACATCACGGGCACGGGCGACGATGTTCCCGCGTCGCTCGAACACCTTGGAGTCAAGGTCGAATTTCTCGCGGCACAAGACGTCGCCAGCGGAGATTTATCGAAGTATGATGCGATTCTGCTGGGCGTGCGCGCGTACGCCGCGCGGCCCGAACTGGCGGCATCCAACGCCCGCCTGCTGGATTACGTGAAAAACGGCGGCGTCGTAATGGTGCAGTACAACACCCCGGAATACGATCATAACTTCGGTCCCTATCCTTACAGCATGGGCAACAACCCGGAAGAAGTGACGGATGAAGCGTCGAAGATCAACATCCTGGCACCCACGAATCCGCTGTTCGCCTGGCCGAACCAAATCACGGAGAAAGATTTCGCGGGTTGGGTGGAAGAGCGCGGATCGAAATGGCTGCGCACCTGGGATCCGCAGTATGAGGCACTGCTCGAGACCCACGACGCGGGACAAGAACCGCAGAAGGGCGGACTGCTCTACGCCCGCTACGGTAAGGGCGTGTACATCTACAACGCGTACGCGTTTTATCGCCAGCTTCCCGAAGGCGTGCCCGGCGCCTATCGGATTTTCGCCAACATGATCAGTCTGCCGAAGAATCCCCGCCTGCGGTGAGCAGCGGCGGACCGCACCTGGTTCGCGGCGTAGGCCTGTGGGGCGCCACCTCCGCGAACATGCTGAACATGATCGGCGTGGGTCCGTTCCTCACCATCCCGCTGATTCTCGCGTCCATGAATGGGCCGCAGGCCATGCTCGGCTGGTTGCTCGGGGCGGCGGTTGCGATCTGCGATGGCTTGGTCTGGGCCGAATTGGGCGCGGCGATGCCCGACACTGGAGGCCCGTATCGCTACTTGTTCGAAGCCTACGGGCCGAATCGGCTGGGCAGCATGATGCGCTTCCTCTTCTTGTGGCAGATCGTTTCCACCGCACCGCTGAGCATCGCATCGGGAGCCGTGGGGTTCGCGCAGTACGCGAAATTCCTGTGGCCCGCGATGTCCGGACTGCAAGGCAAGCTGATCGCGATGGGCGTTTGCGCGGCGGCGACCATGCTGCTGTATCGCGAGATCCACAACATCAGCCGTCTCTCGATCGCACTGTGGATGGTGGTGGTCGGGACGCTGCTGTGGATCACGGCATCCGGACTGCTGCACTTCAACGGCGCGCAAGCTCTGAGTTTTCCCCCGCATGCGTTCGATCTGAACTCGCGTTTCTTTTTCGGGCTGGGGGGCGCAACACTGATCGCCATGTACGATTACGGCGGGTATAACAACGTGAGCTTTTTCGCCGGTGAGGTGAAGGATCCGGGCCGGATCATTCCACGATCAATTCTGTTGGCCGTGATTGGAGTGGCGGCCGCATATCTGGTGATGAACATCACCATCCTGGGCGTGATTCCCTGGCAGCAGGCCGTGAATTCGCAAGCGGTGGTCTCCGATTTTATCCAGCGGCTGTATGGAGTGGGAGCCGCCCGAGTCGCGACGGTGCTCGTGCTGTGGACAGCATTCGCGTCCGTCTTCGCGGTAATGCTGGGTTATTCGCGAGTTCCCTATGCGGCGGCCGAGGAGGGGAATTTCTTCCGGCCGTTCGCGCGCCTGCATCCGACGAAAAACTTTCCCGCGTTCTCGTTGGTGTTCATCGGCGCGACTTCCGCCATCGCCTGCCT
>DASYPO010000041.1:0-8891 GCA_036006545.1 Bryobacteraceae bacterium
GGTCCCGGGAGTGCCGCGGAGAATAAAGGTCCCGGCGGTGGCGGACCGAACATGCCGTGGGGACAGGGTGAAACTCCGCTGAAGGCGGTTCTGCAAACGATGAAAAAGCAGAAGTACAAGTTCCCCGCCAGCATCGAGTACGAGTACAACACGCCCGAAGGATCGGACGTGCTCACGGAAGTCAAGAAGTGCGTGCAGTTCTGCAAGGACGCGCTGGCGTAGTCTGCGGGCATACAGGAGGCAGCAAACGGAAGCCGACGAGGGCGTCGGCTGCGGGCCAGGGGGCCCGCCCCCCTCGGAGGTCGCCTGGGTTACGGGGCGAGCGCGGCGACCATTCCCTGACTGCTGTAATCCGCCGGCACGATGCGATACCGATACACCAGTGCGTGCTGCCCGACCACGTAGCCGTGCTGCGCGTCCGGAAACGTCACGGCGTGAACGCGGGCCGGCAGATTGAAGGGTCGCGAAGTGAAGTTGCGGCCGCCATTGAAAGAGTAGGCGATCCCGTTCGCTCCGACCGCGACAATGATCTTCCCTTCCCCGACGGCATGGGCGGCGGGCCATAGGCGCTGCTTCACCGATCCGGTCCAGGTAGCTCCGGCGTCAGCAGTCCAGTAGATCCCTTCGCCTTTGGCCAACACCACGATTCCGTCTTTCTCGGTCCAGAACTGTACGTCAGTAACGTGATACTTGGTTTCCGGGATAACCGACATGGTCCAGGTCTGTCCGCCGTCGCTGGTCTTGCCGAATGCGGCTACTTCCCCGCCCATGCTGACTTCCGCGCCGCCTCCCATGAATCCGACGCTGGGCGAAAGAAACTGCATCGTGTGCATCATGCAGCCCAGTTTGCGGGGCAGTCCGCCAATGGTCGCGTCCACGCTGCATTCGCCTAGCGCCTTCCAGGTCTTGCCGGCGTCGTCGCTACGCCGCAGCGTTGAATGGCTGGTCGAGGAAGGGTTCTCGATCTCGAAACCAGCCTGAGGGGTTATGAACCAGACTCCCCTGGATGTGCCGCTCACTTTAGACAAATCCGCCCACGTGGTCCCGTCTTTGGTGCCGAGAATCCTGCCGCGATTGTCCATTGCCCAGCCATGCTTCGCGTCCAGAAAGAAAATCCTGGTAAGAGCCTCGTCGGTGGACTCGGGGTCGCCACCCAGTTGCACGTTCCAGGACTTCCCGCCATCCGTGGTCGCGAGGATGGTGGACTTGGCGCCCGCCACCCAGCAGGTTTCGGGGCCAACACAGGCGATCGCGTTCAATTCGATGTCCTTGTTAAACGGAACCGGCTCCCAGATTGCCTTGAATTTGGAAGCGCCCGCTTTGTCGGCAGCCGAGGTTGATGCTGGTGTCGATTTGGCTGGCGCCTTCTTGGGCGCTTGTGCCGACGCGATCGTAAGAAGGCCAATGCAGGCCACTATTCCCGCTGTGAGCTTCATTCCCACACCCCCCAGCCCAAATTCTAATGCAGCTGGCTATGCGGCGGTTAATCGGTCTTTCGCAAGACCACCGTCACTTGGCCGACCAGCGCAGGAAACGTCGCGCACAACGGGAAGTACACCGACGGGAAGTATCGTGAGAGCCACCGACCTAGAGGCGGGACTAATGCGCCGCGAGTTTGAGAAACGAATGTCGTGCGGGTACCGACGCCGAACAGGCGCGCCAAGCGCTTCCTCGAAAGCGCCTGATAACCGGGGCGATTGAAACTATAACGCCAATCGGTGAGCATGAGGTAGCCGCCAGGCTTCACCACGCGCACCATTTCGTTCGCGATTTCCTGTGAGATCGATTCATCGGTCAGTTGGATAAACATGGTCGATTCCATAGCGAGATCGAAACTGTTCGGCGGATAATCCATTTTGGTGGCGTCGCCGTGGGTAAGATTCAAAGCGGGGAAGCGTTTGCGCCCGCGAGCGATCCGGTCTTCCGAAATATCGATTCCATAAAGGCGCTCGGGCTCGAGTCCGTAGGTGAGCAAGCGGAGCAGGCTGAAACCGGCGCCGCAGCCCACGTCCAGAATCTTCCACGAATGTTCAATGGGCAGAACTCGCAGAGCCTGTACGATGGATTTTTCGAACGCCAGGTTCTGAAACAGAACGCCTGGATTTCGAAGCGGGTCGTTGCGATCGTCGCCTTTGCTGGTGTAGTAATTCTGATACCAGTCCACCACACGCTTCTGCCGGGCCGCCGCAACTCCCATGGGAAAATCCCCCTCTTAAATAAGTGGGGCGGGCGCGGAACTTTCTCCACTGATCATGCCTCAGGTTGACGACTGCGACCCGTGGTCACGCGATCGAGAAGGTTCGGCCCCGATGCAACCCGAGCAGAATCTGAACCAGGCGGTGCGCAATCAGCTCGTGCAAAGTGAGTAATTCGCGATTGGCGCGCGCGATCGCTTCCGCGTCCTGAGCCGTCGCCAACGGGCCTCCGCGCTTCAACGCATCGGTCGCTTCTTTAATGATCGGGTCAGCGATCACCTCACCGGCCATCTCCCAGAGGGTAATGAAGCGATCGACGCAAGTCGGGAAACTGACCTCGAACACGCCAAACTGGCTGGTGGTGCGCGGCGGCTTGTAATCCAGATTGAAGGGTCCGTTGTATCCGTGGCTGCGCAATAGCACCAGCACGTTCAACCAATCCAGTGGATTCACCAGTCCGATTCCGATATCGACATCGTGCTTCAGGCGGTAACCGTCGTTCACATCGAAATGGAATAATTTCCCCGCGAGGAGCGCACGGGCAAGCGCGGCGCGTGGAGCGGCCCCCCACATCAGCTCGTGCAGGTACTCGGGATTTAATCCGACCATTTCGGGATGCGTCAGGAGCCCGGAGGCGATGAATGCCAGCATCGCGTCGCTGGTAGGCAACAGGATTTCCGCTTGCGGCTCGAAGGGTTTGGCTTCGAGACAATGCTTGAGTGTCGGCCGGTTTTTTGCGCGCGCGACTTCGATGTCGTGCTCGCAGGCGGCGTTGAGCGCATCCGCGTACCAGCGCAGCGATTCGGTTTCGTCGATCGCGCCCTGCACGTAGTATCCGAGCGATCCCGGCCAGTAGACTGCGAAACTGGCTCCGAGCTCATGACCGATCGCGACCGTGTTGCGCACGCGAAACTTCGCATACTCACGCACCGCAGGAGCCTCCGCGGCAGGTCCTCCAGCCCACACTGCATGGAAGAATGTTTCGGTAGTGACCATGGAGCAAGCCACTCCATTCTGCTCCAGGGCCGTTTTGATCCGCGAGACGATCTCCGCTTGCCGATCCGTTCCCAGCGCTTCGGTCGGGATCACATCCGTGTCGTGCGTCGCCCAATGGGCGATTCCAAGCTCGCCGAATTTACGGATGATTTCCTCGAATCCAAGCTCCGGTCGCGTCGGTGCATGGAACAGCGCCTGGCCCTGATAGGCCGCGGCCCATTGCGGACCAGAGATGAAGTATTTGCGTCGCGTCTCGGGGCTGTACGCTCCGCCGCAGGCCTGCATCAGTCGCGACACGAGCGCTTGTTGCTGGTTCTCAGGAATTGGGGGCATGTTTTCCTAGGGTACGACGCGGCAAGTAGCCATTGAACAGATTACGGCAAACCGATCTTGGATACGAGCGCGCGAAAGCGTGGATCGTCGTGAAGAGAGTCAAGAGCGGGCTCCGATTTCAATGTCACAACCATCATGCGGCGCTCGCGAACAGCGGTTTCGAGCGATAGGAAGGCAGCGTCGCGATCGCCGGAGAGCGCGTAACGGAGACCGGTGTAATACGGATCGTTGCCGGGCATCTGTGCCGACGTGATCGTCCCGTTTGCAAATGCTCGAGCGCGGGCCATGCAGAAAAGCGCCTCGCGCATATCGGGCTCGAGTTCGAGGGCGCGGCGGGCCTGCGCGGCGGCTTCGTCGAATCGATGCGCTTGCAAAAGCAGCCAACCCGCGTCGATGTTCACGCGCGGCGAAAGCGGATCGAGCGCGAGCGCCCGTCGCAATGTGTCGACGGCTTCTGCGGCGCGACCGGTCACGACCAAGAGCCACGCGTAATCGTGATGGCCCGCAGCGAAACTGGGATTGATTTCGAGCGCACGCCGGAAGTGAACGCCAGCATCGGCGAAACGCCATTGGTTCCACATTTCGACGTTGGCAAGCGAGGTCAACGCTTCCGCACTGTGGGGATCTGCCGCCAACGCGCGCTTCGCCGCTTCGCCCGCCCGTTCGTAAGCCTGCGGGCCGGGCATGCGTCCGGAGCGAGCCAACATGATCAGCGATTCGGCACGCGCGGCATCCGCTTCCGCGCACGCGCCCGCCTGTTCGAAATATTCCACGGCACGCGACATTTCGCCCTTGGCCTGCAAATACCGGCCGTTGCGATACGCATCCCAACCGGGGCCGCAGTGCGCCGTTGTTGGCTTGGGCGCCGGCGAGTTTGGAAACAAGGTCTGGAGCACACCCGCGGCGATGCGCGCGGGTGTATCGCGCTCGAGGGTCTGCTCGGAAGCTTCTTCGAAAACTCCCGACCAGATTTCCGACTGGTCGCGCGCCTGAATCAATCGCGCTGAGATGCGTAAGCGGTCTCCCGACGGACGGATCGATCCCTCGACGATGTATTGCGCATTGAGTGCCGACGCGATGCCGGCGATACCGCCCTGCTTTCCGTCGACGCGTTTCGAGGAAGTGCGCGCGATCACGCCGAGACGCGTGGGTTGAATCCCGCTCAATTGTCCGATGGTGTCTTCGAGCAGCGCTTCGCGCAGCAGCGCGTGGTCGCCAGAATCTTCGAACGGAAGTACCGCAATGAGGGGACGCAGCGCCGAAGTCGTGCGCGCGGAGACGAGAGCAACAGCAGCGATCGCAGCGGCGGCTCCGATCGCCACGCCTATCATGAGCCAAGGTGCGCGTCGCGACCGAGGCGCCGGTAGTGCACTCACTGGGACAGGCGACGGAGGCGCCTCGGAAGCAATCCTCTCCACCGGCGCAACGAAACGGTAGCCCTTCTTAGGAATCGTCGCGACGAAGCGCGGAGAGTCGGCGTCATCGTTCAGCGCGGAGCGGATTTGAGCGATCGCGACATTTAGGCTGCGGTCAAGGTCGACGAAAGTAGCCGGTCCCCACACCGCTTGGCGGATTTCGTCGCGCGTGACGATTTCACTGGATCGTTCGGCGAGTACGCGGAGGATTTGTAGCGGCTGCGGAGCCAGCTTGATGAGCATGCCGCTGCGGCGCAGTTCGCCGCTGCGCAGATCCAGTTCGAAAGCGCCGAAGCGCAGGATCGCTGGAGCGGTTTCCGGCACGGCACCAGTATAGGAGATGTGCTTCCGAAAGCGACCCGCTGCCCGCCTTCGCCGGCGTTAAGATCGGTCGCCAAGCTTCTGAGCCTGCGAGGCTTGCGCGCCAACACAAAATTGATTCGTGCTGTCTTGCACCGCATCGTCGGACGGCGCTAAATGGGGCATGCCCACCACACGACGCTCCATTCTGATCACAACTGCATTAGCTTCGATCGCGCGATCGCAACCGAATTCTTCGGTAGAAGAATTGGCGAAGGCGATCACCGCGGGAGATTCCGAAACGGTCAAGAAACTCCTCAACGCCGACGCGGCCCTAGTGCACGCGCGGACGGCGGAAGGGCTGACGCCGCTGCATTATGCGACGCGCGCGGCGAATCTCGACATGGTTTTCATGCTGCTTTCGAAGGGCGCGGACTTGGGCGCTGGTCCAGAAAGTCCGCTGCTTGCCGCAGCCGGAACGAAGGACCCGACCACCGCATATGAAATCGTCGCGGCGCTGGCCGGGAACGCAAGCAATCCGAATGCGCGCGACGGGGAGGGACGGACGGCGCTGCATCGGGCGGCGGCGGCGGGTCATCACCTGGTGTGCGAGTTTCTGGTTCATCGCGGGACGATTCCCGCGGCGCGCGACAACTCCGGCAAGACCGCGCTGGACGTAGCGAAGGGCGACGCGGTCGCGATGCTGCGCAATGAAGCGAAGATCGAACGCGTGTATTTCGCCCGCCGATATCCGGGAGTGAAGATGCCGGACGCGCCGCCCGTTCCTCAACCGATCATCAATCAGTTCGCATCGGTAAGCCATGGGGATTTCGCGCGCGCGAAGGAATTGCTGGCGCAGCATCCGGGCCTGCTGCTGGCGCGCGCCACCTGGGACGAAATGGGGGTCGAGGCGGGCGCGCACATGGGAAACGTGACCATCGCGAAATTCCTGGCGGATGCGGGTGCGCCGGTTTCAATCTGCACGGCGTCAGTCCTCGGCATGGCGGATATCGTGCGGCGACTGCTGCGTGAGGATCCGAACGTGATTCGCGACCGCGGCGCGCACGATCTTCCGCCGCTGCATTTCGCGGCTTTTGCCAAGCCCGAAGTGGAGACGGCTAAGGTTCTCCTGGACGCAGGGCACCCGGTCGATTCGCGCGGGTTCGGCCAGACTGCGCTACATGTCGCGGCTCGCAACGGGCAACTCGACATGGCGGAGCTGCTGTTGACGCACGGTGCGCAAGTCAACGCGCGATCGTATCAACGGACGGCGATCACTCCGCTGGCGCTGGCCATGCGGGCGAAGCAGGAAAAAATGGTCGAGTTCCTGAAGTCGCGCGGAGCCAAGGACAGCTAGCCTCGGAACCGAATCATCGCAACGCGGATTCGATCAACGTCTCAAGCTGGGCCTCGGCGCCTTCTCTTGCACCGGATTCGGCGTGCAGGATCTTGCCGTCTTTTCCGATCAGATACAAAGTCGGCAGCATCACCGCGCGATACGACTCGGCCACCGGATCGCCGCTCAAAAGAATCGGGTAGGTGTATCCGAATCGTTTCATGAACGCCGCCGGATCGCTCTCCTTGTCGGCCACGGAGATCCCGAGAATCGTCACATCCCGATCCTGAAACTTGCGATGCAACCGCTCGAGAACCGGCATGGTCTTGCGACAAGGAACACACCAGGTTCCCCAGAAGTCGAGGATCACGACGCGGCCGCGCAAACTTTCGAGTGTCACTTCGCTTCCATCCGGACCCTTTAGCGAGAACGCGGGCGCCGCCGTACCCACCGCGAGCAACCCCTGCACACGGGCTCGCGGACCGGTCACGATTTGCTCGCGATATCCATCCAGCACCGGCAGCGTAAACGCCAGATCACGAATCGTCGGATCGATCGTTAGCGCAGTAATGATCTTGCGATACGCACCGGCCTGCAAGCCGCGCGGCAGCAGATCGTCGGCGCCAATGAAGAATCGCGTAACGCTCTGCTTCAATCCGGTGCCCAGAACATCGCGCGTGAGTGCCGATTCGATCACGTGGCATTCCACGCCCGCTATCGTCTCGCGGCCGACGTAAGTAAGCCGGTCGCTCTTCTCGATCTGTTCTTCAAAAGGCTTGTCCAGCGTGAACCACGCGAAGCCGCTAAGCCCTTGCTCGGCCAGAATCTGACCGGTCACGTAGGGCGTCGGCGACTTGATCGCCAGAATCACCTTGTCGCGCGGTTCAAGCTTGCGCAGCCATTCGCCGTCGTAAGCGAACCCGAAGCTGGTTCCGCTCTTGGTTTCGCCGAAGACTCGAAATTTTCCAGGCGAGAATCCGAGATTCGGGACGTCGGCACGTACCTGCAGCACGCTCGCGAAAGAAACGTTATCGCCCGCCTCTTCGCGAATCTGATACTGAATCGCCTTTATCTTGAGACAAGCTTCCGCGGATTTCTGAAGAACGGCTTTTGGATCGGGGTCGACCACCAGCAAGGAAGTGACCAGGGCAGCAACCAGGCACACAAATCGCATGTGCATGAGACGACCGAACGGCGACCCGGTTAGCTGCCGAACATCCAGTCATAATCGAAGGAATGTCAGACGAGAACGACCTTTCCCGACTGCACCACGCGATGATCCGCGGACTTCTGATTCGCGGCGCCTGCCCGACCAACGCCGAGCTCGCGCGGCAACTGGATATGGATGGGCCGAAACTCGAAGAACTGCTGCGCGCGCTGTCGGACGTCCACGGCGTGGTCCTGCATCCGCACGTTTGTGAACCGTGGGTTGTCCACCCTTTCTCGCTCACCCCGACCATGCATTGGATCGAAGGACCGCACGCGAGTTGGTGGGCGCCGTGCATCTGGTGCGCCTTCGGAGTCGCAACGCTCGCGGCCAGCGAGGTGCACATTCACACACGCCTCCGCGGCGAAGGCGAACCTCTAACGATTCCGGTGGTGGACGGACATCCGACCGGTTTCGACGACCTGTATGTTCATTTCGCCATTCCTCCAGCGCGAGCCTGGGACAACGTACACCAGCACTGCTCAATGGTTTTGCCCTTTCGGTCAGCGGAAGAAATTCGCGAGTGGTGCAACCGGCATGACCTTCCCCGGGGTCAGGTGGTTCCGCTGCATCAGGTCGCGCGCTTGGCTCGCGCCTGGTACGGATCGCATGCCGATCAGAACTGGCGCAAGTGGACCGTCGCCGAAGCACAAGCGATTTTTCGCAACGCCGGATTGGTTTCGGACTTCTGGAATCTCGGCTCGAAAACCGGCAGCTTCTGATCGCAAATCCGGATCGCGATTAAAATGGTGCGCATGGCGAACGCACCGGAGCTAGGCAAGGTCGAAGGTCGAAACGGGATTTTCACCATTCGCGGCGGCGGCAATGTGCGCGGATGGAATGGGATTCAATACAAAGCGGGTCTCTCGGCCAAGAACGTGGGCGCGAAGAAACTTTCGATGAACTGCGCCACCGTCCCGCCCGGAGGCGTGGCGTATGCGCACATCCACGTCGATTTCGAGGTAATGCTCTACATCCTCGCGGGCCGCGTGCGACACGAGTTTGGTCCCGCGCTCGAGCACACGCTCGAAAACGAAGCCGGCGATTTCATCTTCATCGAGCCGGGCGTGCCCCACGAAGTTTTCAATATGAGCAACACCGAGCCGGTG
>DASYPO010000042.1:0-4373 GCA_036006545.1 Bryobacteraceae bacterium
ACCTCTGCGATTTTCCGTGCGGCTGCGCTATCGAGAATCTTGGTTCGAGTATCCAATGCTTTGTGCTTCGTCTATTTCAACAGGTCCAACGCGGTTTGCGCTACTCGCGCGGCGTCGACGCGCGTCATGCAGCGATGGTCGATGGGACACTCGCGACGCAGACACGGGCTGCATTCGACCTTCTCGCGAACCACGCGAGCGTGCGCGCCGGTGGGTCCTGTGGTGATGTCGTTGGTCGCGCCGAAGACGGCGACGGTCGGCACGCCGAGCGCAGAGGCGATGTGCATCGCTCCGGAATCATTGGTCAGATACACGCGGCACCCAGCAGCCAGTTCGATGAACTCGGCCAAGGTGGTTTCCCCGGCGTAGTTCTTCGTCGGGATCTTCAATGGCCACGCGATCGCCTGCGCGACGCTGTCGCACAGCTCGCGCTCACTCGCCGACCCGAAGATCGCGACCGATGCGCCGAGTTCCTGCGCCACGCGCGATGCGGCTTCCGCGAATCGTTCGGGCAGCCAGCGCTTGGCGGTTCCGAACGCTGCGCCGGGACTGACGCCGATCACGGGTCCGTCAAAACCGATTTCCGCAAAGCGCGCGATTCCGGCGACGCGCGCCACCGCCGCGCCATCCAATTGGATGCGATCGTTCTCCGTCTCGTCGATAATTCCCGCGCGCCGCAACATCTCCAGGTAATAGAAACGTTCGTGCAGCGGAATTTCACCCGCCGCCGGCACTTCGATCGCGCGCGTCAGGAGCAGACTTCGGCCGTCGCGCGCGTAGCCGATGCGTTCCGGAATTCTCGCGACGAATGCCACCAGCGCGGCTTCGAATGCGTTTTGCAGGAGGATCGCGCAATCGAAACCCAAAGGACGAAGCTCGCGCGCGGCCCGCATCTTGGCCGGCAGATCCTGCGCGGTGTAGGGAATCAGTTGGTCGCAGAAAGGCTCGCGTCGATACAAGTCAGCCACCCAGGGCTTGGCGAGGATCGCGATCTCCGCCTGCGGGAAACGCTCGCGCAGCGCGCGCAGGGCCGGCAGCGACATCACCGCGTCGCCCACCCAGTTGGTGGCGCGCACCAGAATTCGACGGTAGGGCACCAACCCTAGAGTATCGGTATCCTAAAGGTGGGATTCAAATATGCGGTGCTTGCCCGTTCTTACGGCTGCGCTGGCGATGCCTCTGCTAGCCGCGCCCCGCGTGATCGCGGTGAATGTCGACGGGATCATTCACCCCGTCACCGTCGAAATCATCGGCCGCGCGTTCGATCAAGCGGCTCGCGAAAACGCCGCGGCGGTGCTGCTCCGCTTGAACACGCCGGGCGGGTTGGTGGAGTCCACCCGCGAAATTAACTCGAAGATCGTCGCTTCGCGTGTGCCGGTGATCGCTTATGTGACTCCGAGCGGTGGCCACGCTGCGTCCGCTGGTTTCTTCTTACTGCAAGCCGCCGACATCGCCGCGATGGCTCCGGGGACCAATACCGGTGCGGCTTCGCCGGTGCTGATGGGACAAACGATGGACAAAGTAATGCGCGACAAAGTCGAGAACGACATCTCGGCGTGGATGCGCAGCATCGTCGAGAAGCGCGGCCGCAATGCGGATCTCGCCGAGAAAACGATTCGTGAAGCCAAGGCTTTCTCGGAGCAAGCCGCGCTTGAAGGTCATCTCATAGAGCTGGTCGCAAACAGCGAGAGCCGTTTGCTCGATGAACTCGACGGCCGGAAGGTAAAACGATTCGACGGACGCGAGGAGGTCCTGCACACGCGCGGCTCCGAGGTCGTGGATTATCAGCTCACGGTGCGGCAGCGCATTATCGAAACCATCGCCGATCCGAATATCGGATTCATCTTGTTGGTCCTCGGCGCGCTCGGAGTGTACGCGGAATTCAGCGCACCCGGGCTGATTCTTCCTGGTGTCGCCGGCGGCATCATGGCGTTGCTCGGTCTATCTTCGTTGGCAGTGCTGCCGATCAACTGGATCGGCGTGGGCCTGCTGCTGTTCGCCGTTGCGATGTTCGTGCTGGAAGCGAAGGTCGCGTCGCACGGAATTCTGGGCGCGGGCGGAACCATCGCGATGATCCTGGGTGCGCTGCTGTTGATCGAAGGTCCGCCCGAGGTGCGGATTCGATTGTCAACTGCGCTTGCTGTGAGCTTGCCGTTCGCCGCGATCACGATGTTTCTGGTGTCGCTGGTAATTCGCGCGCGACGCAATAAGGTTGTGACTGGTTCCGAGGGGCTACTCTCGGAAATCGGGCAGGCGCGCACAGCGCTCGCACCGGCCGGAAAGGTCTTCGTGCATGGCGAGTATTGGGATGCCGAGTCGGCGACACCGATTGCAGTAGGTGATCAGGTGCGGATTCTCGCAGTCGATGGTATGAAGCTACGCGTCGAGCCGGTTCGGCACAGCTAGGCCGAGCGGCACTTCCGCGGCAGGCGCGGGCAGTTCGATTCGCATCGGCTGACGTTTCCAATACGTGAGCGATCGCCAGAACCATTCGACTGGCCCAAAGCGGAAATGCTCCAGCCACGGTTTGCTGACCGCGAGCTGAAACACCCAGATTGCTGCGACCACGTAGTACACCTGATACCGCTGCCACGCGCCGAACTGCGCGAACCGGTCGAAGATCGTCGTGCCCACCAGCGTGTGCATGAGGTAATTGGTGATCGCCATTTGGCCCACTGCTGCGAGCCGCGACGTGAGCCAGGTGAGCGCACCCGCTTTGGACACGATCAGCAACAGCGACCCGTGCGCGAGTCCGACCGCAAGTCTTTCGATGTGATACAGCGGCTCCGCCCACAGTGGCACTAACGGGTCATATCCGCTGTGGACGAAACGCCAGGCAGTCACGCTGTTCAACGTTATTCCGATCGCATAGCCGATCAGAGCGACCAAAGCATACTCGCGATAACTCCATTTCGCCGAGAAGAATCCGAGCTTGAACAGTCCCATCCCAATCAGGATCATTCCGCAGCAGTCGAAAAAGATACTCCTGTAAAAGCCGACCGAACTTCGGTTGGTGGCACCGGGCGCGCGATACAGAAACTCGCCGATGAAACTTCCGCGATGCGCGTCGATGTCGCGCTGCAGTCGCTCGGGCGGCGGCTTCATTTTCTTCATTCGTTCTTCCAGGCTCATTCGCTGAGCCTCGCGAGCCGACATGATCTCGCCTGGCACAACGACGCCGAGAATCAGGACTCCGAGTACGATCAGCCACTTCGCTGAGACGTTGCGGAACGGAAACAGGAACAGCGCGGTGAGCCCGTAGGGATACAGCACGTCGCCGCCCCAGAAGAAGTAGACGTGAACCAGGCCGAACGCGATCAGCCATAGGTTGCGGCGATAGTACAGGTCGGCTGTACGCACGCCCGCGCCGTGCGCTTCCATTCGCGTCGTGAAAATGATGATGCCCGCGCCGAACAACATCGAAAAGAGCGCGCGCATCTTCCCTTCAAACAGGATGTAGTTGATCGCCCAGGTGTACAGATTCCATCCGGTCGCGCCGCCGATGACGGAAGGATCGCCATACGCGATGCCCGGGAATGAGAAGCCGATGATGTTCATCAGCAGGATTCCCAGCAGCGCGAATCCGCGCACCAGATCGACCGATGAAATGCGCTCCTGCCGGGTCACCGGCGCTAGCTCGGACATTTCGACGCAGGATATCACGATGTGGTTCTCCAAAAGGGGTGCTGTGATAAACTGTGATTTCCGGCAGTATATGGTTTCACGTCGCTCCGTCCTGAAGTGCGCGGCGCTATCCCTGGGCGCCCCGCTGGTCAATCGCGGCTTTTTCTCCCTTTTCGCTCAAGACGATACCGAGTATTCGGCTCGCACCCTGGATCTAGTTCGCGGTTCCACCGTCATCGACATGCTGGGTTTGTTGACGCTGGACTATCGGAAAGTGTCGGCGTGGGCAACCGAGCCGGATCGCTTCAAACCCGCGGATCTGGTCCGCTTGAAGGAGTCCGGAATTACGGTGTTCCATCCCGCGGTCGGCTACACCAGCGGGGATATTTACGCGGCCTCTTATCGGGACATCGTCGGATGGAACGCGTTTATCGCCTCGCACAGCGAGGACTTCCAGAGGATCGATAGCGGCGACGATTTCAAAGAGGCCAAGACTCTGGGGAAGATCGGGATCCTGATCGGCCAGCAGAACTCCTCGCATTTTCGGACCGTCGAAGATGTCAACCGGTTCTACAACGTTGGCCAGCGGGTCTCGCAGTTAACCTACACCGGCAACAAGATCGGCGGTGGATCTTCGGACGCGAAGGATTCCGGACTGAGCCCCTACGGTGTTCAGATCGTGGAGCGCATGAATGAGGTCGGCATGGCGATCGACATCTCACATTGCAGCGATCGGACCACGATGGATG
>DASYPO010000043.1:0-5631 GCA_036006545.1 Bryobacteraceae bacterium
CGAGCAGCGTTCAGAACTCGCCGCGCAAGTAATGCCCGCTCCGAGTAATTCGATCCATCCGGCGCTCGATGCAGATAGTGAAACTCACCGACCGTCGTAATCCCCGCCGCGAGCATTTCGAGAAAAGCCATGCGCGCCGCGTGATACACGTCGTCCGGCGACAGTCGATTCGCCGCGTGATACATCGCCTCACGCCAGGTCCAAAACGTGTCGCGTTGCGCAGCGGTCCGATGTTCCGTGCGCCCGCGAATCACGCGCTGGAATGTGTGCGAATGCGCGTTCACCATTCCAGGAAGAATGGCCCGCGCCCCCAGCCGCCGCGACCGCCGCAGATCGTCAGGCTCGCGCGAGAAACGCGTGATGCGTCCGTCGGCGCCGGCGAACATCGCGACGCCCGAATGGAATTCTCCGCCGTAGTAAACGAAATCCGCCAGCCACCCGGTTTCCAAACACCCGATTATAGTGGGGTTTGTGGCGCGGGCTTCAGCCCGCAGCGTCGGGTTCAGCCGACGTCCCCGGTTTTGCTTGCACCGGCATCGGCTCCGAACGCCCTTTCCCACGAACGAACAACGCCCCCGCGCGCACGCCCGACCTCTCAATCACTTGCAGTGGCGACCCACTTGCCATCTCAACCCGGCATGCTGCTCGACCTCCGATTCGCTCTGCGCCTCCTCCGCAAGAACCCCGGCTTCTCCGCGGTGGCGATTCTGGTGCTCGCGCTCGGCATCGGCGCCAACACCGCGATTTTCACCATCGTCAACGCCGCCCTCCTGCGCCCGCTGCCCTATCACGAGCCCGACCGTCTTTTCGCATTCAACACCACCGAGGTCAAGCGTGGTCGCGAATCCAACACCGTCGCGCCCGCCGACTTCCTGGTCTGGGCCGAACAGGCACAATCCTTCGAACAGCTCGCCGCGCTGGATGCTGCCGCGTACAACGTCCGCGTCGGTGAAAACCTCTATCGACAGTTCGGCGCCCAAGTGACCGAAAGCTTCTTCCCGATGCTGGGAGTCGCGCCGCAATGGGGACGCGGGTTCGCCCATTCCGATTACGAAGCCGGGTCCGCGCGTGTGGTTATTCTGAGCTACGGATTTTGGCAGGGTCTGCTCAACTCCGATCCTTCGGCGATCGGCAAGCCCCTGGTGGTCGATGGCGAGCCGAACATTATCGTAGGCGTAATGGGTCCCGCGTATCGCTTCCCCCTGCGCGTCGATCTGTACCGACCGCTGCTGCGCGATCCCGAGTATGCCCGCATTCGCCGCCCCTTCTGGTACGCCTTCGCGCGACTCAAGCCCGGCGTCTCGTTCGAACAGGCGACCGCTGAAATGGACACCCTTGCGCGCCGCATCGCAGAGGATTACCAGCCTACCAATGCCGGCGTCGGAGTGCGTCTGGTCCCGATGCAGGAGAAAGTCGTCCAAGGCGTTCGACCCGCACTGGTGATTTTTCAAGCCGCCGTTGGATTGGTCCTCTTGATCGCCTGCGCGAACGTCGGCAATTTGCTGATCGCGCGCGCCAGTGGACGGCGACGCGAGATGGCACTGCGCGTTGCCGTCGGCGCGACCGGTGCAAGACTCGCGCGTCAACTGATGGTCGAAAGCTTGGTGCTCGCATCCGCCGGAGCAGTCGCGGGACTCTTCGCCGCGGCCTGGAGTCTGGACTGGCTCGTTTCCCAACTCCCCGTGGGCTTGAGTTTCGGGGAATGGATGGTGAATTCCGAAGACGTGAGAATTGACGCGAAAGCACTCATGTTCACCGTGCTCTGCGCCGGACTCACCGCGATTCTGTTTGGCATGGCGCCAGCCCTCGAGGCTCGCCGCATGCAAATTTCGGACGCACTGAAGCACGGCACACGAAGAATCCAGGGCGCGCTGGTCGTCGCTGAAGTCGCACTCGCCATGATGCTTATGACCGCCGCGGGCTTGTTGGCCCAGGCGTTCCTGCGCTTTCAGAGCCTCGACCCAGGCTACAATCCCTCCCGCCTCGTGCATGCCCGCGTCGCACTGAATCCCTCGATGTTCGCATCGCCCGAGCAGCGCAACCAATTTGTCGACCAAGTGCTTGAGCGAACGCATTCGCTGCCCGGCATTTCCTCCGCCGCGATGATCAACGGCTTGCCGCTCTCCGGAATCGGCGCGCATTTTTCGTTCACGATCGAGGGGCATCCACCGCCGCCGCCCGAACAGACTCCTGATACCGACCTTCACGTCGTGACCCCCGATTTTTTCACGGCGCTCGAAACTCCCCTGCGCCGCGGACGCTTCTTCGATATGCGCGATCTCGACACCGCGCCCGGCGTGGTAATCGTAAGCGATGCGTTCGCAAAGAAGTGGTTCCCCGCCGAAGATCCTGTTGGTAAACGCATCCGCGTGAATTGGCAAGGCAACAAGTTTCCGATGGAGATCGTGGGGGTAGTGGGCGACGTCCGCTATTCCGCGCTCGAAACGGAACCCGCCCCCATGCTGTACGGTTTCTATCGCCAGCCTCCCTGGCGCCGTCTGGAGCTGCGTGAAGTAGTGGCGCGCGCGCGCATCGAGCCGCGTGCATTCCTGACAGCATTGAGAACGCAAATATCGTCGATTAATCGGGACATTCCGGTCTACGCCGTCGGGGTGATGGATCGGGACCTGAATGCATCCCTGGATCGCCCGCGCTTTGCCGCCCGCATCATGGGGTTCTTCGCGATCGCTGCCCTGGCACTCGCAGCGCTCGGACTCTATGGTGTTCTGGCTTACGCCGTGAATCAACGCACGCGCGAGTTCGGCATTCGAATGGCGCTGGGCGCGGATCGCGTTCGGCTGCTCCGCATGGTAATCCGCGAAGGTGCCGCGATGGCAATCCTAGGTGTCGCGTTAGGAATCGTCGGTTCCCTCGGCGCCGCGCGGTTCCTCGCCAAACTCCTCGCTGGCGCCGAAGCCGCCGACGCCGCCACACTTACGATCGTTTCGACGGTATTAATCGCAGTGGCGATCGCCGCTTCGTACTTGCCCGCGCGGCGCGCCACCCGCGTCGATCCGATGATCGCGCTTCGGCATGAATGATATTCTGGCTTCAGGTTCTTATCTCCTGCATTCCCCTTTATGATTACTCTGCGAAATATCGAGAAGTACTTCGAGCACGGTCCCACCAAGACCTTCGTGCTGCGCCGCGTCAACATGGAAATCAAGGAGGGCGAGTTTGTCTCCATCATGGGACCCTCCGGCGCGGGCAAATCCACGCTGCTGCATCTGATCGGCATGCATGACAGCAGTTGGACCGGCGACTACAACTTTCTCGATCACCCCATTCACAAGCTCAAGAAGAAGGATCGCGACGAAATCTACAAGAAGTATTTCGGATTCGTTTTCCAGAGCTACCATCTGCTCGATTCGCTCACGGTCTACGAGAATCTCGACATCCCACTGTCCTATCGCAACGTGAAAAAGTCGGAGCGCGACGGCATCGTGTGCGACGCACTCGACAAGTTCCAAATGGTTGGCAAGAAGGACCTGTTCCCCAACCAGCTCTCCGGCGGACAGCAGCAATTAGTGGCGATCGCGCGCGCGATCATCGCCAATCCCAAAGTCATTCTGGCCGACGAGCCCACCGGAAATCTCCACTCCAATCAAGCCAAGGAGATCATGGAGGTGTTCAAGCGCCTCAACGAATCCGGCACCACCATCATTCAGGTGACGCACTCGGAGACCAACGCCTCCTACGGCCATCGCATCATCAAGATTGTCGACGGCTGGATCGAAACCACGTAACGCAGGCGGTCTTGCCGCCTGTTTTTTGAATGGGGGGCGGGCGCCCTCGCCCGCAGCCGACCCCCTGGTCGGCCACTGAATGAACAACGATTTTCTCCAGGCCGCAATCGCAGAAGCCCGCCTCGGTCTCGCCGAGGGCGGCATACCAATCGGCTCCGTGATCGTCCACAACGGCCGCATCCTCGGCCGCGGCCACAATCGTCGAGTGCAGAAAGGCAGCGCGATACTGCACGGCGAAATGGACGCACTTGAAAATGCCGGCCGCCAGCCCGCGAGCGTCTATCGCGAATGCACCTTGTACACGACCCTATCGCCCTGCGCGATGTGCTCCGGCGCGATTCTCCTCTACGGAATCCGCCACGTTGTGATCGGGGAAAATCGAACGTTCCTGGGCGAAGAAGAATTATTGCGTTCGCGCGGCGTGCAGCTCGACGTGCGCGATAACGCGGAATGCATTCAACTGATGCGCGACTTCATCGCCGCCCATCCCGACCTCTGGAACGAAGACATCGGTGTGTGACACGGCATCTCGCCCGAGGTGGCGCGGGCTTTAGCCCGCAGCCGTGGCTTCAGCCGCGGAACCAAAGTTAAACATCCAAATTCCGCACATCCAGCGCATTATCTTCGATGAACTTGCGACGAGCCTCGACATCCTCGCCCATCAGTGTTGTGAAGATCTGATCCGACAACACCAGGTCCTCTAGCGACACCTTCAACAGCGTGCGAGTCTCGATGTTCATCGTGGTTTCCCACAATTGCGTCGCGTTCATCTCGCCGAGACCTTTGTAGCGCTGCACGCTGACCTCGCGCGTGCCCTCGTTCTTCACGTACGCGAGCATCTCGCGCCACCCCTCCAGCACCTCACCCTTGTTGGTCGGCGACGGCTCACCCTTGATCACCGTGAAAGGCGGCTTGTTGATCTTCGCGGTCTGCCGCGAAAGCGATCGCAGCCGCTTGTACTCCGGCTGCGCGGCCAGCTCCAGATTGATCGCGCGCTCGGCCTGCGTCGGATCGCGATACGTCACCATCCACGCCGAATGCTCCTCTTCGCGCTTCAGCTCGGTCTCAATCTTCAACGCCTTCAGCGCCGCGTGTACCGGCTTCAGGTTGGCTTCCTCGCTGAAATCGGCTTTGGTATCGATTGCGAAGTCGGTCCGCGCCAGAATATCCGCCACGCGAGGATCGCGCAGCCGCTTTTCCATCTTGCGCCAGGTGACCGCCAGCTCATCCAGCGCCATCAAGTGATTGCGCAGTTCGGTGCCCTCGAAAGACATCGCGCTTCCGCCTTCGGTCTCCGAAATCTCGACCCGCAGGTTTTCGGTTGCCCGCCGCAGAATCTCACGCGTGAATTCCTTGTCGTCCTTGATGTACTTCTCCGACTTGCCCTTCTTGATGCGATACAGCGGGGGCTGTGCGACGAACACGTGGCCGCGCTTGATCAGCTCCTGCATGTGCCGGAAGAAAAACGTGAGCAGCAGCGTACGGATGTGCGATCCATCCACGTCCGCGTCCGTCATGATGATCACTTTTCCGTAACGCAGCCGTGTGACGTCGAAATCGTCTTTGCCGATTCCCGTCCCCAGCGCCGTAATCATCGCGCGAATTTCTTCGTGGCCCAGCATCTTGTCGTAGCGCGCTTTTTCGACATTGAGAATCTTGCCGCGCAACGGAAGGATCGCCTGATAGCGCCGATCTCGACCGCCCTTCGCAGTTCCGCCGGCCGACTCGCCCTCTACCAGAAATAACTCGCAGCGCTCCGGATCGCGCTCCTGGCAATCCGCCAGTTTTCCCGGCAGCCCGCCTGAATCGAGCGCGCCTTTACGACGCGTCAGGTCGCGAGCCTTGCGCGCAGCTTCCCGCGCACGCGATGCCTCGATCGCCTTGC
>DASYPO010000044.1:0-4056 GCA_036006545.1 Bryobacteraceae bacterium
GAACGCGGGCGCAATGCAGTGGGATTTCGCAACCACCGCCGAGCGACCGGCTGAACGGCGCGGCGACGACCGGCTTGCGCGCGTACTTCAGCGCCATGTTGACTTGCTGGAAACCGTTCACGGCGCGCGCGAGTTCATCCCACTCTTCTTCCTGCGCGGCCAACAAGACCAGCATCAGGTTAGCGCCGACGCTGAAATTCTCGCCTTGATTCGCGATGACCATCGCGTCGAAATTCTTTTCGGTCTCGGCCAAACCCGCGTACAGCATCTGGATCTGGTCTTCGCCCAGCGAGTTCATCTTGCTGTGGAATTCGACGCACAGGACGCCGTCGCCAAGATCGATCAGCGATGCGCCGGAATTCGACTGCACGACACCATTGGTGCGTTTGATATCCGCTAGCGTGGGGGTTTCGTCGAGCGGTTTGTATCCGCCGGCTACCAGATCGAAATATTGTTTCGTCGGCGCGGGCGTGTACAGCGATTTCACGCCGGCCTTGCGCGCTCGCTGAATGCTATCAGGAATCGTGCGTTTGTCGGCATCGAGACGCGCGCAGACGGCGTCGAATCCGAGCGCGTCCCACAACTCGAACGGACCGAGCTTGTGCGCGTAACCCCAGCGCATCGCGCGATCGATTTCGACGATGCGATCGGAGATTTCAGGAATGCGCTCGGCGGAGTAGAGGAACAGATCGCTGTACAGCTTCCAAAGAAAGGAACCCGCACGATCCGTCCTCGCGACCAAAGCTCGAAGACGCTCGCCAAGATCCTCGACGTTCGCGCCGTCGATCTTCACTTTGTTTGCCGGATGATATTCCAGCGTCTTCAGATCGATCGCGTGGATTTCTTTTTCCTTGCCGACGCGCTTATAGAATCCCTGGCCCGATTTTTCGCCCAGCCAGCCGCGCTCCATCATTTTCTTGTGGAACTCGGGCATCAGGAAACGGTCGCGCCACGGATCGTCGGGCACCGCGTGATACAGGTTTTCGCCGACGAAGGACCATACGTCGAGGCCGACGATATCGAGTAATCGAAAGCTCGCACTGTTGGGCAATCCGATCAACGGACCTGTGATGGCATCGACTTCTTCGACTCCGTAATCGCCTTCGATGGCGATCTTGCCGATGGTCGCGCCAAAAAAGCTGCCGATGCGGTTGGCGATGAAGTTCGGCGTGTCCTTACACGGCACCACACCCTTGCCCAGGCGTCGCGCGGCGTAATCGTTGACGAAAGCGATCACCGCGGGATCGGTATCCGCGCCGGGGATCACCTCGAGCAGATGTAAGTATCGCGGCGGATTAAAAAAGTGCGTGCCGAGAAAATTGCGGCGAAACGCCGGGGAGAAGCCCTCGGAAATCTGGCGCAGAGGAATGCCGCTGGTGTTGGTGGAGACGATCGAATCCGGCTTGCGCAGCGCTTCGACCTTCTTCCACAGCGTACGCTTCACTTCCAGATTCTCGGTGACGGCTTCGATGATCCAATCGCACTCGGCGACCTTCGCGAGATCGTCCTCGAAATTGCCGGGCGTGATCAGAGCCGCTCCGGCATCGACGAAAAAGCCGCCGGGACGGCCTTTGGCGGTGCTTTCGATGCCCTTGAGCGCCGCGGCGTTGCGGTTGGGCTGATTGGGAATCACGATATCGAGGAGGTACGAAGGAACGCCCGCGTTGGCGAAGTGGGCGGCGATACGGGCGCCCATGGTGCCGGCTCCGAGGACGGCGACGCGCTGAATAGTTCGCATGGAAAAGAAGAGACCCCTAACAACTTAACACTGTTAATGTCGAGCAACGCGGGGCGGGCGGTTTCTCTTGTCGAAGTAGCATTACGGTTAGCGCGAGGTTCGAAATGGCAGCCGACAGCCGCATAATATTTCCATGAGCACCGCCCCCGACTACCCATACGTCACACGACTCAACATTCTTCATCAGCCACTCGAGCTGATCGACGAAAAAGCGCTGGCCGACGCCTGCGAACACAAATGGTACAACCAGACGCTGTGCCAGGTGAACGAATCGGTGGTGCGAATGGCGGTAATCGAGGGCGAGTATCACTGGCACAAGCACGATAAGGAAGACGAGTTCTTCTATGTGATTGAAGGGAAGTTACTGATCGACCTGGAAGGCCAGACGGTCGAACTCACGCCGCGGCAGGGATTTGTGGTGCCGAAGGGTGTGATGCATTGCACGCGCGCGCCGCAGCGTACCGTGATTCTGATGGTGGAGCCCGCGACGGTCGTTCCGACGGGCAGTTGAGCGAGCCTCCAAACCGCCGGCGGGTATACTCGGAATTCGCGCGACCGTGCCGAAAAAACGCGACCAACCCGCCCCTCGCCGTACGTCGACACGATCGCTGCTGATCGCTGCAGTACTCGTCGTCGCGACCTTCGTCATCTATCGCCCCGTGAAGGGCTTCGATTTTGTGCGTTACGACGATCAGGATCTGGTGCTCGAAAATGAGCATATTCGCGAAGGCATCACGGCGCGAAACATTGGATGGGCGCTAACGACGGCCGATTCGGCGAATTGGTATCCGCTCACTCGTCTTTCACAAATGTTGGACATCGAGCTCTTCGGGCTCGACGCCGGCCGTCATCATCTGACGAACGTCGCGATCCATGCGCTCGCCGGCGCGCTCCTATTCTTCCTGCTGCGGCGTCTCACTGGCGCGGATTGGCCCAGCGCGGCGGTTGCATTTCTATTCCTGCTGCACCCACTACACGTCGAATCTGTAGCGTGGATCGCGGAACGGAAAGATGTCCTCAGCACACTGTTCTGGTTCGTGACGATCTGGGCGTATCTCGACTACGTTGCACGCCCCAGCGGCCGTCGTTACGCGCTGATCATCGCCGCTTTCCTGTGCGGGTTGATGTCGAAGCCGATGATCGTTACGCTGCCGTTGCTGCTGATGCTGCTGGACATCTGGCCACTCAAGCGGGGATGGCAAATACGCGACAAGATTCCGCTTTTCGCGTTGTCAGCCGTCGTCTCGATCATCACGTTCCTTGCGCAACGCAACGCCGGCGCGATGGGCTTGAAGGTCCCCTTGTTCACGCGAATCGGAAACGCCGCGATTTCGTGCATCGTATATCTCGCGCAATTTTTCTGGCCCGCGAAACTCGCGGTCTTCTATCCGTACCCTACGGCGCTGCCGATGTGGCAAGTGGCCGGCTCGACGGTCCTGCTCATCGCGATCTCCCTCGCCGCATGGCGCTTCCGAGAGCGCGCGCCGTACTTCATCATCGGGTGGGCGTGGTACCTCATCACTCTGCTTCCGGTGATCGGACTGGTTCAGGTCGGCCACCAGGCGCACGCCGATCGGTACACGTATGTCCCATCGATCGGTATCTCCATCGCGATGGCCTGGGGCGTCTCCGAAGCGCTGGCGAAATTTACGCGCCTAAGGCCGCTCGTGGTTAGTCTAGCCTCGGTGGCGGCGCTGGGCTGCGTGATGACCACTGCGGCGCAACTCAATCACTGGAAGGACAGCGAGACGCTCTTTCGCCACGCGCTGGCAGTTACGCAGGGTAACTATGTCGCGCATCACAATTTAGGCTCGGCGTTGTGGCGTTCGGGTCGCCCCGCAGAAGCGGCGGAGCAATATCGCGCTACGCTCGCGCTTCAGCCCCAAAACGGGGGCGCGCATGGCGGACTGGGACAAGCACTGGTCCAGCAGGGCGACCTGCAGGGAGGCGTCGCTGAACTCACTGAGGCAGTTCGTCTGGGGCCGACCTTCGCCGACGCGCGTTTTCTGCTCGGCAGCGTGCTCGGCCGGATCGGCCGCCCATCCGAAGCGATCGAACATCTGACGGAAGCCGTGCGGCTGCGGCCACAGGACGCCGATTTCCACTACAACCTGGCGAATGCGCTCGCGGTGGCGGGCCGCATGGACGAAGCCATCGTCGAATTCCGAGCCGCGCTGGAACGCAATCCATCGGACGCGATGACGTACTACAGCCTGGGCAACGCGCTGGCGACCCGGGGGCGGCTGGACGACGCGATTGCGAATTTTGAGCAGGCGTTGCGTCTGCGACCCGGTATGCAGGAAGCTCGCCAAAGGTTG
>DASYPO010000045.1:0-6801 GCA_036006545.1 Bryobacteraceae bacterium
CCTACCAGCGCAGCCAGCGAACGAACTGCGTCTATCCGCCCGCGCTCGGGTTCAAGCTGATACCGATATACGACGATCGGCAGGAACTCTTCGTGTCCAAGTTCGATCGCGACGGAAAGCCGGTCTACTCGACGCTGGCCGGCTCCGCGTGTTTCGACGGATTGACGGGCATGGCGCTGGACGCGATGGGCGGCGTGTACCTTTCGGGTATCACCAATGGCGGTGTTTTCCCTCTGGTGAATCCGGTGGCTTCGGCCGCGACTTATCATGTGGGCAAAGGCTTCGTCGCGCGCCTCGATCCTACGGGCAGCGCGTTGACATTTTCGAGCTATAGTTCCACAGGTTCGCCGGTGATCGCCCTGACGTCTTCCGGGGATGTTGTCACCGCGGGTGGGTTGAGCGCCGACGTACAACTGCCCCGCACGAATCCGAGCCACGCACAAATCGCGGTCCTCGCCGCGCCTACTCCCACGTCGTTGCGATTGAATGGAGTGGGCAATGCGTTTCTGCGCGTCAACGGTCCAGTCTCGGCGGGTGAGATCGTCGCGCTGCCTGTCGAAGGACTGCCTGCGGATTTCGATTTCGATTCGTACATAAACTCGCGGTCGCCGCTCGCGAGCGACATGGCAGGCTTGCGAGTCACCTTTGATGGCCAGGCAGCGCCGCTGCTGTCGCTGCACTCAGGAGTGCTCACTGCAATCGCGCCGCAGAGTCTGCGAGGCCGATCGAGCACGACAATTCAGGTCTCGTATCAAGGCGCACTTTCCAACACGCTGATCGCCGAAGTGCGCAAGAGCGACCTGGGGTTGTACTCGGCGGATGGATCGGGATTGGGACGCGCGTATGTTCAGAATCAGGACGGCACGGTGAATAGTCCGGCGAATCCTGCGCTCGCTGGATCGGTCATCACGTTTTTCTTCACAGGGGCCGGTGAAAACGCGGCACCCGTGCCAGACGGGTCGATCACGCCGGAGCACGCCGACCTGATCGACATCAGCACGCTCTCGGCGGGGAACCTGAAAATCCTGGATGTGAGTCCCGTTCCCGGATTCGTCGCCGGACTCTACATGGTTCACGCTCAGTTGCCAGTGTTTCCGCCCGAGAGCATCACCCTGGTCGATTCGCCGTGGCAACGCGGGTCCACTAGCCAAACTCTGAGCATTTCCGTAAAGCGCCCGTAAGACCGCGACCGCGCTTGGTATCGTAGACAGGATGCCGGACCGCCGCAGCACTCCTCAGCTCGTCGGACTGGCGATTCTTGCGTTGATCGCCCTCAGTTTTCAGGTGAGCGTTTCCTGGGAAATGCTGGACTGGCAGATTCACGCCGCCGAGCGTCCACGCTTTCCGTTCATGCTCTCGGTGCCGTCGGGGGAGCTGGAATACCTGGAGCCGGAAGCGACCGAAGTAGGCCTCAAAAAGGGGTTCAAGCTCGTCTCCATCGACGGCCGGCCCGCACGCGGCCTGGGCAGCCCGTGCGAAGCGGTGCGCGGCCGTAAGCCCGGCGACGTTCTCTCGGTGCTAGCCGAAGGACCCAACGGTCCGATGTCTGCCACCGTGAAGTTGCGACCCGAGGGCGCGATGAGCACGCGGGCCTGGGTGGTCACCGCGTTTCTAAAATTTCTGACTCCGTGGTTCTGCCTGTTGCTCGGTTTTTCGATCGCTTTCCTGCGCCCCCGCGATCCCCTCGCATGGCTGCTGCTCGCATTGCTCCTCAGCTTCGCCTCGATCTCGGAGGGCGACGCCGCCGGCGCCGTAATTCTGTCCTGGAGCGGATGGACGCGCCGTCTTGCCACTCTCTGGCTACCGTTTTGGACCAGCACCTGGGGCCTCTGGATGATGCTTTTCGGCCAGTATTTTCCTGACCGGCAAAGTTCAGCGCTATTCGATCGAATCGCTCGCTGGGTACTCGGACTGCCGATCCTGTTGATGGCGCCGATCACCGCCGCACTCAGCGCGATGGCCGCCGAGGACGCGACCGCCTGGGCCGGTCTGCAATCCGCCGCGCGCCGATTCGCATGGGTCTTCCTGGTGCTCTCGATGGTCGCCATCGGAACCTTCTTCATGAATATCTCTATGAAGATGTTCCGTTCGCAGGGCGACGCCCGGAGGAGGCTCCGGCTGCTGTACGGCGGCGCATCCATCGCGCTGACTCCGCTATTCCTGCTGGTGCTCTGGTCGCTGCTCCGCCGCACCGACCTAGGGAATGCGCCCGAATGGATCCTGCTTCCGTCGCTGGTGGCGCTGTTTCTTTTCCCGCTGACGTTAGCGTACGTGATCGTCGTCGAAAAGGCGATGGAGCTGAAAGTCGCCCTCCGGCAAGGCATTCAGTACGCGCTCGCGACCGGCGGCGTGCGCGCTTTACAGGTGATCCTCTCGGCGATCGTGATCGTCGTCGCGCTTCGTATGGCCTCCGATCCCACGCTGCGCCGTCCGCAGCAGATGCAGATGCTAGCACTCGGGTTTCTGTTCGTGATGGTGATGCGACGCGTCGCCGGCAAGCTGCGCGTGTGGATCGATCGCCGTTTCTTTCGCGAAGCCGTCAATTTGGAGCGCGTGCTCGGCGATCTGAGCGAACAGGTGCGCGGCATCGTCGAGACCGGTCCGCTGCTCGAGACCGTTACCGGAAGTATTTCGACCTCGCTGCACGTGCCGCGCGTCACCGCATTGTTGGCTTCGAACGGAGATTTTGCACCGGTCCGTTCCACCGGCCATGCGATTCCTCCGCCCGTGAAGTTCTCGCGCTCGGGCGCGTTAGCCGGGGAACTGCAGCGGACGCGCCATGCACTTCGCGTCTCCCAGGTGAATCCCGAGCCTTGGGTCGAAGCCGAGCGCGAACGGCTGGAAAAACTTTCTGCCGAGTTATTGCTGCCGCTCACCGTCAAAGATCGGCTGCTCGGATTCCTAAGTCTTGGCCCGAAATTATCCGAGGAACCGTATTCAGCAACCGACGTTCGCCTGCTGCAATCGGTCGCGTCGCAAACTGGACTGGCGCTCGAAAATAGCCGCCTCACCGAAGCCGTCGCCAGCGAAGTCGCCCAGCGCGAGCGGCTCAATCGCGAATTGGAAATCGCGCGCGAAGTACAGGAGCGCCTGTTTCCGCAATCCGGCCCGAAAATCGACGGTCTGGATTACGCGGGTGGATGCCGGCCCGCGTCCAGCGTCGGTGGCGACTATTACGATTTCGTTCCCACATGCGACGGACGCTTGGGAATCGCCATCGGCGATATCTCAGGCAAGGGCATTCCTGCGGCGCTGCTCATGGCCAGCCTGCAAGCCTCGCTGCGCGGCTTGGCGATTTCGAACCCGCCGGCACTCGCCGCGATGATGACCAATCTGAATCGGTTGATCTACGATACGTCGCCGTCCAATCGCTACGCGACGTTCTTCTACAGCGTCTTCAATCCGAAGAATCGCGAATTGATGTACGTCAACGGGGGCCACAATCCGCCCATGATTTTCCGCGGCACTGAAGTAATTCGTCTGGAGCAAGGCGGCCCGGTGGTCGGTCTCTTCGGTCCAGCGCAGTATGATCAGGCGATCGTCACGCTCCAATCGGGCGACCTGGTGTTGATGTTCACCGATGGCGTGAGCGAAGCCATGAACGCCGCCGAGGACGAGTTCGGCGAGGAGCAAATGATCGCCGCCGTACTGGCCAAACCCGAGCTGACTCCCACCGAAATGATCGCTCACCTGATGCGCGCTGCCGACGAATTCGCGGCGGGCGCTCCCCAACACGACGACATGACGCTGGTGGTGGTCCGCGTCGTATAAAGGTTCGAATGCGATTGTGGCTATCGCGTAAAAGCCCGGTCAGTATGCGCGAGCAGATCGCGACGCAGTTGATGCTGGGCGTGATCAGTGAAGATCTGAAGCCCGGGCAGCGCGTTCCCAGCGTGCGCGAGCTGGCGCGCAGTCATCAGATCCATGCCAACACCGTCAGCGCCGCGTATCGCGATCTGGTGCAGCGCGGTTGGCTCGAAACCCGGCATGGCAGCGGCGTGTATGTACGCACGCTGCCACCCGCGCCTCACCCCATCGTTCCGCCGCTCGACGATTTGATCGCAGCGTTCTTAATCGAGGCGCGTTCGAAAGGATTCTCCGCGGCTGACGTGCTCGCGCGGTTCCGCACCTGGCGCAGCACGAATCCAGTCCGCCGCGTCGTCGTCGTCGAGCCCGAACCGGAGTTGGGCGAAGTTCTCTGCGAAGAGATCCGGCGGAGCTTGTCGATTCCAGTGTCGGCCGTCCTGCTCGACGTTCCCATCAATGCCGCCGAGGTTTCCGACGCAGCAATCGTTGCCCTGGTGAGTCGCGCGCGGCAGCTCGAGCAAGCCGCTCCCGCGGGCGTTCCACGAGTCCTGCTGAAACTTCACTCGGTTGCGGGATCGTTGAAGGGACAGCAGCGTCCCGCCGGCGACGCTATCGTCACCGTAGTCTCGCATTCACCCGAAGTCCTGCGCTGGACCCGCACGGTACTGCTTGCCGCCGCGATCGATCCGGTCGCGCTCGACATTCGCGACGCGCGTGAGCCGGGCTGGAAACGCGGATTGAGAATGAGCGCGATGATCATCACGGACATCGTGACTGCACGCCGTCTTCCCGCCGGTCTGCCGGTACGCGTGCTGCGTTTGATCGCCGAATCGTCGATCGAGGAATTGCGCGGACTGACCCGTGCGGATGGCTTGTGACACTTGCAAAAAGTGTCACATCACGAGGCCTCCGTTGAGTCCCGTGTCCTCAAGCTGGAGCCATGCGAAAGCTACAAACGGGAATGCTGATCGGCCTGCTGTTGCCCGCGCTCGCCTTCGCCGCGAAACCCGACCGTGAGGTGCAGGCTCCGTGGGCCAAGTTGTCGAAGCTAGTCAAAGGTAAGGACGCCGAGGTGAAAACGACCTCGGGCACATCCATCTTCGGAACAATTCGCCGCGTGACCGCGGATGCGCTCGAACTGGACCAGCATCGCCAGGTTCCGCGCGCCGAAGTTCGTTCGCTGCGACTTGACGAACGACACGGCCACTGGCGCCTCGGAGGAACTCTGATCGGCCTGTTCGGAGGCCTTGCGATTCTCGGCCCCACTACCGGCAGGGACAAGAGTGGCGACGCACCTGCCGCGGCCCTGTTCGTGCCGTGGGGAATGGCGTTGGTCGGCTACTTCGTGGGTCGTGAAATCGACAAGCAGGCGCTGCTTATTGAGGTGATTCCATAGCGAGTGCTTCGCTCGCCGTGAAATACGCGCAGTCGGGATGATGGAAAACCAGCGCACTGACGCTGGCTTCCGGATCCATCATGAACCCCTCGGTGAGCTTCACGCCGATTTCATCCGGGTTTAGCAGCTTCCACAGTCCCGCCTGATCTTCCAAGTTCGGACACGCCGGATAACCGAAGCTGTAGCGCTTGCCGCGATAGCGCGACGTGAAGCGCTCGTGCATCGTCATCGTCGGAGGATCGGGAAAACCCCAATCCTCGCGCAGCCGCCGATGCAGCCACTCCGCGCAACCCTCGGCCGTTTCGATCGCGAGCGCTTGCAGCGCGTGCGCCAGGAAAAACTCCCCGCGCTGCTTGGCTTCTTCCGAATGCGAACGAATACACTCGCCCGCGGTTACGACGAATAGCGCGATGTGATCGCGACGACCCGCGTTCACGCCCGTCTCAGCCGGCTCCATTACGTAATCGGAAAGACACAGCCCGTCCGATTTCGGCTGTCGCCCGAACGCAAACGTATGCAGCGGACTTGTCGCACCCGGCGCGAACAGGTGAATCGAATTGCCGTCGCGCTCAGCCTCGAAGAACTGCCACACCGCGCGGATCTTCATGAACTTCGCGGCAGCCTGCTTCACCGTCTCGACTTGGTCGAAAAGCTCGAGCGCTTTCGGATCGCGCTCAGCCAGCAACTGTTCGAAATTTCCCTTGAAGCCCAGATGCCGTCCGTACAGCATAAACGGATTGATGTAGCTCCACACCTCCGGCAGATTCGGAATGTCGCGCACCCGCCGATCCAGATACGGCGCGGCCGGAATCGGAATGTCGATCCGCACCTTGGGACTGCGCGCGGTTCCCGTGTTCACCACAGGCGCGGCGTCCGAGACGATCACCGTCGTCGCTGTAAACACATGCGACGCCAGAGCGGAATCGCGCGTCGCCGGATCCATCAGTTCGTTCATCAACCGCAAGCCCGTCATCGCGTCTTTGGCGTAAAAGGTCGGCGAGCCATACGCTGGACCGATGCGCGTCGTCGTGAATTTTTCAGAAAGCGCCGCGCCCCCCACCAGCAGCGGCACCGCCACGCCGTGGTCCTTGAAATCCGACGCCGTCGTTACCATCTGGTGCGCGCTCTTAACCAACAAACCCGAAAGTCCGATCGCGTCCGGCTGATGTTCACGCCATGCGCGAATCAAATCCTCCGGCGGAACCTTGATCCCCAGATTGATCACGTTGTAGCCGTTGTTCGAAAGAATAATCTCGACCAGATTCTTGCCGATGTCGTGAACGTCGCCCTTCACCGTCGCGAGCACGATCTTTCCGCGCGTCGACGATTCGGTCTTCTCCATGAACTGTTCGAGATGATTCACCGCGGCCTTCATCGCTTCCGCGGATTGCAGCACTTCGGCGACGATTAGCTCGTTGTTGTTGAACAGCCGCCCCACCTCGGTCATTCCCGTCATCAGCGGGCCGTTGATGATGTCCAGCGCTCCCGCGCCTTCCGCGCGCTTCAAATCCAGATCCGGAATCAGTCCGTCCTTAGTGCCTTCAATAATGTAGTTCGCGAGTCGCTCGTCCAGCGGCAACTCCGCCGCCTTTTTCTTT
>DASYPO010000046.1:0-7864 GCA_036006545.1 Bryobacteraceae bacterium
CTCTCGCACTGGAATTTTGGTCCGACGGAGTTGCGGATCCTGCTGGTGATCGGCAATCTGTTCCTGCTGCGGAATCCGTACGCCAATATCGCGGGCAACAAATATCTGCTGTTCGATATCGGATTCCTGATCGGCACCATCGGCGTGGGGCTGGTGCTGCTGCAGGCCGTGATCGCGCACACAAAGCAGCTATATCGCGAGGAGACGAAGTCATAGCGGGCAGCGCAGCGTTGCCTGCGGTTCAAAATCGTAGCGGGCAGCGCAGCGTTGCCTGCGGTTCAAATCTTAGCGGGCAGCGCAGCGTTGCCTGCGGTTCAAAAGAATGCGTCGGTGGGTGAAATTCAACGCGGTCGGGATCGCCGGCGCGGCGGTGCAGCTAGGGGTGCTCGCGCTGCTGACGAAGGCGGAAGTGCATTACCTCATCGCGACTGCGATCGCGGTTGAGGTCGCGGTGCTGCACAACTATTTCTGGCATCTTCGCTGGACTTGGCTGGATCGGCCGCCCGCGTCGCGATTCGCCGCGCTGGTGCGATTCAATCTCGCGAACGGCGTCGTGTCGCTGGTCTCGAACCTGGTGCTGATGCGCGTATTCACGGGATGGCTGGGGCTGCCGGTGCTCGCCGCGAATGTGCTGGCGATCGCGATCACGTCGGTCGTGAATTTCTTTATCGGCGATCGGTGGGTGTTCGCTCGCTAGGCCAGGCTACCGGCGCTCGCGACGCTTCAGTACACTAATGCTGATGCGGATTTTCCTGGTCCTGGCTGTTCCATTTATCCTGCTCGCGCAAGAGGCTGCGCCACCGCGCGCCACACCTGCTCCTCCGACTCCGGCTACCGCTGCAGCGCCCGCTGCGGGCCAGCAGAACGACGTGGTTCTCAAAGCCATCGACGACTGGATGTGGTATCAGAAGCTGGGCGACATTGCGGAGATCGATAAGGTCCGCTACACCAGCCTGCCCCCGTCCCGCATTCCGAACCGAACTGCACCCGGCGCGGGGAATCCGGTGATCATTCATGCCTACACCTTCATTCCGAAAAAACTGGATAGGTCGAAGAAGCATCCGCTGCTGGTGCTGATCCACGGCGGCGTGCATTCGAATTTTTCGACCGAAGCCGCGCACGTGGTGCGGGAACTGGTCGAGCTGGGCTATTCGATCATCTCGACGGATTATCGCGGCAGCACCGGCTACGGGCAGGGCTTCTATAATCTCATCGATTATGGCGGTCGCGAAGTCGACGACGTGTATCTGGGCCGCCAGTGGATGCTAGAGAATCACAGTTTTCTGGACCCGCAGCGCGTGGGAATTCTCGGCTGGAGCCATGGCGGATTGATCACGCTGATGAATATTTTCCAGCACCCGGAATCGTTCGCGGTGGCGTACGCGGGCGTGCCGGTGAGCGACCTGGTGCTGCGCCTGGGCTACCAGACGGACGCGTATCGCGCGCTGTACTCAGCGCCGTATCACATCGGCCAGACGGTGCGGGAAAACATCAAGGAATACGAGCGACGCTCGCCGATCACGCATGTTTCGAAACTCCAGACGCCACTGCTGATTCACACCAATACGAACGATGAAGACGTGAACGTGCTGGAGGTGAAGCACCTGATCGCCGCGCTGAAGGCGGAGGGCAAGAAGTTCGAGTACAAGATTTACGACGACGCGCCGGGTGGGCACGCGTTTAATCGTTTAGATACGAAGATCGCGAAGGAATCGCGCGCTGAGGTGTGGAAGTTTTTGGGGCAGTATCTGAAGCCGTAAGGCAGGGGACAGGGGCCAGGGGCCAGGGGACAGGGGCCAGTAAGACGAGGAGGGTTCGCATGAATCGACGTACCGCGCTTCGCGCCGGGGCCGCTGCTTTCGGAGTTCCGTGGCAGAACATTCTCGCGGCGACGACGCCCGCACTTCCCGACGCCGCGCTGTTCGGGCGGGATCCCGAATCTTATTGGAAGCGCATCCGCGACGAACAGTTTTACTTGCCCGCCGGGCGATCCTTCCTGAACAACGGCAGCCTGGGAGTCGCGCCGCGGCCCGTCCTGGCGGCCGTCGCCGACTATCTCGAGAAAGGCGCAGCGCTTGAAACCGCCGATCCGTATCCGCGCTGGGGCTACGAGACCATGGACGCGCATCGCGAAGAGCTGGCGCGCTTCGTCGGCTGTTCCAAAGATGAAATCGCGCTGATGCACAACGCGACCGAAGCCAACACGACCGTCGCCACGGGCCTGGATCTCAAAGCCGGCGACGAAGTAGTGATGACCGATCAGGAGCATCCCAGCGGGCGCGCGGGCTGGCGTTTGAAAGAAGCGCGCTACGGCGTCACGGTTCGCGAAGTGAAGATTCCGCTGCCTCCGAAAAGTCCTGGTCAGCTTGCAGATCTGCTGGTGTCGTCGATCGGTCCGCGTACGCGCGTGCTGATGTTCAGCGGCATGACCAGCCCGACCGGATTGATCATGCCGATCCGCGAGATCAGTGACGCGGCGCGCGCCAAGGGCGTGATCACGATGGTCGACGGCGCGCACATGCACGGGCAGATGCCGCTGCGCCTCTCCGATCTGCACTGCGATTTTTTCAGCGGCAGTCCTCACAAATGGATGTTCGCGCCCGCCGGATGCGGTTTTCTTTATATCCGCGAAGAATGGCTGGATCGCCTGTGGCCGCTCAACGTCACCGGCGCATGGGACGACAAGTCGCTCAAGGCCGGCCGCTTCATGCGCATGGGCACTAACAATCGTGCGCTGTTCGAAGGCATGCTGGCGGGGATCAAGTTCGCGCAGGCGATTGGCCCCGAGCGGATCTACGCGCGCATCCATCAACTGGCGCGCCGTACGTTCGAACGGGCCCGCGCGCTGCCCTACATTGAATTGTTGACGCCGGATGACGATCGCATGTTCGCCGCGCTGGTCGGGATCAGCTTTAAGAAAGACGCAAGCGCGGTGTGGCAGGAAACGGCGAAGCAGAGAATTTTCGTGAGTGGTGGGCAGCGCATGCGGCTTTCGTCACATATCCACACGCGGCCGGGGGACATCGATCAGTTGTTCGACATCATTGAGGCGAAGCTGGGTAAAGCATGAAAATTGCCGTAGCCGTTCTTTTCGCCGCGCCGCTCCTCGCGCCCGCGCAGGATCGCAGTCACGCCCGCTCCATGGTGATCACGCCGGGCGGGATTGTCGCGACCAGCCAGACGCTGGCGTCGCAGGCGGGTGCACAAATTCTGGCGCGCGGAGGATCGGCAACCGACGCGGCGATCGCGGCCAACGCAGTGCTGGGCGTGGTTGAACCGATGATGTGCGGCATCGGGGGCGATCTGTTCGCTCTGCATCGCGAGGCGAAATCGGGAACGCTGACGGGCATCAACGCCAGCGGATTCGCACCCAAAGGGATGAGCCTGGCCGCGCTCGCGAATTTGAAAATCTATTCCATGCCCGCAGTGGGTATTCATTCCGCCACGGTACCGGGCGCGGTGGATGGCTGGGCGAAAATGCACGCGAGGTTCGGGAAGCTGCCATGGCGCGATCTGTTCGCTCCCGCAATTTTTTACGCCGAACAGGGGTTTCCGGTGACCGAAATGATCCAGTGGGATTGGGAGCATCACTCCGGAAAACTTCGCCGCGACGATAACGCGAAGCGAGTCTATCTGCCCGACGGTAAGCCGCCGGCGGTGGGCCAAATCGTCCGGAATCCCGAGCTCGGACGCGCGTATCGGCTGATAGCTCAAGCTGGACCGAGTGCCTTCTATAAGGGCGAAATTGCCGCGTCAATTCTGAAAACTTCGCAGCGCCTGGGCGGCCTCATGACCGCCGACGACCTGCGCGAGTTCAGCTCGGAGTGGGTCAAACCGATTTCGACCACGTATCGCGGCTGGACGGTATTCGAGCTTCCGCCTAACGGGCAGGGCATCGGTGCACTCGAGATGCTGAATATCATGGAAGATTTTCCGCTGCCCGGTTTCACGCAGCTCAGCGCCGACGCGCTGCATATTAAGATCGAGGCGCAGAAGTTGTCGTATCAGGATCAGCGTCGCTACGTTGCCGATCAACGCTTCTCCGATGTGCCGGTAGCCGGACTGCTGTCCAAGGCGTATGCCAAACGCCGCGCGGCATTGATCGATACGTCGAAGGCAAACTGCATGACGGAACCCGGCGAGCCGACTCCCGGCCACACCATTTATCTGTCCGTGGTGGACCGCGAGGGCAATATTGTTTCCTGGATCCAGAGCATTTCCGATCTGTGGGGCTCGGGCGTGGTGGTGGACGATTTCGGCTTTCATTTGCACGATCGCGCGGCCGCGTTTTCGTCGGATGCCAAGCATCCCAACGCGCTCGCTCCGCGCAAGCGTCCGTATCACACCATCATTCCGGCGTTCATGGAAAAAGGCGACAACAAGATCGGCTTCGGCATCATGCGCGGCTCGAACCAGGCACAGGCGCAAGCGCAATTCGTTTCGAATATCGTCGATCACGGAATGAATATCCAGGAGGCGCTGGAGGCGCCGCGCTTCGTCAAGCAGACCATGGGCGGATGCGATGTGAGGATCGAAAATCGCGTGCCGGTAGCGGTGCGCGACGAACTGACTAAGCGCGGCCATGCGCTGCAAGTGGAGGGCGACTACTCAGGGTTGATGGGCGGCGGGCAGGTGGTATTGCGCGACGTCAAGAGCGGGATGAATTACGGCGCCTCGTCGCCGCGCAAGGACGGGGCGGCGATACCCGAGCCGGATCCGTATTTCGCGAGGCCGCCTCTGAGCAAGAAGCGATGAAGAGTTTTTTGGTTCGCCGGCTAAAGCCGACGCTGCGGCCTGAAGGCCGCGCCACGACAAGAGTTTGTATCGTGATCTTTATTCCGCTGATGCTCGTCGCGCAGCAGAAGCCGCGCGCGCGCGATGTGGGCGTGCCGTTCGAAGGAACACCCGGCGCGTTGAATGCGATCACTGACGTCGCCGGAGTTGAGGTCGGCCACTCGACGCTGATCAGCGGACAAGGCGACGCGGCGATTCGAACCGGCGTCACCGCAGTGTGGCCGCGCGGCAAGTCGAGCGCGGATTCCGTTTTCGCCGGCTGGTTTTCCCTCAACGGAAATGGGGAAATGACCGGCACCACGTGGGTGGAAGAATCCGGATTTCTGGACGGGCCCGCGATGATCACCAACACGCACAGTGTAGGCGTGGTGCGCGACGCGTACATCCAGTGGCGCATCGGCAAGGGACAGAAGGCGGACACATGGTCGCTGCCGCTGGTGGCCGAAACTTACGACGGGTTTCTGAATAACATCAACGCATTCGCGGTGAAACCGGAGCACACTGTTGCCGCGCTCGAAGGCGCACGCCCCGGCACAGTCGCTGAAGGAAACGTCGGCGGCGGAACGGGCATGATGTGTTACGGATTCAAAGGCGGCATCGGAACGGCGTCGCGCAAGTCGGGCGATTACACGGTGGGCGCGCTGGTGCAGTGCAACTGCGGACGTCGCCCGCAGTTAACCATCGCAGGCCTTCCGGCGGGCTTGGAAATCAACGCGCCGCGTCCGATGGCGGGAGACTTGGCCCGCGAGCGCGAAGAACTGGGATCGATCATCATCGTGATCGCTACCGACGCGCCGCTGCTGCCGCAGCAGTTGAAGCGGCTGGCGCGACGGGCGACGATGGGACTCGCGCGCACCGGATCGACTTCGGGGAACGGGAGCGGTGATATTTTCGTCGCGTTCTCGACTGCGAATCCGGGTGCCGCGAAGACCACGGGGGTGCAGGATCTGAAGATGCTTGCGAACGACCAGATGGATCCGATCTTCGGCGCGACCGTGCAGGCGGTGGAAGAGGCGATTGTGAACGCGATGGTCGGCGCGGAGACGATGACGGGCTATCAGAATCACCGCGTGGTCGCGCTGCCGCACGACGGTCTGCGCGAGGTGTTGCGCAAATACAATCGACTGACGAGGTAGTTCGCATGCGATTCTTCCTTCTTGTGCTTTTCGCCGCGGCTGGCTGCGCGGCGGATCTTAACGAACTCGCGCGTAATCCGGATGCGCTGCGCGCTGCCGTGAAGGCCGACGACTTGAAGAAAGGAACGGCCTGGCTCGGCGATCACGAGACCGTGTTGTTCGCGATCGAGACCGAGCAGACGCCAGCGCTGGTGATCGACGATGGTCCGCGCACACCCATGAGCCGTGCGGCGGCGAATTTGTGGATGCATGTCGCACGGCTGGCGCCGGGGCGCTCGCACGCATTTCACTACGTGGTTAATGGTGCGGACTTCGGAGGTAGTCTCAACGTGCCGGTTTTTCTGCCGGATTCCTACGAACAGCCGGGGGTGCCGCAGGGCAAGATTTCAGAGAAAATCGTGCACGCAAGCAAGATTTATCCAGGCATGCAAAGCGACTACTGGATTTACGTTCCGGCACAGTACGATCCGTCGAAACCGGCAGCATTGATGGTCTGGCAAGACGGGCAGGGGCACGTGGCTCGCAACAGCCGCCGCACGCAGAACGTGATCGACAATCTGATTCATCAGAAGAAAATCCCGGTGATGATTCAAGTGTTCATCTCGCCGGGGAAGGTGGGTGAGCGCGCATTGCGATCGATTGAATACGACACGGTGAACGATACTTATGCGCGATTTCTCCGCGACGAGGTGCTGGCCGAGGTCGAGGCGAAATACAACCTTCGCAAGGATGCGTATAGCCGCGCCATCGCGGGGGAAAGCTCGGGAGGGATTTGTTCGTTCAACGCGGCGTGGTTTCACCCGGAGTTGTTTTCGCGTGTGCTCTCGCTGATCGGCAGCTACACCAGCATTCAGTGGAAGCCGGGAGAGATCGATGGCGGCAATGTGTATCCCAATAAGGTCCGCAAGGAACCCAAGCGCAACCTTCGCGTGTGGCTGGAGGACGGCTCCGAGGACTTGGAGAACAATCACGGAAGCTGGCCGCTTCAGAACATTCAAATGGCCAATTCGCTCAAGTTTCGCGATTACGATTTCCATTTCAGTTGGGGAAATCACGCGCGCTCGACCGCAGGCGGTAACGCGGAACTGCCGCGATCGCTCGCATGGCTGTGGCGTGATTACGATGCGATGAAGACCGAGCAGAAGTTTGAGATGGACGCGGCAGAGAAGGCATTGCCCATGTTCCGAGTGAAAATCTACAATCGCGACTGAGAGTCAGGTCGTCAGCTTGCGATACAACGCGACGAGTTGCTCTACGCTCAGCTGCTCGGCGCGCAGACCGGCTTCAGCAAGACCATCGACGCGTTCGCGTCCGTACGCCGGCGCGAGATTGTTGCGCAGCGTTTTCCGCTTCATGCGGAAACACGCGGACGCGAAACGCAAAAACGCGGCGGTATCGTCGACGGGCGATTTTCCGGGCGTCAGCAGCACGACAGCACTATCGACCTTCGGTGGCGGGCGAAACGCGACGCGAGGGACGTCGAACAGAACCTCGGGCTTGGAATGGAGTTGCGTCAGCACGCTTAAGTAGCCGCGGTCGCGACCGCCGGGTTCCGCAGCGAGTCGCGCGGCAACTTCGGCCTGCATCAGGAACACAGCGCGCTCCCACGTGCCCGCGCTCGAAAACACGCGCTCGAGAATCGGCGAGGTGATGTAGTAAGGAAGATTGCCGACGATGGGGACGCGACCCCATTGCGATAAATCGGTCTTGAGGATATCGCCTTCGATGAGCACCAGCCTGCCCTGCTCCACTGGCTCGCGAAATTTCTGACGCAGGTAGTGGACCAGGTATGTATCGACTTCGATTGCGAATACACGCTCGGCGCAATCGAGCAGCGATTCGGTGAGAGCGCCTTTGCCGGGTCCGATTTCGATGACGATCGGAATGCGTTCTCCGCTCGCGGGATCGCCACACGCCGTCTTAGCGATCCGGTC
>DASYPO010000047.1:0-12836 GCA_036006545.1 Bryobacteraceae bacterium
ATTACCGCCGTCGGTCGATTTCCACAGCCCGCCGGTCGCGAACCCCACGTACATCGTCATCGGATCCTGCTCGGCCGCAACGATGTCGTCGACGCGGCCCATCATGGTCGCGGGACCGATCGAGCGAAATTCGAATCCGCGGAAAAGTGGATCCGTCGAGACGTTTGGCTGCGGCTCGGGCGCGGGCCGGTTGGGCCGCTCCTGCGCCAGCGCGAGACCGACGATGGTCAGACAGGCCATGGAAACGACGGCCAACCAAAATCTGCGATGAGAAGTGGGAACGCGCATGGAATTATCCTCTTGGGTCGGTCTACGTCTCAGCGTAGTAACTCTGAAATGTAACATAGGGCCGGACCAATCTCGGTTGCCGCAAGAAGCCTATGGTAAACACCGGGCGGGCGCGGAAGGCACGAGAATCCCCTTCGCGTTTGCGAAAGAAATAGGTAAGCGCTGGGCCGCTTACTGGAAGACCGATAGCAAACGTTTCGCAAAACGCTAGAATCCTGGCAGAAGCTGCCCGCGTCTATCCCTACCGGAGGTCTTTTTTCATGCGCACTATTTCTTACGTTGTTCTCTTATCTTTCGCTGTGGGATCCGCAGTCGCTGACGACCTTTCCTTCACCGTCACTTCAGCCGCCAGTCCCAACGTCGGCATCGCTCCCGATTCGCTGGTGACCATTCGCGGCAACAAGATCGCGACGCAGCCGGCATCCGCCACCGAAATACCTTGGCCGATCCGGCTGGGCGATATGCCGGGAGTGCTGATCACCGATGCGGCGAATCGATCACGCGAAGCCGGACTTTTGTACGTCGCCCCGCCGCAGATGAACATCTGGATCCCGCCGGACACAGCGGTGGGCGAGGGCAAGATCGGATTCGCGGTAACCGGGCTGGGCCTGGGTCTGGGTGCGGCGGCGCTGCGCAGCATGCCAGTGACGTTCGCGCGCGTGGCTCCCGGCTTGTTCAGCATCGATGGTTCAGGCGCCGGCACTGCCGCAGCTACCGCGATCCGTGTCGTGATTTCGTCCGGAGGCCGGGGCGTGGTGCCAGTCTTCCATTGCGACGCACCCGCCAACTGCGCGGCGGTACCGATTGATGTCGGCGTCGACGCGCCGGTGTATCTTTCTCTTTACGGAACCGGGATTCGGGGCGTGAGCTCGCTCTCGAACGTCAGCGTGAATATCGGCGACAAGAAATTTCCGGCGCTTTACGCGGGGCCGCAGACGATCATCCCCGGTCTGGATCAGATCAATCTGGCGCTTCCGCTGGACTTGCGCGGGGCCGGGCTGGTGAACGTTTCTGTCACCGTCGACGGCGTGACCTCCAACGCGGTTCAGATCCGGATTCAGTAGCCGCGGCGTTAGTCTCTGGGCAGCAGGCGGATCATACTCAGATTGACCGTGAACACGCGATCGTCGGTCGCCACCGACCATTCGGGTGACGCGATAATTTCAATCGAATACTCCGGCGCATCCGGCACCGTAGCTTCCAGCACGAAAAGTCCCGGCCGGTCCAGCTTCCAGTCTCCGACGACCGCACCGTTCACCAGGGCGCGCACTTCGCCAGGAATGCCCTGCTGCGACGCGTGCCCTCGAATGCGCAGTTTCTGCGGACCGCTCGCGACTTGTGACAAATGCGCGGTTGCCCGTCGGCCGATCCAACGGTACTTGTTTCCGAAATCGCCCTCGAGATCGTACCAACCCTCGCCGAGATGCGCCGCGTGACCCGGTTGCGAAAAATCGAGAATGTCGGGGCGATCGCCCGGATACAATTCCTTGCGATCGGCGGACGGCAGCAAATTGTAGACACCGCCTTCGTTGGCCGCTTCGTATCCACACTTCGCGCAGCGTAGCGTGTCCGACGAATCGCGCGAAAGATCGGCCGCGCAGTCGGGACAACGCAGCAGCGTCTCGAAGGTAGCCAGAGATCGCGGCTGGCTTGAACCTGCTTTCTTGCACACCGCCGCAAGCGTCCCGCCGAGCAATTTCGCCGCGCGCCATTCCGAACCATGCGGATCCAGGCGAATCGCCGCGCGCTTCACTACGCGCTCGCCCCAGCCGCGCTCCGGCACGAAAACCTGGTAGCGATGCTCGGCGAAATATTTCCGCACCAAGGTGTGCCATTCCGCGATTCCCATGGTGTGGTTTTGGCGAATGCCGAAGCTTTCCTCCTGGTGCGCGCCGATCACGTCGCGAACAAAATATCCCAGCAGTCCCCAATCGTAGAGCCGCCGCTCCCAGGGCTTCATGGTGTCGTAATACGGACAGCGATACAGACGCAGCGAAAGCATGCGCTTCAACGGTTCCTCGGCGAAGAGGAACACGCCGCCCGGCGCGAGCACGCGCGCCACTTCGCGGAACACGCTCTCCACATCCATGAACTGACTGAGCATTTGAAACGCGCACACCATGCGCAGCGATCCATCGGCGAAAGGCAGATGCACCGCGTCACCGGCCAGCCGGACTGGCGCGCGCTCCAGGTGCCAGGCCTCCATCAGCACGCGGCCGTGGCGCAGGGAATCAGCCGAAATATCCAGCGCGAAACCTTCCGCGCCGAATTCGTTGCATAGCAAGTAGCTGGTATGGCCCGCGTTGGCTCCGATCTCGAGGAACGGCGACATCTCCCCGATGAATTCGCGCTGCGCCCGGATTACTTCGGCGCGGCGCTGGTTCTCCTCGGCATAAATCCGCAGGTTGCGCTCCGGCTCGCCCAGCGACGCGAAATTGTGAAACTCGACCTGCGCACGCTTGACGGAAAGCGCCTGCGCTTCAGGCGTCACCCGCTCCACGTCAGGGGACCCACTCGCCGTTGCGCATGGTGCGGGAACTTGCGCCGTTCAACACCAGATTTGCGGGTTGGCCCGGCTCGATCGGATTCGCAGAGTCGACCGGCGACGCGGTCAGTCCCAGTCCGCTCGTGATCGCAGCACCCTTCGGAACCGGAGTCGACGATTGCGGTCCGACCTCACGAAACTTCCCGCCTTCGACGACGATCACCGAGTACTCGACCGGCGCGCGACCCGGCGCTGCGATGAGCTTCGCACCCACGATCGCCTTTACGGACGCGGATTCTTTCGATGCGCAACTCGCCAGTAAGATCGTCAACAACAACCAGCAGCCCTTCATCCGGCCAGCATCTCCATCGAAAGCGCGCGCATATCGGCGACCAGTAGATCCGGCTTGTGCTTCGCGAGTTCCTCCGCACCGACCACTCCGGTCGCAACGGCAACCGACCGCACGCCGTTGGCTCTCGCGGCGCGAATATCGTTGGGATGGTCGCCGATCAACGCCACTCGGCCGGTGCCATTGATCCAGCCTTTGCGATGCGCATGCTCCAGCGCGATCTTCACCAACCCCGCGCGATCGTCCGCTTGCTCCGCGAATGCGCCGAAATGGAGGTAGCGGCGCAGCCCGGCTTGCTCCATCTTTCTCCATCCGATGCGCGTGAGATTTCCGGTGACGAGCCCGGTGGGAATCCGCCGGCGCGAGAGCCGATATAGCAACCCGCGCGCTCCCGGACAAACTTTGCGGCGCAGATCCGGACAGCGGCGCGTATATAAGGATTGAGCCCGCTCGACCAAATTCGGCATCACGCGGCGAATTTCCGCATCGGAAACTCCCGCGTTGCGCAGCATGCAGGTCAAAATGTCGCGATCCAGCATGCCCTGGACCGGAACCCCCTCGGTCGTCGTATCTAACTTCAGTATGCGTCGCACCGAATCAACTAACGCTTCACGATGATGCGGCCCCGCGCGGCGCAATAGTGTTCCGTCAATGTCGAAAAGTACGAGCGCCGGGCTGCTAGGCAAGATACTTCCACTATAGCCCGCACTATCTTGGCGGCATGTCGCCGCGGGGCGCTTTGCGCGCGACTGCTAGAATAGCAGCGGATGCAAGTACTCAAAGCCGGCGAACACAAACTGCTGCTGCTCGAGCTCGACACTGAGTTTATCGAGAACATTGCGCGGCAGGCGGGCTTCGAGTTCAAGATGGAAGACCAATCGCGACGCATCCTGCTGGAATTGAACGCCGCCGGCCGCCAGGCGCCCCTGCTGCTGTTCGACGCCGCCGATCCCGCCAATGTCGGCTGGTTCTCGCGCTGCAATTTCTATGTCGACGGACGCAGTGGCACGGTACTGCAGACGCCCATTCAGGTGGCCAATCAGCGCGATCGCGGCGGTCGCGCGCTCCCGCATTCGATTCGCCTGCAGATCAACAAGGAATTGCCCGCTTCGTTCCGGCTGCCCAATCGCGCCGCCGTCACCGAGCAGATGGTTTACGCGGTGCTCTACAATTTCTTGAACGCCTTGTTGAATACCGGCGTCGGTGTGTGTGGCGGGCCGGTGGTCAAGGCGCTCGCCGGCCGCACCGAGCCGCAGGCGAACCGCAACTAGTAAGGAGTCCGCATGAAGCTGTGCCTGTTGGTGCTTCCTCTCCTGTGCTCCGCCCAGACCATCACTCTCAAAACCAGCCTGCTGATCGAAGGGCGCGGCGGTGTCATCAATGACGCGATGGTCACCATCGAAGGCTCGCAGATCGTCAAGGTCGAAACCAAGAGCACGGCCAAGCCGACCTACGATCTGACCGGCATGACGCTGATGCCCGGATGGATCGACACGCATGTTCATCCGGCGTGGCATTTCGATCGCAACGGCAAACTGCATCAGGGCCGCGAGGCGCCGGAAGCGAAAATGACCCACTTGGCGGGCAACGCGCTGGCGACTTTGATGGCCGGCTTCACGACCATTCAGAGCCTGGGCGATCCGCTCGACGGCGCGCTGCGCGACTCGATCAACGACGGCGTACTGCCGGGCCCGCGCATTCTCACTTCGCTCGGACAGCTCAACGAAAATTCGGGCGATCCCGAAGCGCTGCGTCAGAAAGTTCGCCAGTTCAAGGCCAGCGGCGCGGACGTGATCAAGATTTTTGCGACCAAGAGCATTCGCGACGGCGGCGGCCAATCCATGACCGACGCGCAGATCGACGCGGTTTGCGGCGAATCGAAAGCGCAGGGACTGCGCGCGGTGGTGCATGCGCATGCGAGCGATGGGGCCACGCGCGCGGTGCTGGCCGGTTGCACCGCGATCGAGCATGGGACTTTCCTCAACGATGCGACCTTGCAGCTCATGACCGATCGCGGCGTGTACTTCGATCCAAATTTCCTGGTGCTGCACAACTATCTCGATAACCGACCGAAGTTCCTGGGGATCGGCAATTACACGGAAGAGGGTTTCCAGTACATGGAAAAAGCTCTTCCGCAGGTCGCCGATGTATTGAAACGGGCGCGGGCGCGCGGGGTGCGTGTGGTGCTGGGCACCGACGCTGTCGCGGGATCACATGGCCGCAACTACGAGGAATTCGTCTATCGCGTGAAAGACGGCGGCGACAGACCCATGGACGCGATCATGAGCGGCACATCGGTCGCGGCCGCTTCGCTCGGCATGCCGACCAAGCTCGGGGTCGTCGCTAAGGGTTTCGAAGCCGACCTGGTCGCCGTAGTGGGCGATCCGCTGAAGGACATCACGGCGATGCGGAAGGTCGCGTTCGTGATGAAGGGCGGTAAGGTCGTGAAGTACGATCCGCCGCGGTGAAGGTGCAAAGTAAAAATTAGTCATGGCAACCCTGGGACTCATCGAATACGCTGACGCGCCGCCCGAAGTCCGCGCCGTCTATGACGACATCATGGCGACCCGCAAGGTCGACTGGATCAACAATTTCTGGAAAGCTCTGGCGCATGACCCCGCGACGCTGCGCCGCACCTGGGAGTCGATCAAGCAGATCATGGCGCCAGGCGCGCTTGATGCGGTCACCAAAGAGATGATCTATCTGGCCGTCAGCGCCACCAATCAATGCGGCTACTGCATCGCCTCGCACACCGCCGCCGCACGCAAAGCTGGCATGACCGACGCACAATTCGCCGAGCTGATGGCAGTCGTCGGAATGGCCAACGAAACCAATCGTTTGGCGAGCGGCTACCAGGTCGAAATCGACGACCGCTTCCGGAACTAACTTCTCAGCCTTAGTTTTGAACACATTCAAAAAAGTCCTTGACAGCGGACAGGCTTGCGCTTACTCTGTATTTGAACATGTTCAAAACATCAAAAAGGAGCTTGTAATGTATATCGAAGGAAGTTATCTGGCGTACCTGCTGATCAGCTTGACGGTCACCGTCTGGGTGGCCCATACCCTGCATCGGCGCGGACGAGTTTTTCTGGTCGACGCGTTCCACGGAAACACTGAGTTGGCCGATTCCGTGAATCACCTGCTGGTGGTCGGCTTCTATCTGGTAAACGTCGGGTTCGTCGCCCTGGCGTTGCGGACTTACACGACGCCGCTCGAACTGCGGAGCGCTATGGAGTTGGTAGCCGACAAGACCGGCATGGTGCTCCTGGTCCTCGGAGCGATGCACTTCTTCAACCTCTACGTGTTCTCGCGCATCCGGCGTCGGACCAACGAAAGCACGCTCCCGCCGCTGCCCCCGGACATTCTGCTGCCTCCGCAGGAAACCCGCGCATGAGCTCGCCCATCCGCACATTGTTCGTCATGTATGACGCGCGCTGCGGCCTCTGTTCGGCGATCAGGGACTGGCTGCTTGAACAACCTAAGCTGGTGGGCCTGGCGCTGCTCCCCGCCGGATCGGAAGCGGCGGTCCGGATGTTACGCGGAATCCCTCCGCCGTCTCCAGATGAACTTGTAGTCGTAAGTGATACAGGCGCAGTGTGGCGCGGGAATCACGCTTGGGTGGTGGTGCTGTGGGCATTGCGGAATTACCGCGGATGGGCGCGGCGCCTGGCGAGTCCCGCACTGCTGCCCGCCGCACGACGAATCTTCGCGACGCTCTCCGGGAGCCGCGCAATGATCTCGTCGTGCCTGGGGCTGGAGCCGAAGCCATGAAGGCGCCGATGAGTACTGCCAAGGCGGAAGACACTCGGAAGCGCATTCTTCAAGCGGCCCTCGGTCTTTTCCAGACGCGCGGATTCGACGACACTACCATGCGCGAAATCGCTCAAGCGGCCGGAGTGGCGACTGGCGCCGCATACTACTACTTCGCGTCCAAAGAAGCGATGGTCATGGCGTTCTATGAGTTGGCGAGCCGCGAAATGCAACCAGGCATCGCGGAGGCGCTGGCCGAACGGGGATCGCTCGAGGAACATCTGCGCCGGCTTATCGAAACCAAGCTGCGCTATTTCGAGCCGAATCGCGTGCTGTTAGGCGCGCTGCTGCGCCACGCCACCGATCCGCGGCATCCGCTCTCGCCGTTCAGCCAGGAGACGCGTGCGATTCGCGAGGCGGACATTGAGGCCTTCGCGCTGGCGCTTACCGCCAGCGAAACTCGCGTGCCCAAGGATCTCGCTGGTCCGCTGCCGCGACTGCTGTGGATGTTTCAGCTCGCGCTCATTTTTTTCTGGATCACCGATCATTCGGCTGCACAGGTGCGAACACACAAGCTGCTCGAACGTAGCGTGCGCTTGGTTGCGAATCTGATCAAGCTCGCCGGTTTGCCGCTGATGCGCCCGCTGCGCAAGACCGTGCTGGATTTGATCGAGATCGTGGAGACACCTTGAGGCTTGGACCGCACACTTCGCCGAGCTGATGGCACTCGTCCGAATGGCCAACGAAACCAATCGCCTGGCCAGCGGCTACCAGGTCGCAATCGACTAGCGCTTAAAGCCGCGCTAACCCTACCACTTGACAGGGGGTCTCGAAAGGCCTACCTTGGTCCGAGCAAGTATTGCGTCAATCGTTATCGCTAAAGGCGCAACTACGTTTTAGGGGGTTAGTCGAATGTTCGGATCCAAGATGATTCGTGTACTTAGTGCGGCTGTGTTGGCTTCCGCACTCGCGTTCGCGCAGGAATATCGCGGAACCATTACGGGCCGCGTGCTCGACGCACAGCAGGCCGCGGTGCCGGGCGTCAAGATCGTCGTGACGCTGGCGAACACCGGAGCGAAGTCAGAGACGACTTCCGGTAGCGACGGTTCCTATACAATTCCCTTCCTCACACCTGGAACTTACAAGATCAGCGCCGAAGCGCAGGGCTTCAAGCGCTATGTGCGCGACAATTTCACCGTCGGCTCAGGCGAACGCGAGAGCGTGGACATCTCGCTCGAAGTCGGACAAGTCAGCGAGAGCGTGAACGTAACCGCTGAGACGCCGCTGCTCGAAACCGCGACAGCATCCGCGGGTCAGGTCATCAGCGGCCGATCGGTCGCCAACCTGCCGATGAACGGACGCGTCGCGCTGGTGCTGGCGCAAACGTCCATCGGTGTGATTTCTACCGCCGATCCAAAGTTCTCGCGACCCTTCGATAACGCCGGCCCCTCGGGATTCTCCATGGGCGGCGCCCCCGCGCAGTCCAACGAAATCCTGATCGACGGCTCGCCGGACACGACCAACAATCTGCGCGTCGCCTTCAATCCGCCGGTCGACGCCGTGGATGAAGTTCGCGTCCACACCTTCGAAGCGGATGCGGCGTACGGTCACACCGCCGGTGGGACCGTCAACGTCGTGCTCAAGGGCGGCGGCAATCAATTCCACGGCTCGCTGTACGAGTTCAATCAGACCTCCGATCTCGCGGCCACCCCGTTCTTCCTGAACCGCAACGGCACCGTCAAGCCCATCACTCGTTTCAATCAGTACGGCGGCACTGCCTCCGGTCCGGTCTTCATTCCAAAAGTTTTCAACGGTCGCAACAAGCTGTTCTGGTTTTTTAGCTACGAAGGCATCCGCGATTCCTTCCCGGAACCGACCGTTACCACCGTGCCCACGGCAGCCGAACGCACCGGCGATTTCTCCGCGCTTTTGAACGCCCGTTGCAGCGCGACCGTAATCGGGACCTGTTACCAGCTCTACGATCCCAGGAGCGGCGTCCTGCAATCCAACGGCCGCATCTCGCGCACGCCCATCGCCGGCAACAAGCTGGACCCAACCAAACTCGATCCCATCGCGCTCAAGGTCCTTAATCTCTATCCGCAACCCAATCAGGCCAACCTGGCCAGCGATAACGGGACGAATAATTACCTTTCAAACTCAGTCCGCAGCGACACTTTCGATGGTCAGATGGGACGCTTGGATTTCGTGTTCAGCGACCGGCACAAGATGTTCGTCAACGCGCGCCACAATGGCCGCGTAGAGAATCGCGGCAACCTGTTTTTCGATATTCTGACCGGTAATTTTTTGAGTCGCGTCAATTGGGGCTCCACGCTGGACGATGTGTACACCTTCAATTCCACCACCGTACTGAACGTCCGCCTGAATTACACGCGTTTCATCGAGGGCAACGTCAGGCCCAGCGACGGATTTGATTTCACCACGCTGGGATTCCCGGCTTCGCTGAAGGCCGCTTCGACAAAACTGGTGCTGCCCGCGTTCGACTTCAACTCGATTCAGGACATCGGTGACTCCGGCGGCGACCGCACGCCCTTCGACAGTTACCAGATCTTCGCCGACGTGGTCAAAGTGAAGGGCAAGCACAGCTTCAAGTTGGGCACGGATCTGCGATTGCTGCGCGAAAGCGCCACCAGCTACGGTAATTCCAGCGGCGCCTACACGCTTCGGGAAAACTGGACCCGCGGTCCGCTGGATAACGCCACCTCAGCCCCCTTTGGCCAGGACATCGCGGGCTTCCTGCTGGGTCTGCCCACGGGCGGCAGTTTCGCGATTAATGCGTTCCGTACCAACCAAGCCTCGTACATGGCGTACTTCATTCACGACGACTGGCGTGTGAGATCCAACCTCACCTTCAATATCGGTCTCCGTATGGAGAAGGAACTGCCCGAGCACGAGCGCTGGAACCGCACCATTAACGGATTCGATACCACCACGCCGAGCCCGATCGCGGCAGCCGTTCAGGCAGCTTATGCCAAGAACTACAACGCGGCCACCTTCCCGATCGCGCCTGCGGATTTCAAGGTGAATGGCGGACTACTTTTTGCGGGAACCAATGGGACGGATTATTACAAGACCTCCGGTCCTTACTTCAGTCCGCGTTTCGGATTCGCATGGAGCCCCAAAGTGCTGGGAAGCAAGACCGTGTTGCGTGGTGGCGCGGGCGTGTTCCTCGCAGCCATCGGTGCGCCCACCGTGCTGCAGAGCGGCTTCAGCGCCAGCACTACTTTCAACGCCACCCTGGATAGCTTCCTCACGCCGACCGACACGCTTTCCAGGCCGTTCACCAACGGCATCCAGCAGCCCACCGGTTCGTCGCTCGGGCTGGCGACTTTCCTAGGCCAGGGGCTCACCATCCCCTACGTGAACCAGTTGAACCCGTATTCGTTCCGTTGGAATTTCGATATCCAGCGCGAGATTGCGAGGAATCTGGTGTTTGAAATTGGCTATACCGGCAACCATGCGGTGCACTTGCCCATCAGTCACGCGATTAACTTCACCCCGCGCAAGTATCTAAGCACCTCGGCCACGCGCGATCAGGCAACCATTGACTACCTGAGCGCCATCGTGGCCAATCCATTCGCCGGCCAAGTCCCGGGGCAAGGCATCAATGGCACCACCATCGCTCGCTCCTCGTTGCTGATTCCGTTCCCACAGTTCGGCGGGATCACGCTGGCGAACGATCCACGCGGCAGCTCGTATTTTCACAGCATGGCAGTGCGCGTCGAAAAACGCTATTCACACGGGCTGAATCTCCTCACCAACTTCACCTATTCGAAGCTGATGGAGCGGCGGCGCTTCCTGAACGACTCCGATCCGCTGCCCGAGAAGCGCATCTCGCCCGACGATCGCCCGCTGCGCGTGGTGGTCAGCGGCAGCTACGATCTGCCTTTCGGAAAAGGCAAGAAGTTCGACGCGCACAACGGCCTGTTCAATCGCCTGATCGGCGGTATGGTGATCAACGCGATTTACAACTGGCAGGTGGGCGCGCCGCTCAACTGGGAAGGCCAGAATGCGCTGTTCCTGGGGGGCGACCTGCAACTTGATCCGCGTAACATCGATCACGCCTTCGACACCACGCGCTTCAATACCGTCAGCGCTCAGCAACTCGGAAGCAATATCCGAACGTTCTCCAGTCGCTTCGGCAATCTCCGCATCGACGGTGTCAACAACTGGGACCTGTCGATGATCAAGAACACCAGCATCACGGAGCGGGTGAACTTCCAGCTTCGCCTGGAAATGTTCAACGCGCTGAATCACCCGATCTTCGACTCGCCGCAGTTGAGCCCCACCAATGCGGCGTTCGGAAAGATCACCAATCAGCCCAACCTGGCGCGGAACATTCAATTGGGCGCGCGTTTAGTGTTCTAAAACTTGAGCCGCAGATAGACGTCAGATGCACGCAGATAAAAGTCTGTGGCCATCTGCGTTAATCTGCGGCTGAATTATTTTCCCGTTAGGAATTCATCGGTGTGCGTGCGGCTGAGGTCCAAACTCGCCGCACGTACCCGTTCCAGCGATCCCGCCAGCACCCGCCGTACCGCCTCCGCGCTCTCCGGACGAATCCTTCCATTCGTCGAATACATCGGCTTCGCAAGCCGGATAGCTTCGATCTCCGCCGCGGCATCACCCACCCGAGCTTCAGCGGGGACGCGTGCGTAAATCTCTTCCGGCGTATGCTCGCGGATCCATCCCAGAGACTTCAGCACGGCCCGGCTGATGCGGCGAGCTTCTTCCGGATGCTCGTGAAGCCAAGCTCCACGAGCCAACAGGCACGACGCGGGGTAATCGTCCACCCCGAACATCGCGCGCAGTCCCTCGGGCGTACGTGTGTCGGCCAGGATGACGGCCCCCTGGTGACGCGATAGATACGTCGTAATCGCGCTGCCGAACAGTACCGCCGCCGCCACCTGGTTGCGCTCAAGCGCGGCGACGGCGGTCGCGCCCATGCCGATCGTTGCCGTGCTGACCGTCTCGACCGGAATCAGATTCGCGATCAACAGATGATTCAGATAGAACTGCGATGGCGAGCCCACCGCCGACACGCCGATGCTTTTCTCCCGCAGATCGTCGATGCGCTTGACTCCTCCGTTCGGCGACGCAACGATAGCGAAGTTGGGCGACCGAAGCAGCGAAACGAAGCAGCGCACGTCGCGCCCCTCAGCCAGCATCTGCACGGCCTGTTCGTACACGCCGCCGCCGACGTCGGCGCTCGCTCCGACGACAGCCTCCAACACTTTCGACGCTCCCGCAATCTGCGAAACCGCGACATGCACATCTTCCTGTTCGTAGAATCCGAGCCACTTCGCCAGGTAGCTCGGATAATTGTTGGCTGACGGCGGCTGCAGCGCCAGGCGCACTTCCCCCTCGCGCTCGCGGCAACCGGCTAGCAGAGCGAGTCCGCAGACCCCAAACTCGCGTCGCCTCACGCCTTCCACCGCAGCAGCCACTTCTCGAGACGTGTTACGCCCCAGCCGACGATCAGCACCACCGCGCTCAGCACCGCCATGCCGGCGAACACCCCAGTAGTGTCGAAAACACCCTCCGCCTGCGCGATCAGGTAGCCTACGCCGCGCGCCGCGCCCAGGTATTCGCCCACCACCACCGCGATCATCGCGAATCCGATGCTGATGTGCAGACTCGAAAACACCCAGGTCAGAGCGCTCGGGATAAGCACGTGGCGCGCGAGCTGCCACTCCGAAGCGCCCAGCAGACGGGCGTTGTTGATCAGCACGCGGTCCACGTCGCGCACGCCCTGCAGGGTGTTGAAGAACACGATGAAGAACACAACCGTGACGCCCAGCGCGACCTTGGACCACACGCCCAATCCGAACCACAGTAGAAAAATCGGCGCGAGAACCACGCGAGGCAGCGCGTTGAGAACGCGAATGTATGGGTCGAGCAACTGCGCGGCCCAATCGACGCGCGCCAGCACGAATCCACTGAGTG
>DASYPO010000048.1:0-13772 GCA_036006545.1 Bryobacteraceae bacterium
CGTTGCGTGTCCGCGCAAACTTTGGCCGAGTTTCAGGCGCGGCTCAATGCGGCGATCCCAAGGTTTGCCGAGCCTTCCTGAAACATAGATTTCGTCGCCAGGCAGCGCGCCGTCGCGGCGCAGAGCTTTTCCGCGCGGGACCGCGCCGCAGACCATCACGTCGCAATAGATCGACGAAGCACGCGCGAGATCGCCACCGGCGAGGGCGGTCTTCGTTCGACGCGCCAGCGCCATCAGTCCGCCGTAGAAGTTCTTGATCCATTCGGAACCGCGTTTTTGCGGAACCGCGAGTGACACCAGACAAAAGCGCGGCTCGCCGCCCATAGCCGCGATATCGCTGAGGCTGCGCGCCAGCGCTCGATGCCCCACCTCGACTGCGGAAGCGTCGCTGCGAAAGTGGACGCCCTCGATCATCTGGTCTGTGGTGAACAGTAGATCTTCGCCGGGCTGTGGGCGAAAAATCGCGCAATCGTCGCCGATGCCGAGGATCAATCCTGACGACTTGCCTGCGCGCCGGCGAATCAATCGGACCAACTCTAGCTCGTCCACTTGAATCAGCCCTCGAACACAAGACCCGACGGCAGTTCTTCTCCGAAGATACGACCCATCGCGGCGAGGTTATCTTCGGGTCCCGCTTCCAGATTCACTTCTGGAAACGCCCGTCGTACTAAGTCGCGCGTAGTAGGCGGAAGATCGCGCGTCGAATCGCCCGTGATACGCGCGAGCGATGCCGCCGCGTCGGCCGCCTTCGGAATCTTGAGCAACGCCTCCACCCAGCGCGTGACTGTCGCCGGCGGCAGCACCTGGTTGGTGGGTCCGTAGAACAGTTTGCGCGCGCCAAGACGCGCCAGGCACCATAGCCCGGTGTCGACGAAATCGTTCTTCGTTACACGCGCCATCAGCTCGTCGCCGAGTTGCGTCTTTACTCCGACTGGCAACAGTTCGAGACTCGCTGCGGTGCGCCACATCTCGCGCAGCAAACTCGGATTCACGCGCGGTGGACGTTTCCCGCCACGCGGCAGCAGCGTGGCAGCCAGCCGCTGGAAAATATCGTTCTGTTGATTCTTGTTCAACCCGCCGGCGACGCGCCCCCAGAAAATCCACCACTCGATCTCGTTCTGCACCTGGTTCGCGAACTGCAAACCGGTGGCGTAGACGCGCCGCGCCTGCTCGATCCGAAAATCGTCGCCGGGAAATCCGAATCCGGGCCGCAGGCAAAACCCGCACAGGTTGAGCCAACGCAGTTCATGTGCCGCGCTACGCTTGCGTTGCTCGGCGAGCGCGATCATTCCATCCGCGAGCTTGCGAATTGCACCCAGCGGCCACGAATTCCTTCCGAGTCCCAACGTCTGCTCCAGGCGCGCCGGTAGTTGTTGCGGCTCGATTTCGTCGGTTTCAAACGCCGCGGGAATCAGCGCCTCCGCCGCCGCGAGCGCCGCATCGTTTATCACCGCCGCCGGACGCGACGGTGCGGCCGCCGCGGATTTGCGCAACTCGAATTGCAACCGCCAGCGATGCTCGGTTTCCTTCGAATCCGCCCAGATTTCTAACGTCCCGACCTCGGTCAGCTTCGCGCCGAGTTTCACCGGCACCAATCGCTCGCCCGGTTTGCCGAACCGCAGCACGGCATTGAGCGGTGCGTGCAGATGCAACTCGGGATCGCCGGCCGTGAACTCGACCACATCGCCCGCGTGATCCTCGGTGCGTGACCGCGAACTGTACAAGCGGAACGACACGGCTTTGTTCGCGACCAACTGGAGGTTGCCTGGGTCGAGCTCGATGGTCGATCCTTCTTCGGTGCCGCGCGGGACCAGCGTCATCGTCCGCAGTTTTTCAGATGTATCGCCGCCACCGAGACCGATGAAATACGCGCGCGGCAATCCGCCACGAACCAGGAGACCGGCACCGGTCGCGCGAACGTACGAGTAATACGCGGCTCCCACCGCGACCGCTAGATCCAGGTCGCGATTCTCGAAGATCACCGGACGGCGGCCGTACCAATGCTCCATCACGTCGGCGACGCGCTGACGCAAAATCTCCGGGATGAAAAATCCGCCGTTGAAGAGAATGGCGTCGGGCTTGGCGTCGCCAGCGGCATGGAGAAACGCCGCCAGGTGGCGCGTCACGGCGGGGTCGGAAACATAGGGCAGACCCAACTCGCGAAATAGACTCTTGTCTTCCTCTTTCGGCTTGTCGCTCAGCTCGCAGCCGGGCAGAAAGCCGTCCAGCGCGAGTTCCAGAACCTCGTCGCGGGTGATTTCCGTCTTGAGCGTGCCGCCGACCAGCGACGTCCCCGCTCCCAGCACCGTCACTTCGACGCTCTGCAGATTCGGCTCCGAAAGCAGGCGCTCTTTCGCCGCCGCGCACTGACGACGCAGTCCGCTGCGCTGCCGAATCGAAAGCGTCTTTCCGAGCTTCGCCTCCACCAGCCACGCCAGCGTCAGATCCAGATTGTCGCCGCCCAGTAGTAAATGCTTTCCCACCGCCGTGCGCGTGAAATCGATGCGATCGCCTTCTCGCGAAACTCGGATCAGCGTGAAGTCGCTGGTGCCGCCGCCCACGTCGCACACCAGCACGGTCTGCCCGTCAAAAAGGCTTTTCTGCGATCGCGTCAAATCGTTTGCGATCCACGAATAAAACGCCGCCGCCGGTTCTTCGAGCAGCGTGAGCTTCTCGATTCCCGCGGCGCGCGCAGCCGCGACGGTCAGCTCACGCGCTTCTTCGTCGAAGCTCGCGGGGACCGTGAGCACCACGTTCTGCTCGCTGATCGCCGAGCCCATTTTGTCGGACCAAGCCTTTGCAAGGTGGGCGATGATGCGCGTCGACACCTCCACCGGCGAAAGCACGCGGCCGGCTTCCTGCGCATCCCACGGAAGAATTTTCGCGGTCCGATCGACTTCCGGATTCGAGAGCCAGCTTTTCGCCGAATGGACGTTCTGCGTGGGCACCAGCGCGCCTTGCTCGCGCGCGTACACGCCGACGTATTCCTGATCGCCCAAGTGCAGAAACGACGGCAAGGTGCGCCGCGGCTCGACGCGCCCTTGCGCGACATACTGCGGAACATCCAGCACCTGGATCGCGGGATAATCCGCGTCCGCCGCTTGCTGCGGGTCGATGTAAGCGAGCGCGGAGTTGGTGGTGCCAAGGTCGATTCCGACGTTCATTCCTGTGCGTTCCCTATGCGTTTTCTCCGGGGGCTGAAGCCCCCGCTGCGGGCTGAAGCCCGCGCCACGCGGCTATTCGATCTCGATCTCAGCGGGCGCGAGTACTGAGCCGGGCTCGGTTGCGGGAAGGTCGACTCTCTCCGCTTTCCATCCTTTGTGTCGCAGCATTCCGCCCGGCGCCTTGCCCGACGGCGGGACCTTGCCGACCAGCTTGAACGCGGTCGCGTCGAGTCCCGCGACTTTTGTGAACGTCCCCTCCACTCCGTCGATTACCGGCGCGAGCTTGAGATAACGTTCGAGCGTCTGCCGCGATTTCTCCTGCACCTCGCGCACAGCCGCCCCTACCTGTTCGTCGGAGTACGCGGAGATATCCTCCATCACGAAATCGACCAGCCGCGCATCGCGCTGCAACACACCCAGGATCTGCACTGCTCCATCCGACGGACCCGCTTTGGGCTTTGGGTCAACTTTGATCGGAACGACTTTCGAGTACCCAAAGGCCTGGGCGATGTCCGACGGAAGATTGCCGCCAAACAGAATGGCGAAGAAACTGCGAAATGCGAATGAGATTCGGCTCAATTGTTTTTCCCTGCTTGTCTTATATTACCCGCGCGCTCCGGGAACCACCGCGGCTTGGCGCAATTTCGCGAGCTCGCGACGCGCGATTCCAGCCCAGTGACTGGAAGGATCCAGCTTCAAGTACGCGGTCCAATGGCGCACCGCTTTCATGGGTTGATTGGAACCCTGATACAGCAAAGCGATGTTGTAGTGCGCGTCTGCGTAATTCGGCGAAATGCGCAACGCGGTCTGGTAATGTTCCAGCGCGTGGGTGCGATCGCCACGCTCGTCGTAGAGATTCGCGATGTCGAAATGCGCCAGCGCGTACTCAGGATCGGCTTCGAGCGCGCGGCGATAAAACTCCTCGGCGTGTTTCCAATCGCGCGCGTTGAAATAAATCGTTCCCAGATTCACCAGGGCGCCGGCGGACGTGGGATCCATTTCGATGGCTTGCCGGTAGGCCTCGATCACCTGCTCGACCGGCGCGCCGGTTTGCTCCAGCTCTAAGCCGCGCTGAAACCATCGCTCCGCGGTCGCGCGGCGATCGCGTTCCTCGGCGCGGCTGTCCTTCGGCGGAAATGCAAGCAGCCGCTTCAGCTCCACCGCGTCGAAATTTAGCAGCAACTGTCCGGACTCAGCGTCCATCGCGCGGCCTTGCACTTCCACGCGAACTTTTTTTCCGTCGGCGTAAAGTTTCAGGTCGGTGAGCGGATCGCTGACGTGACGCAGCGTGACACGCAACGCGGCCAGTGCGCGCCGGATCTGCAACGGCGGCACGCGATCCTGGCGCAGGCGGACCAAGGTGCGCAGCGCGATCAGCTCGCGGAATCCATACACCGTCGCTGCCGCGATCAGCTTCTGCTTTTCCCAACTCTTGAGCTGGCGTTCGGAGACAGCGAGCAGCCGTCGTAATTCCACACGCGAGAACGAATCTCCGGAACCGGCCACGGATCAAATTCTAGCAACTGCTGGGGGGCGCGTTCATTGGAGGGCGGTCCCCCTGGACCGCAGCCGACCCCCTGGTCGGCTTTCGCAACAGCCGGACCTGGGGGTCCGGCGCGGACGAGGGCGTCCGCCCCCCACTACGCCTGATACATCGAAATTCCCGCAATCCCCGCCGCCCCGGCCGCGACGCAGTGCACCGCATTCTCGCGCGTGACGCCGCCCAGAGCGAGCACGGGAATCTTCACCGTTCCCGCGGCTTCCTTCAATCCCGCCAGCCCCCGCGGCGGTAGGTCCGTCGATTTCGAAAGCGGCGCGAACACGGGGCCGAACACGACGTAATCGGCGCCTTCCTCCTCCGCCCGTCGCACCTCCGCGACGTCGTGACAGGACACGCCGATCAGAAATCCCGTCGGCGCGAGGCCACGCAATCGCGACGGCGCGATTGACCCCGCCGGTAAATGCACGCCCGCGGCGCCCGCCGAAATCGCTACGTCCGTCCGTCCGTTCACCAGAATTTTTACTCCGCGCGGATTCGGAAGACTCAGCGCGTGTCGCACCAGTTCTAAGAGGTCGCGTGCGGAAAGATCCTTCTCGCGAATCTGGATCCAGTCTGACCCCGCGTACAGGTTGCGAGCGATACACGACATCAGATTTTCGGTGCCCGCCAGCGAATGGCGATTGGTGATGTAGCACTCCCGCATCCGCCCTCATTCTCGTCTAATTTTTCCGCCACGGTGAATCCAGCAACGGAAAAAAACGCGTACAATGCTTCAAGTGCTTAACGCCAGTCTCAATTTCACCTTGCAACTGGTCATGCTGGGAACCCTCACGATCGGGTTTATCCTGGCGCGACTGGGCCACTATCGCACCCATGGCGCGGTGCAAAGCATGGTGGTCCTGTTTAACCTGGTTTTGATTTTCACGGTGATGCTTCCGTCGTTTCGGCGCGGCACGCCCGACCTGTTAACGACCGTACATGCTTTACTAGGAGGGATTATGGAACTGCTTGGAATCTACATTCTGCTGGTTGCCGGCACGAGTCTCCTGCCTCAAAGGCTGCGCTTCCAGAATTACAAACCTTGGATGCGAACTGTATTCGCGGGCTGGTGGGTGGTGGTGGGGCTGGGCGTCGCGATCTACGCGCCTTGGGGCGCCACCGCGCCGCTATCGGCTCAGAGCAAAGATAAGGCTGCGGCCGGCGGGGTGACCATCAAGTTCTCGAACTTCAAGTTCGAGCCGAAGGAAGTCACCGTCGCGCCGGGCACCACGGTCACCTGGATCAACGAAGGCGGGAAGCACACCATCGAAGCCGATAACGGTAGCTTCAAATCGAAGGACATCGTCTCGGGCGGAAACTTTTCGCACAAGTTCGACAAACCCGGCGACTATAAATACTCGTGCGGCTTCCACGGCGGCAAGGGCGGCTCCGGCATGTCGGGCGTGATCCACGTAAAGTAGCGCGCGACTCCCAGGGACAAAATTGGCAGGTGACAAGATCACCTGCGCTACAACACTACGGCCGCGCGCCGCAAGGGTCTTAGTGTACTTTGAGTAAGGGAGTTTCCCATGACGAAGCAAGAGGTCATTCTGGCCAACCAGCAGTACCTGTTTCCGAGCGTGTTTCATTACTTCAAGGAACCGCTCGTGGTGACGAAAGCGAAAGATCAATTCGTTTGGGACGCGGATGGGAATAAGTATCTGGATTTCTTCGGGGGCATCGTTACCATCAGCGTCGGGCACTGCAACGAGACTGTAAATCGCAAGGTTCACGAGCAGATCGACAAGCTGTGGCACGTCTCTACCGTGTTCGCGAATGAGCCGCAGGCGGCGCTCGCGAAGCGCGTCGCCGAGATCACGCCCGGCGGCAAACTCACCAAGAGTTTTTTCACGAATAGCGGGACCGAAGCCAATGAAACCGCCGTGCTGACGGCCCGCTGCTACACCGGGAATCACGAAATCGTCGCGCTGCGCCACAGCTATCACGGCCGCTCGGCAGTCGCGATGGCGGCCACCGGCCAAGCCACCTGGCGATTGGGCGGCGCCGCGCCCTCGGGCTTCGTGCACGCCATCAACGCGTATTGCTACCGCTGCCCGCTGAATCTCACGTATCCGTCCTGCAACGTGCAGTGCGCGCGAGATATGGAGGAGATGATTCGCACTTCGACCTCCGGCCGCATCGCGGGTTTCATCGGGGAGCCGATTCAGGGCGTCGGCGGATTTATCACTCCTCCCAAAGAATATTTCGAGATTGTCGCGGGGATCGTTAAGAAAGCCGGCGGCGTTTTCATCAGCGACGAAGTCCAGACCGGCTGGGGACGCACCGGCGGAAAATGGTTCGGCATCGAACATTGGGGCGTGACGCCGGACATTATTACCAGCGCAAAGGGACTCGGCAATGGATCGCCGGTGGGACTGACTGTCGCGCGTCCGGAGATCGCCGACGCATTGAAAGGCACGACCATTTCGACGTTCGGCGGGAATCCAGTGACTGCCACCGCCGCGAAAGCGGTAATCGATTTCATCGACGACAACAAGCTGATGATCAACGCGGCCGAGACCGGCGCGTATCTGCGCGGCAAGTTGGAAGAGATGAAAGCGAAGTATCCGATCATCGGCGACATTCGCGGCATGGGTCTGATGCAGGCGCTGGAACTGGTGGAAGATCGCGAATCGAAGAAGCCCGACGTGCAAGCCACCCTGGCGGTGATGGAAGCGGCGCGCGAGAATCGTCTGCTGATCGGCAAGGGCGGAACCTATGGAAACGTGATTCGCGTCACACCGCCGCTGAATATTTCGAAGTCGGACGTCGACGATTTCACGTTGCGCCTGGATGCGAGCTTCAAACATGTAACCGCGGCCCGTATGGCCGGTGCCGCCCGCTAACCAGAGGCGCCATGGAAGAAAAGGCCTTTTATCGAGAGTCGCCGACCACCAAGCCGGCCATGTTGAATTGCCCGTATTGCCGCACGCAAGACACCTACGATCTGCGCTGGATGGTCCGCAAGAAACTGGACCAGGTGCCGCGCGGCGCCGACGAACGGGATCGCGCGCGCTTCGCGAAGTTCCTCAGCTACATGGTGCTGATGGACGACAAGGCGATGTGCAAAAACATGCGCTGCCGGAAGAATTTCGAAATTTCTGGTATCAAGACGATGGCTTTTATCTAGCGCGATTTATTTGGCGCGCTTGCTCGGCGTGAGGAACCAATCGCGGATGCGCTGCATCACCGCGGCCCAGCCCAGCCCCGGATTCTCTTCGGTACTGAAGTTGTGATCGGCGCCCATTACGAAATCGGTCGTGACATCTTTTCCGAAAGCCACCAGCCCCGCGCGCAGCACTTCAGCCGACGTGAATGTCACGGCGCGATCGTCCGATCCCTGCGCGATGTAGATGCGCGCGTTAGTACGGCTCAATTCCTGAAGCGGCGAAGAGCGCGCAAAGCTCGACCACCTTCGGTACGGATGACCGAGGAATATTTTGGTCGGGTTGTCCGGATCTTGCAGCACGTCCGCCCAATCCGACAGCAGACGTTTCACGCGCACCTCGGGGTCGTCCGAAATGTGGCGATAGAATTCGCCTGCTCGCGTGAGGTCGATCACATCGAACAATTGCGTGGGGCCGCCGCCCGCTAGTGTCGCTATGTGGGTCACGAACGAATTGTCCACCGCGACCTTGCACGCCACCAGCCCACCCTCCGAATGCCCCAGCACTAGCGTCTTCGTCTGATCGATGAAGGGCAGCGATCGGGCGGCGATCAGTGCGGCGGAGACTGCTTCCGACCAGCGCTCCAGCGTATGCTCGCGCCAGAAATCGCGGGTTGCGTCGTCGTTCGCACCAGTGCGAGCCAGCGGCGATAAGTAGACGACGCCGGGCTTTTCGACGATGACCAGGCGCGCGTAGCCGCGGAACACATCCGCGATGGTGCTGTGTCCGTTGTCCCCGATGATCCGTCCGCCGGCCTGAATGAAATTCGGCTGCGCGCCGGAACCATGCACGTAGAGCGCCAGCGGCAGCGGGGTGGCTGGTCCTTCGGAAACATAGAACACAATGCGGCGATCGAAACGGTCGGTAGTGAAGTAGCGTGTGTACGGCTGGCCGCGAACCTGCTGATCCGCGACGGCGCGATAACGATCCTGCGCGGAAGCGAAAACCCCGAGCGCGAGGAACATCCAAATTCTCACGTCCAGATTGGACGCGCGCGGGGAACGCAAGGTTAGAACCACCTCGTCATGACGACCTTCTGTTCGGTGTAGAACGCGATCGCGTCCTTACCGTGCGCATGCAGGTCGCCAAAGAACGACTGCTTCCAACCGGAGAACGGGAAAAACGCCATGGGCGCGGCGACGCCGATGTTTACGCCTACCATTCCGCACTCGATGCGCGACGCATAATCGCGCGCGGCTTTTCCGTCGCCGGTGAAAATCGACGTCGTGTTGCCGAAGGGCGAGCTGTTCACCAGGTCGATCGCATCGTCCAGTGTCTTCACGCGCATCACTGAAAGCACCGGCCCGAAAATCTCTTCCTTGGCGATGGTCATCTGCGGCGTCACGTTATCGAAAATAGTCGGGCCGGCGAAGAAACCGGAGCAATCCCGAGCGGCTTCGCGCCCGTCGCACAGCGGCGTCGCTCCTTCGGCCACGCCCTTTTCGATATAGCCGAGAACTTTCTTGCGATGCGCGTCGGTGACTAGCGGACCCATTTCTGTCGCAGGATCGGTACCATCGCCGACCTTGAGCGCCTTGGTTTTAGCGACCAGTTTTTCGAGCAGCGGTCCAGCGGCGTCGCCCACCGGAACCAGAATGCTGCCGGCCAGACAGCGCTCGCCCGCCGCGCCGAACGCCGAGCTCATGATCGCTTCGACCGATTTGTCCATGTCCGCGTCGGCCATCACGACCAGGTGATTTTTTGCGCCGCCCAGTGCCTGCACGCGCTTGCCGTGCGCGGCCGACTGTTCGTAGATGTATTTCGCCACCGGTGTCGACCCGACGAAAGAAATCGCGCGCACCAGCGGATGTTGGATCAGCGCGTCTACCGCGACTTTATCTCCGTGAATAACGCTGTACACGCCAGGAGGCACGCCCGCTTCGTCGAGCAGCTCGGCGGTGCGCGTCGGGGTCATCGGAACTTTTTCGGACGGTTTCAGGATGAAGCAATTTCCGCATGCGATCGCGAAGGGGAACATCCACATCGGCACCATCGCCGGGAAATTGAACGGCGTGATGCCCGCGCAAACGCCCAGCGGTTGCCGGATCGTGTGGCAATCGATTCCCTTCGACACGTTCTCCAGCGAATCGCCCATCATCAGGCTGGGCATGCCGCAGGCGACCTCCACCATCTGAATCGCGCGCTTCACCGACATGCGCGCGTCGTCCAGCGTCTTGCCGTTCTCGGTCGAAAGAATACGTGCGACTTCGTCGGCATGCTTGTCGAGCAGCGCTTTGTACTTGTAGAAAATCTGGACGCGATCGATCACCGGAACTTCGCGCCACTTCAGAAACGCCGCGTGCGCCGTGCGCGCCACGCGATCCACCTGCGCCGCGGTCGCGTACGGCACCTGGGCGATCACGTCGCCCGTCGCGGGATTCGTAACGGGGTGTAGCGCGCTTCCCGCAGCTTCTTCCCATTTCCCGTTGACGTAGAACTTGAGCGTGCGAACATCGGTTGCGATCATACAGACTCCTTCTTCATCAAAAGCACGTACGCTGCGCCGGATACGATGAACCCGACAAACCAAGCGTAGTCGTACATCCAGCGTACCGCTGGAATCCCCAGGCCGAGCAACGCGACGACGACGCCGATCAGCAGCGCGCCCACGGCTCGCCAGTTTATGCCGCGCGTATACGTGTATTCGCCTTCGCTGCGGTAGAGCTGATCCACGTTGAGCTGGCGTTTCCGAATCACGAAATAATCGGCGATCATCACGCCGGCGATCGGCCCCAGCAGGCCGGAGTAGCCCACCAGCCACCCAAAAATGTAGGCGCTGAAATCGCTCAGCAGTTTCCAGGGCATCATCGCGATGCCGAGCACGCCGGTGATCAGCCCGCCCGTGCGGAACGAAATGCGCCGTGGGTTTAGATTCGAAAAATCGTTCGACGGCGAGACGACGTTCGCGGCGACGTTGGTATTCAGCGTCGCGACCAGCAGGGCGATCAGCGCGATCAATGCGACCACCGGCTTGTTGAATTTGCCGATCAGCTCAACTGGATCCCAGATGATTTTCCCGAAGAGGACTGACGACGCCGAAGTGACCGCTACGGCGATGAATGAGTAAATCGTCATCGCGGGCGGCAGACCCAGCGCCTGTCCCCACGCCTGGTCGCGCTGCGATTTCGCGTAGCGCGTGAAGTCGGGAATGTTGAGCGCTACCGTCGACCAGAACCCGACCATGCCCGTCAGCGACGGCACGAAGAACTTGAAAAACTCGGCGTTGGATTGGAATCTGCTCGGCTGGCTGAACACTGGGCCGAGTCCGCCGGCCTGGCTCGTGACCCACCACAGCAGCATCACGGCGACCATCAACATGAACGGTGCGGTAATGCTTTCGAGAATCTTGATGGTTTCAATTCCGCGCCAGACCACGTACATGTTAAGCGCCCAGAATGCGAAGAAGCAGATCCACAGGCTGGATTCGGAGCGGCCCGCCTCCGGCCATACGATCGCGAGCATCGTGAAGATCGCCTTGCCGCCGATCCAGGTCTGAATGCCGAACCATCCGCAGGCGACGAGCGCGCGCAGCACCGCCGGAATATTCGCGCCACGCACGCCGAACGATGCGCGCACCAGCACCGGAAACGGGATGCCGTACTTCGTGCCCGCGTGTGCGTTGAGCAGCATCGGCACCAGCACGATCAGGTTGCCGAGCAGGATGGTCCCGATCGCCTGCCACCAGTTCATGCCGCCGTCAATCAATCCGGAGGCGAGCTGATAGGTAGGGATGCAGACACTCATTGCGATCCACATGGAGGCGTAGTTATACATGCCCCACGTGCGCTTTTCGAATGGAATCGGCGCGAGGTCTTCGTTGTAAAGGGATCGATCTACTTCCATGCGCGGTTTATTTCCACGCCCCGCCGCGCGCCTCGCGACGCAGGAACGATCCGCGTCCCGTGCGGCCCAAAAAACTCCCGTGGTCGACGACTACTTCGCCTCGCGAAAGCACCTGCCGCGCAACACCCTTCACGCGAAACCCCTCGAACATCGAATAGTCGACGCGCATGTGATGCGTCTTCGCGCTAATCGTATGCTCGGCGTTCGGATCCCACACGACTATGTCCGCGTCACTCCCCGCCGCGAGCTCGCCCTTGCGCGGATACAGTCCGAACAACTTCGCCGGAGTCGTCGAAACGATTTCCACAAATCGATTCAAACTAATCTTGCCCTGGTTCACCCCGTGGTGAAACAGCAGGTGCAGACGATTCTCCACGCCCGGTCCGCCGTTGGGGATTTTCGTGAAATCGTCCTTGCCCAAAATCTTCTGATCCTCGAAACAGAACGGGCAGTGATCGGTCGAGACAACTTGCAGATGATCGTGTTTCAGTCCGTCCCACAACTTCGGCTGGTGATGTTTCTCCCGCAGCGGTGGCGTGAAAACATACTTCGCGCCTTCGAAATTTGGCCGATCCAGATCGTCGATCGACAGCAACAAATATTGCGGGCACGTCTCCGCGAAAATTGGCACGCCGCGATCGCGCGCCGCGCGCACCTCATTCAGCGCCTCCTCCGACGACAGGTGCACGATGTACACCGGCGCGCCCGAAATCTCAGACATCGCGACCGCCCGATGCACCGCTTCCGCCTCGGCCGCGACGGGCCGCGTCAGGCCGTGATAAATCGGTGCGGTCTTTCCCTCGGAGATCGCGCGCTTAACGATCACGTCGATAATCCCGCCATTCTCCGCGTGCAGACAAATCAACGCGCCGTTTTTCGCGGTGCGGCTCAGCGCCTGAAAAATCGTCGCGTCGTCCACCATCAGCACGCCGGGATACGCCATGAACAGCTTGAAACTGGCGACGCCCTCGCGCACCAGCCCGTCCATATCTTCGAGCCCGGCTTCGCCCAGATCGGTGACGATCATGTGAAGCCCGTAGTCGACCGACGCCCGCGTCTCCGCTTTTTTCCACCACGTATCCAGCGCGTCGCGCATCTTGGTGCCCTTAGGCTGAATCGCGAAATCGATCAACGTCGTCGTGCCGCCGATTGCCGCGGCCTTCGTGCCCGTTTCGAAATCGTCGCTCGAAGTTGTGCCGCCGAACGGCATGTCGAGATGCGTATGCACGTCGATCCCGCCCGGCAGCAGTAGCATTCCCTGCGCGTCGATCACCTTGCTTGCGGCTTCCACCGGAATGCCCGCACGAACTTCCTTGATCTTTTCGCCGTCGATCAGAATGTCTGCCAGCTTGGTCTCCGTCGCCGTAACCACCGTGCCATTCCGAATCAGTGTCGTCACGATGCCGCTCCCGTCCGCTCCGCCCACGTCTGCGCGGGCACGCCGCGATCCACGCGCTCCATGGTGATGCAGTCTTCCACCGGACACACCAGCCAGCACAGATTGCAGCCGACGCATTCGTGTTCGTCGACCCGTGGAATTCGTGCGGGCGGTGTCTTGTGCGGCGCCGCGCCGTTCGTGCCGTCGAGCTTTGGAATCGGCGTGACGGCGATACGCGAGCGGCTGGCGGCCGCCACACTCTCCGGCGTCGCGTGACCATCGATATGGATGCACTGATGTGCGCCATCCCAGCACGCGATGTAGCACAACTCGCACCCGATGCACTTGTCGTGATTGATCCGCGCGACGATCTTGTAATTCAGGTTCAGATTCTTCCAATCCGTCACGCGCGGCAAACTCAATCCGCGAAAATCCTCGATCGTCTTGAAGTCCTTTTCATCCATCCAATTCTTCAAGCCGTCGATCATGTCCTCGACCATGCGAAAGCCCCAATGCATCGGCGCGGTGCAAAGCTGCACGCTCTGGCAGCCCAGCAGAATGAACTCCGCCGCGTCGCGCCATCCCGAAACACCGCCGATTCCCGACACCGGCAGCCCGACCTCAGGATTGCTGGTCACCTGTTGCACCAAGTGCAGCGCGATCGGCTTCACCGCGGGCCC
>DASYPO010000049.1:0-3363 GCA_036006545.1 Bryobacteraceae bacterium
GCACCTTTGACGTGGCCAAACAGTTCGCTTTCGAAAACGCCTTCGGCGAGTCCACCCGCGTTTACCGTGACCATGGGACGCGACGCGCGCGCGGAAACTGTGTGCAGGGTCCGCGCGACTACTTCTTTGCCGGTGCCCGGCTCCCCGGTTATCAGAACGTTCGCATCCGATGGACCAACGCGCGAAATCAGCTGGAGCACCGGCTGCATGGCCGGCGATTCGGCGATCAGCGTGGGCCGACCTTCAGTGCGCAGCAGCCGATTCTCGGCTTCGAGGCGCTGCCCGCGTCTCAATGCCCCGCTAAGTTCCACCTGCGTCCGCACGATGGTCATCAGCCGCGCGTTGTCCCACGGCTTCTGGATAAAATCGCGCGCGCCGCGGCGCATGGCTTCGACCGCGAGATCGACGCTGCCCCAAGCCGTCATCACCACCACCGGCGCCATTCCGTCGATGCCCTGAACCCGCGACAGAAGGTCGAGACCTTCCTGGCCGCTGGTGGTGTCGCGCGTGTAGTTGAGGTCCATCAGGACCACGTCGTACTCGCGCGTCTCGAGCGCCGCGAGAATTCCCGCCGGCGAGGTGGCAGACTCGATCTGAAATCCTTCGCCCTTGAGGAGCAGACGCAGTGCCTCAAGAACATCCGGCTGATCGTCGGCGATCAGAACTCTTCCGCCGCTCACGCGTTTAGGCTCACGACTAGCATTGTATCGGAATGCTACGGCAATCCTGGGTCCGTTTGTAACTTACTCGTAGTGAATGATTTAAAGGAACGCTCAGTGTTCGTTTTTGGGACGAACTGTTCGCGGTGCATAATGAATCATGTTCCTCGCGCGCCTTCGCCCGGACCTGGACTTGCGATTGTTGGAGGAGCGCCACGCCGCGCCGGTGTTCGCGCTAGTAGACCGCGATCGCGAATATCTGCGCGAGTGGCTGCCCTGGGTGGACAGCACGCTGCGCCAGGAAGACACGCTGAGTTTCATTCGAGCGTCGCTCGAACAGTTTGCGTCTAACTCGGGATTCGCGGCGGGCGTGTGGTGGAACGAACAATTCGTGGGTGTGATCGGGACGCACAAGATCGACTGGCTGAATCGCAAGGCTGAGCTGGGCTATTGGCTGGGCAAGGATTTTCAGGGACACGGGATCGTTACCGATGCGTGCCGCGCCGCGATAACGCACCTGCTGGTGGAGATGGATCTGAATCGCGTGGTGATCCAGTGCGCGACGGGAAACGCCAAGAGTTGCGCGATCCCGCGGCGGCTCGGATTCTCGCTTGAAGGGACCATGCGCGAGGGCCAATTGTTGAACGGACGCTACGAGGATCTGCTGCTGTTCGCGATGTTGCGACGTGATTGGAAGCCCTAAGCTTCAAATGATCCTCGGCTGAAGCCGAGGCTGCGGGCTGAAACCCGCGCCACAACCGCAGGTGACAAGATCATCTGCGCCACAAGCAAGAGCTGCTAGCGCCGTTTCACCACAATGCTTCGCCACGCCATATTCCCTGCAGCGTCGTAAGCGCGGATCGTAATCGTGTTCCAACCCACAAGCAATGGAATTGGAGCAGTCGACCACTGATCGGTCCCGGTTGCCGTTCCCGACCGGCCGGTGTTGGTCGACCACGTGACGCTGGTTACGCCAACATTGTCGCTGGCCTTGCCGCTAAAGACCAGCGAAGCTGCTGCGGTGGAAACGGTGCTGCCGGAAGGCGAGGCGATGGTCAGCGTCGGCAGCGTAGTGTCGACGGGCACAGGCGTCGGCGGAGATTGCGTGCGTGTGATCGTGAGCGTATTCGAAACGCTGTTGGCGCCGTCCGAGGCCGTCACCGTGATTAAGTTGGTTCCGATCACCAGCGGAACGCTCGCGATGCTCCATTTGTCACCCGTGATCAACGCAGTTCCCGATGCGTTCTGGTTCGTACTCCACGTGACGCCTATGGTGCCGGTGCCGCCGCTGACGGTGCCATTGAGAGAAACGCTGGTCGAGGCGGTGCTCGCGGGAGGAATCGCAACTGTCAGAGTGAGTGGCACTGGTGTTCCGCCGGATCCATCCTGCGGCGCGTACATAGTTTGAATCGCGGCGGTGTCACCCGCAGCGAGCGTCGTGACGATGCGGTAGTAGGGATACATCACATCCAGGGGATTGTCTGAATGACCCAGACCGAGTGCGTGACCCAGCTCATGCAAGGCGATGCTGAAAATGTCGGTATTCGCGCCAATCCGCCAGATTTCGTCGTCGTCCAAGTGCATATCTCCCGCAATCGGTTCCGGATTCGGCGGTGCTGGATAGAACGTGTGTGCCAATACACCGTTCGGTCCGTCGAACGGGTAGCCGTCTCCATGCGATCCGCTGGCAAAGAAGATGCTCACGGTGCGCGTCGCGGTGGGAATGCTGGTCTGGACCCAGGCCAGCTTAATGACCTTCGACCATTCCGCCATGGCCCGCTGAATTTCAGATTGCGCACTGCCGGCTGCCACTTGCGCAGTGACGTGTCCAAAAACGTAATTAAGAGTGGTAGCGTTCAACCCGTAGCCATCCCAGCCCGGGCCGTTGGCGGCGATGATCTGGCCCAAGGTTACGGTACTAGTTGCTGCACTAACAATCGCGCCTGCGCAGGCGCGCACCGGGATCGCATTGATGAGCTGGTCCGAAGCGGGAAACACATATGCGGCGTCGTCCAGCGCGGCGATTTCCAAAAGCTGCTTGAGGTCGAGCACGCGAACCATCAGCTGGCGCGGGTGCAGATCGCTGTTTTCGCGCAACTCCAATCCCAGGTTCAGCAGCATTGAGCGCGCGCGGTTCATGTCAACATCCGGATGAAACTCCGCCAGATAGAATGCGCTGGAGAACGTGGAAATGCTGGCGCCGATCAGCGGGCTGATTTTGTCCGACGGCGCGATCGGGGCGGCATATCGAACCTGCAAGTCGGCAAGTCGCGCGGGATCTTGGACAGCCACCAGGAGACCGTTCTCAGGCACGGTCTGTAATACTTTGATGCCGCGATTCTCCAGCTCGGCGATCGTCTCAACCGTCGGGGCGTGCTGAAACTGCAACAGTATGTGCTGGCCACGTCCGAGACTGCTGGAAGCCGCGACGTCAACGACATGGTCCACGGAATTCGACGCTCGAATTTCGCGCGTCTTCAGACGGAGCGCCGGCGAATCAGGAGAAGGCTGGGCGAAAATGCTGGTGGCGAAAAGTACAGCCGTGGTAAATATCCGCGGAAAAAACCGGGAAGAAGGAGTAGTCACACTGCGCTCATCGCCCGCGCTGAGAGAAATCCGTTCCGATTTGCACTGAGTGATCAGGATCGTCCCGAAATGAACCGGAAGGGCATCTACGTGCGTCGCTGGTGCTACTCGCTTGGCG
>DASYPO010000050.1:0-20073 GCA_036006545.1 Bryobacteraceae bacterium
CAGCCGATCCTGGATTGGATTCGCGCGGTTCGCGCAGAAGAAATCCGGCGTTCGGCCGGCGACCCCGGCGTGGTAACAGCTCGACGCCTGAGTAATGCCGAATACAACTACACGCTGCGCGACCTCACCGGTCACGACCTCCAGCTAACACGTGAATTTCCCGTCGACCCTGCGAATCCTGCTGGTTTCGATAACTCCGGCGAATCGCTAAGCATGTCGCCGGCGCTGCTAAACAAGTACTTGCTGGCGGCCCGGCAGGTTGCCACACACATGGTGTTTCTGCCGGACCGGATCGAGTTCGCGCCGCATCCCATGTTGGTCGAGACGGATCGCGAAAAATGGGCGGTTGACCGGATCGTGAAATTTTACTTGCAGCAGCCCACGCATTACGCGGATTATTTTCGCGCGGCATGGCGCTACAAGCATCGTGCGGCTCTCGGGATTCCAAAGGCGACGTTGGCGTCGATCGCGGCCGAGAGCAAGATCAGTGCGCGCTATCTGCCGATGGTTTGGAAAATCCTGAACGAATCGGATTCCGTAGGACCGGCACTCAAGCTTCAGAAGATGTTCGTGGATCTGCCTGCGCCGGGATCGTCGCCCGATCAACTTCAGGCACGCTGCGTGGAGATGCAGGAGTTCGTCACGCGTATTCGCGCCAACACCGCGATGCAGTTCGCTGCGCCCAAGGTGCGCGGCCTGCCACCCGGATCGCAGTCGCTGCTGAGCTGGAAGAATCGCGAGTTCGCGCTGCACCGGCGCGAAAGCGATCCACTCGCGCTGCGCAACGATACCGACATTCCTCCACCGATTCTCCCCATTCCGAGACACCCCGGTCTGCATCAGGAGACGGCGCCCTTCTGGGCCGCGATCGTAGCCAAGCGGCGAGCGACCGACGACGATCTGGTGGTTCCGGTCGCGGCACGCGCGCGCTACGAAGCCGCATTCGCTCGTTTCGCGTCGGTCTTCCCGGATCAGTTTTACGTAAGTGAGCGCGGGCGCTATTTCCCCGACGATTCAGAAGACAAGGGTCGATTCCTGAGCGCGGGATTTCACAATGTCATGGGCTTCTTTCGCGATGACGTGCCCTTGATGGAGTTGATCCTCGACGACAAGGGCCGCCAGGAACTCGATCGCCTGTGGCTCGATTTCGATTTCGTCGCGGAGTTCACCGCGCGCACCTGGGTGCAGTACTACGTGAACCAGAGCGGCGCAGTGCTGGGCAAGGGTGCCGAAGCCGGATCGCTGCGCCCCGTCGATCATGAGATTACGGATTCGGAGGTCATCGTTTCTCAACGTGAGGCATATCTGGCGAAAGCAGCGGCTTCTCCGAGCAACGACCCGATTGCCCCGCTTGCGATCCGCACGCATTACGACGGCATCAACGCGACGCTGCGCGGTCTCGAGAAGGCGCACAGGGATGCGGAGCCCAAACATCTTCAGTCGCTGGTGCGATTCGCAGCGCGGGCCTATCGGCGGCCGCTGACCGTAGTCGAACGCGATGATCTGCTCGCCTACTACAGAATGCTGCGCGAGACAAAGGAGTTGTCTCACGAGAGCGCCATGCGTGAGTCGCTGGTCAGCGTGCTGATGGCGCCCGATTTTCTGTATCGCATCGATTTGCAGACCAGTGGCGGTCCGGCTAGCGGAGCTGCCACCCAGCCGCTTTCTGGCTACGCGCTCGCGAATCGCCTCAGCTATTTCCTTTGGGCGAGCATGCCGGATGATGAGCTGCTGCGTCACGTGACCGCCGGCGATCTGCAACAGCCCCAGGTTCTGCTCGCTCAGACGCGGCGCATGTTGAAAGAGCCTCGCGTCCGAGGTCTGGCCACCGAGTTCGCCGGAAACTGGCTCTTGTTCCGACACTTCGAAACCAATAATTCCGTAGATCGCCAGCGCTTTCCCGAATTCACGAACGAACTGCGCGAGGCGATGTTCGAGGAGCCGATTCAGTTCCTCGCCGACGCCCTGTCCTCGAATCGTTCCGTTCTCGATCTGCTCTACGGCAACTACACTTTTGTGAATCCCGTGCTGGCGAAGCACTACGGCGTTCCGGGCATCAAGGGCGATTCCAATAGGTGGGTGCGTGTGGATGAGGCAAATCGCTTCGGGCGCGGCGGACTTCTGCCGATGGCTGTATTTCTCACGCAGAATTCCCCGGGCTTGAGAACCAGCCCCGTGAAACGTGGGAATTGGGTGGTGCAGCGAGTGCTCGGCGAAGTGATTCCGCCGCCTCCCGCAGTCGTTCCCGAATTGCCGTCCGATGAATCGCATTCGGAGCGACCGCTGCGCGAGATGCTCGCCCGGCATCGCGAGAATGCCGCGTGCGCAGCGTGTCACAACCGTATCGATTCGTTCGGTCTGCCCTTTGAAGGTTACGGACCGGTGGGGAATGCGCGGACCAAGGATTTGGCCGGCCGCGCGGTCGATACCTCCGTCACCTACCCGGGCGGTTGGAAAGGCGAAGGTATCGAGGGATTGAAAACCTTCATTCGCGAGCATCGGGAGAAGGAATTCGTGGCGAACATCAGCCGCAAGCTGTTGGCGTATGCTCTCAACCGCTCGCTGCAACTTTCAGACGAGGCGCTGATCGAAACGATGGTGTCGCGCGCGGCGGCGAATCAGTATCGGTTTCAAGCGCTCATCGAGGCCATCGTTACTAGCCCGCAGTTTCTAAAGCGGAGGAACACAGTCGCACCCAAAACGGTGGCATCCGCGGTATTGTCTAGGAAGGCGAAACCATGAAGCGACCAAACTCGATTACACGCCGAACGGTTCTTCGAGGCGCCGGCTGCGCGGTGGCCTTGCCATGGCTCGAATCGCTGCACGCGCTGGCGGACACACCTCCGGCGTCTGCGTTCCCGAAACGCTTCGGCGTCGTCTTCCTGGGATGCGGCGTCAACGAACATCATTGGAGCGCCGAGGGCGACGGCAAGGCGATGAAGCTGAGCAAGACGCTCTCGCCGCTTGAGCCACTCAAAGAAAAGATCAACGTGATCGATGGCCTGCGCGTGCCGGCGCTCATGCATCAGGGCATTCATCCGGGCCAGACCGGAAGCTTGTTGTCCGGCGCCCGCATTGCAAAGGGCGCAGTTATCCACTCTGGCATCAGCGTGGATCAAATGATTGCGAACCGGATCGGCGAAGACACGCCGCAGTCGAGTGTCGTCCTCGCATGCGATCCGCCGATGACTGGGTTCCACGAAACGAACTTCTCGCTGGCCTACAGTTCGCACATTTCCTGGCAGAGCCCCGATTCGCCCGTGCCGGTGGAAGTCTATCCGTCGCTCGCCTGGGACAATCTGTTCGACAACCGCGGGAGTCTGCTGAACATCAGCATCCTCGATCGCATTAAGGATCGCGCGCAAGATCTGACGCGCAAGATTAGCAGCGGCGACAAGAGCAAGCTGGACGAGTATTTGACCAGCGTTCGTGAAATGGAAAAGCGCGTCGAGGGAATGCGCAAGGACAAAGAAACTGCCGACGGCGCAGCTAAAGCGAAGAACACGGTTGCGGCGACAATGGATCGTCCCGCCAACGGACTTCCCGAGGACTTGCGCGAGCATGCGCGACTGATGTGCGACATCATCGCCACCGCGTTTCAGACCGGAAAAACGCGCGTAGCGTCGCTACTGATCTCGCGCGATTTGTCCGCGATGTACTATCCGTTCCTGAACGTCTCGGATGGTCACCACTCTGCCTCGCACGCCAACGATAACGACGCCTACGAGCGTATCGCGCGCTTCCACGTCAGCCAGTTCGCCTATCTCGCCTCCAAGCTGGATTCAATGCAGGAGGGCGACGGCACGGTTCTCGATCACTCCTGCCTCATGTTCGTCTCGAACCTATGGATCGGCCGCCTGCACGATAATTCCCGGCTCCCACTGGTACTCGCCGGCGGACTCGGCGGAACACTTAAGACTGGCCGCACACTGAACTATCTGAAAGATTCCGAAGATAATCGCAAAATGTGCAGCTTGTACCTTTCGTTGATGGATCGCTACGACATCAAGTTGAACAAGTTCGGCGATTCTCAGACGCGCTTGGATCGATTGTAATCACCCGGCTGCGGACATCTCACTCCACGCCCAGCCCTGCCTAACCTCCATTGAAGTCGCGAGTTTGAATGGCCGATAGAACAAAATAGACTTGGTTTCCCGCGCAGCCCTGCGGGAGGAACGCTGAACTATGACTTCGAACTCGTCCTTTCCCGTTCACGACCAAGTAGGCTGGGGACAGCGAACATTTGAGGTAGGTTGCATCGCTGGGGCGGCGGTTCTATTGCTTCTATGTTCCATCCGCGTCCTATCCAGCAAGTTCCTGTGGACCTGGCCGCTGGGATTAGCGATGGTCGCCGGCGCACTCTCCGCGGATTTCGTATCCGGCGCAGTGCATTGGTTTTGCGATACCTGGTTTCACGATTCCCTGCCCTACTTCGGGCGGCGTTTCTTGCGACCCTTCCGGGTGCATCATGTGAACCCTAATGATTTTCTGCGAAGGGACTTCATCGATACAAATGGCGATGTGTCGATGCTCGTGATTGCAGTTCTACTTATTGCGTGGTTCGTCCCCTTGGAGAGTGCCCGCCAACTTTGGCTGGTGGTTTATCTGTTGTCGTTCAGCTTAGTGTCATGGCCTACCAACCAGGTCCATCAGTGGGCCCACATGTCCAAGCCGCCTCGCTGGGTCGCGCGATTGCAGCGCTTGGGTTTGATCTTGAGCCGTCCGGCGCACGAGCAACATCATGCTGCTCCGTACGCGATGAACTACTGCATCGCGACCGGATGGCTTAATCGTCCACTCTCGGCGATTAAGTTTTTTGCCCGTTTGGAGATTCTGATTACACGGATCACTGGTCTTCAGCCGCGTGTGGACGATGCGACTTATATGCTACGGACTGAATCCGCAACCGGTCGGGACACCCAATAAGTGAGCAATCCTACCGCACGTGGAAAGCGCCGGCATCATGTCTCTCTAGCGACGACAGAACCGACCGAATTTGGGCATGGATGGCTCAGCGGCGTCGCGTCGGTCGTGCTCGGGCTGATCGGCTTGGGCACGGTGCTCTGCTTCCGTTTTCCATCGTTCTTGACCATGCCCGAACTGCGCGCGATGTATCCCATTCCGTGGATTCGGGCGCTGCTGCACTTAATTCTGGTAATCGCATTTATCATGGGTGCGATCAGCATTTGGCTGCGATACAACAAAGCCCTCGGTTTAGCAGGCATCAGCATGGTGTTGATCGCCGCATTATTGGGAGGCTCTGGAGTATCGGTTCAGGATGAATTGAGAAGAGGTCCGTTTCTCGGACTCGATTGGTTGCTGCTAAACCTGATCGGATATTCCGTCGTCTTTATCCCGCTAGAGCGTCTGTTTCCGCTGCACGCGGGACAACCCGTGCTACGCCGGAGCTGGCGGCTCGATCTGGCGTACTTTGGAGTCTCCTCATTGCTGGTCCAGGTTTTGACGTTGCTTACGCTCAAACCATCGATGGTCCTGTTCGATTGGGCGCGCATCCCTGCTGTGATCCATCGAATCGCAAGCCTGCCGTTCGCATTTCAGTTCTTGCTTATTTTGGTGCTATCGGATCTAACCCAGTATTGGGTTCACCGGCTGTTTCATACGGTCCCATTTCTTTGGCGATTTCACTCCATCCATCATTCGGCAGACGTCATGGATTGGCTGGCTGGTTCGCGTTTGCATTTGGTCGATGTTGTAGTGACCCGTGCCCTCAGCTACATTCCCATTTACATCCTCGGGTTTTCCGACACAGCAATGTTCACGTACGTAGCTTGGGTGGTAATTCAGGCCACTTTCATTCACGCGAATGTACGTTGGCAGTTTCGCGCTATTCGCTGGCTGCTTGCGACGCCGGCCTTCCATCACTGGCATCACAGCGCAGCACCCGAAGCTGTCAACAAGAACTTTGCGGTCCACTTGCCGGCACTCGATTGGCTGTTTGGTTCTTATTACCTCCCTGCGCAGTGGCCCGCCTCCTACGGCTTAAACGATCATTCAAACATGCCACCTGGATATGTCGCCCAATTTGTCTATCCATTTCGAAAACAATCCCCGCGATCATCAGACTCAGCGGCGATCGGGGTCAGCGTTCAGGATTCAGAGTCAGGGGTTGGCGGAGGTGAGTAGAAACTGACGGAGTTATCGCCCTGCTTGAGCACGCGCGTGCGATTCAGCGCGCCGTGGCTATCGCCCGGATCGAATCGACTCGAGTGTTGCGCGATCACCAGCGCGGGCGGTGTATCCGATAATGCCCTGAGCGCAGCGCCGTATTCGTTTTCCAAATGATATGGGGGATCGAGGAAAACAATGTCCGCTTGCAGTCCCTCAATCAGTTTGGCGGCCCTGCCGGATCGGATCTGCGCGCGATCGGTCAGACCGAGGGAACGAAGATTCTCGCGAATCACCTGCACCGCCGCATGATTCTGTTCGATGAAAATCGCGCGGGCGGCGCCACGACTCAGCGCCTCAATCCCGACTGCACCGGTGCCGGCGTAGGCGTCGACGAACACCGCATCGGCAATTCGCGGACGGAGAATGTTGAAGAGCGCTTCTCGCAAACGGTCGGGCGTGGGACGCACATCGAGTCCCGGAAAACTCTTCAGCACGCGGCTGCGAAACTCACCTCCAATGACACGCATTCCGGTTCCCGATCACCCCACCTGTACTAAGCCGTAACGACGCTGCCAATGATCGCGAATGTAGACCACGGCACGGCGCAGCTCGCCCTCGGTCGGTGGATGGGCGACGAACGCCGCTGCTTCGTTGCGGGCGATTTCAAGAATATCGGCGTCGCGCAGAATGTTGCCGATCTGCAAAACCGGCATACCGGATTGCCGCGTGCCGAAGAATTCGCCGGGCCCGCGAAGCTTCATGTCCATCTCCGCGATCTTGAATCCGTCATTCGTGTCGACCATGGTGCGGATCCGGTCTCGCGCCGTATCGCCCAGCTTGCCGGTTACGAGGATGCAGTAACTCTGCTCCGCGCCACGGCCCACGCGACCGCGAAGCTGATGAAGCTGCGAAAGGCCGAATCTCTCTGCCTGTTCGATCACCATAACGGTCGCATTGGGGACGTCAACTCCGACCTCGATTACCGTGGTCGAGACCAGGATCTGGATCTGATTGCGCTGGAACTTCTCCATCGTCGTTTCCTTCTCCGATTGCGGCAGGCGTCCATGCAGCAGCCCTACACTGAGCTGCGGAAAAACAATTCGCGACAGATGATCGTGCATCTTTTGCGCTGCCTTCATGGCCTGCGTTTCCGATTCCTCAATGACGGGATACACGACATAAGCCTGACGGCCCGCTTCGATTTCTGTCTTTAGAAAGCCGTAGACCTGCTCGACTCGATCTTCGTTGACGTGCTCGGTGATAATCGGACGCCTGCCGGGCGGCAACTCGTCGATGATGCTGACGTCGAGATCGCCATACACGGTGAGTGCGAGCGTGCGAGGAATCGGCGTCGCGGTCATCACCAGCACATCCGGGTGCTCGCCCTTTTGCATGAGCGCCTGTCGTTGTTCGACGCCGAAGCGATGTTGCTCATCGACAATCGCAAGGCCCAGCTTTTTGAACTCGACGCCCGATTCGAGCAGCGCATGCGTTCCGATCACCACTTGCGTGAGTCCGGCGGCGACCAGCTTGCGAAGCTGGAGCTTTTCGCGCTCCGTAGAGGAGCCCGTCATCAGAATCGTCACGTACCCTAGTTTCTGAAAAAGCCTCTTGAAGTAGAAGAAGTGCTGGGTCGCCAGGTTTTCGGTGGGCGCAAGTACGGCCACCTGGTAACCGTTTTCGATGGCGATGATTGCGGCTTCCGCTGCAACGAGTGTTTTTCCGCTGCCGACGTCGCCCTGCAGCATGCGATACATTGGATGCGGCTCGGCCATATCGTGCGCGATTTCGCCGAGCACACGCTTTTGCGCACCCGTCGGCTTAAAGGGCAGCATCTCTTTGATGCGTTCGCGCGCGCGATCGGATAGTGAGAATGCAATTCCAGGATGCAAGCGTGCTTTGGCTCGCTTTAATTCAAGGCCGCATTCCAGCCAGAAGAATTCTTCGAAGATCAGCCGATACTGCGCGGGCGATCGAAAGGCGTTGAGCAGGCGCAAATCTGCATCGGGCGGAGGAAAGTGCAGATCGCGCACCGCCGCAGCGCGATTGGGAAGTTTGAGACGCGTCAGGATGTGCTCGGGGACTGGGTCGGGAAGCGTCGGGATTTCGCGGAGAATCCGATCCAGTAAGACACGGAACACGCGCGTAGTGATCTTGCCGATGGCGCCGTAAACCGGCACCACGCGTCCCGTGTGCAGCGACGCGTCTCCATCGTCGTCGCTCGAGAGAATTTCGTACTCCGGATGCATCATCGCGAGTCCGCCCGAATAGGAATCGAACTCGACCTTTCCAAACAGCGCCACTTTCTGACCGGGCGCGAAAATGTCGGCGAGATAGCCGCCGTGAAACCACTTTGCCGCGAGCGTCGACTGCGAGGTATCCGTGAACTTCGCTTCAAAGAGCCCGAGATTCCGGCGACGGAATCCCGACATTTTCATGGAGCGCACTTCCGCCAGCACCGTCGCCATTTCCCCCGGCGCTAGGTCTCGAATGGTTTTGACGTTGCTGCGATCCTCGTAACGGAAGGGCGCATAGGCAAGCAGATCCTCGACCGTATAGAGGCTCTTCGATTCGAGCAACGCAGCGCGTGCGGGCCCGACGCCCTTCACGTACATAAGTGGAGTAGACAGGTCCAATGCAAGGCTCGGGGGGAGAAACCCAGTGTACAATGCCGGTCATCATGCAACTGCGAACTGCGATTGGGATTGCGATGTTGGCGACGCTTGCCGGGGCGGCGGATCTGCGGGTCGGAATCATCGGGACGGATACGTCGCACGTGCCGGAGTTCACCAGGCTGCTGAACAGCGGAACAATTCCCGGCGCGCGCGTCGTGGCGGCGTACAAGGGCGGCAGTGCGGATGTCGAATCCAGCCGCACGCGCGTGGATCGATTCGCCAAGGAACTGGTGGATAAATGGAATGTCGAAATTGTGGACAGCATCGAAGCGTTGTGCGCGCGTGTCGATGCGGTGCTGCTGACGAGCGTCGACGGGCGGAAGCATTTGGAACAGGTTCGACCGGTAATCGCTGCGAAGAAGCCCGTCTTCATCGACAAACCGCTGGCGTCGACTCTGGCGGACGCGAAGGAGATTGCACGCTTGGCGAAAGACGCGGGCGTACCGTGGTTCAGTGCGTCGAGCTTGCGATGGAGCGAGATCACGGAGAAGCTGGCGGGCGCTGGAATCCTGGGTACGTCGGCATGGGGACCCGGACCTTTCGAGGACCATCACCAGCTCGATCTTTCGTGGTACGCAATCCATCCCATCGAGATTCTGTTCACGCTGATGGGACCCGGATGCGAAGAGGTGACGCGCGTCGCTGGCAAAGACGCGGACGAAATCGTGTGCAGGTGGCGCGATGGACGCGTCGCCACCGTACGCGCGATGCGGCCGTCAGGCCCGTACGGCGCGACGGTGTGGCGGAAGGATGGCGCGCATACCAGTCCGCCGAACTCGAAGGCCGGTTACGAAACGCTCGTCCGCGAGGTCGTGAAGTTCTTCCAGACAGGCAGGCCGCCGGTCGCGAATGAAGAGACGATCGAGATTTTCGAATTCATGGATGCCGCGCAACGCAGCAAAGAATCGGGAGGCAAGCCCGTCCGTTTGCGATGATCCCAGAGTCGGAGGCACGACTACTCGTTTGAGATGATGGATGCATGTCCCAACTCCTAGAAGGGAAGACTGCGCTCATCCTGGGCGTCGCAAATAAGTGGAGCATCGCGTATGCGATCGCGCAAGCATATCGACGCGAAGGCGCGAAGCTGCTGCTCACTTACCAGGGCGATCGGCTGAAAGAAACCGTCGAGCAATTGGGCGCGGAACTAGGTGCGGCGCGCATATTGGAATGCGACGTGGCTCAGGATGAGCATCTAGTCAAGCTGTCGGAAACGCTGCAGGCCGAGGGTCCGTTACATGCCGTCGTACACAGCATCGCGTTCGCAGGCAAGGATGAACTCAGCCGTCCGTTTCTCGAAACATCCCGCGCGGGCTTCGCGCAAGCGCAGGAAATTAGCGCCTATTCGATGGTCGCGGTGGCGCGCGCGGCTGCACCCGCAATGACTGCCGGCGGCGCGATACTCACCCTAACGTATCTGGGATCCACCCGCGTATTGACCAACTACAACGTGATGGGGACGGCGAAAGCGTCGCTCGAAGCGTCGGTTCGTTATCTCGCGAGCGAGTTGGGTGCGAAGAACATTCGCGTCAACGCGATTTCCGCGGGGCCGATCAAGACCGCATCGGCCCGAGGCATCGCAGGGTTCTCGAAGATTCTGGAACAGGTCGCCGCGCGATCGCCGTTGGGGCGCAACTGCGATCCAGCGGAAGTAGCGGACATGGCAGTGTTTCTCGCCAGCGATCTCGGCCGCGGCGTTACCGGCGACGTGCTGTTCGTCGACGCCGGTTATCACATCATGGGCTTGTGATCGCGTGGGGCAGGTGATCTTGTCACCCGCCAATTTACTTTGTTCGCGGCTCGATAATCTTAGTGAGTAGGTCGGGTTTAGACGCGTCGCGCTCCAAATGCGGATACTTTTCGCCGCCGTGATAATCGACTCGATGTACTCTGTAATATTCGCCGTCCTTCACCAGGATTTCCATCGGCTGAAGATTCGACGTCGAGCGGCCCACCGCTTCGCGCAACAACGTCGGCGTGAACTGACGATTATCAATCGCGATAATCTTCACCGCCGGCGCGACACCCGCTTTCTGCGCGGGTCCGTCCATCGCGACATCCTGCACCGTGCCATCTTCCTTGACGACCATACCGATCGAATACGAGAGATCGATGTTCTTGCGCCGTTCCTCGAACGCTTTCCACAATTCCGATCGCGTCGCGTTGAAGGTCAACTTCCATCCGCCGTTCTCGATTCCGCCGAGCGGAGCGCGCGGCGCTACTGTCATCACCCGCTGGTTGAGGAAGCCGGCCCAGTCATTGGCCTGAACCGAATTGAGACCAGCGACGACGTCATCGAACGTGTAGGTCTTGAGCGCCGGCGAACCGCTCGGACCGCCATGAAAAGCGCGACAGAAATCGTCTAGCGACTTCGTACCCCGGCTTCGCTGGCGAATCAGCACGTCCGCCTCGAGCCAGATTAGAGTGCCTTCGTCGTAGAAATCCACGCCCCTTCGAAACGACGCGTAATCGTCGCGAGCTTCATAAAGAAGTTGCGCACCGGTAGCCGTATCCTCGAGCGGCCGCCAGGCGCGGCCGGATTGCTTGTCGAGCCGCGCGGCAACGATCGCCAGGGCGTCGCGAAAATCCTCCTGCGTGTACAAACCGCTGCGCGGCGCCAACACCTCGCCCAAATACTGAGTGAGCCCTTCGTAGACCCAAAGCATCTCGCCCTTCATAGGCTTGTCGAAATCACCAGTCGCGAGACCGGCGGGCCGGCGATATTTTCCGTTCCACGAGTGCACGAACTCGTGCGACAACAGAGTGGCATTGGCACGCCGCAATGAATCGTCGATCAGCGTTCGCTCTTCGACGCGATTGTCACTCGATTCGTGATGCTCCAGCCCGAAATGTGCAATGTGATCGCTGAGCGTCAGCAGGAAATGATAATTAGCGAAATGGCGCGAGCCAAAAAGCGCGCCTGCTTCGCGCACCAGTTTCTTGTACTGATCCAGCAGCGCAGGAGGGATTTCAAGCGCACGGGCGCTATCGCCAGCGATGTGCAGGTAATGCGCAATCTGTCCGTCTTTGCCCAACTCAATTGTTCGGTAATGCACGCCTGCGGACACCGGCGAATCGATCAGAGTGGTGAGCGATGCGGGTTTGAACTCGACCTCTTCCCCGCTCTCCCGCTCGATCGGCAGAGCGGTTCCGTAGCGCCAGCCACGCGGCACTCGAAGGCTCGCTTTGTAGTTGAGCGAATCTGAGGTCGCGCCTTCGGGGTACAGAAGGAATTGATTCCAGCTCAGGACCGCGAGCTCAGTAGTGGCCGAAGATCCCGACGAGAATCCGCCGGCTTCGGGCGGCGAAATGAAATCGAAGGTCGCTTCGACCGTGGCCGCTCCCGCAGGAACCGTGATATGAAACGCGCACATGTTGACCGGATCGCGCTTCCAGGGAAGCATCTGTCCGCCCGCGCGAAATTTCAGCGCAACCAAGTCCGTGATCGGACCAGTAGGACCATGCTCGCCCGGAATCCACTGCGGATACAACAGCGTCATCGGGCCGGGCTTGGCCGGAATGGTCATCTGAATGTGAAACAGGCGGCGCGATGCGTCGCTTGCGTCGACGCGAATGCGAATGGCCGGATCCTGGGCGGTGGCGAGCCCAGCGAGCAGAAGAAAAAGTGCAATACGCATGAAAATCAGGAGGGCTCCCGGTAAAAGAAAATCAGATCGGTCGGCGGCGGCGCGACGCCCATCTGGCGCAGCATCCCCATCACCTGCCCGCGATGTATCGTGGCGTGATTCACCACGTGCATTACGATTTCACGCACGGTGTTGTGGAACGGATCGCCCTTGAGCGATTTGTAATCGACGACGCGGTCGAGATCCGCATCACTCAACGACGCGGCCCAATCGATCCAGCGCTGCTGAATCGCCGACCATTCCTGTTCCAACTCGGTGTCGGTCAGCTTGTCGTCGAAGGCGTGAGGCTTGACAGTCGGGTCCCCGGTTCGCCAAAACCAGATCAGGTCGGCGAAATAAATGTGCTGGAGCGTGTCGAAAATGCTGCGATGTGAAATGCCGACGTCACGGCGCGCATCGTCCGCGCTGATCTGCTTCATCGCATCGACCAAACGTCGCGACGCCCACGCCGAGTATTTCAAATGCCGAACTGCTTCTGCCGCGGTCATTAGTGGATGCTCAGCCAGGCCTTCATGGTCTTCGAAACCAACTCCGCCGCATCCTGCTGCACGAAGTGGCCCGCGCCGGGAATCGTGACCAACGTCAGATCTTTGCCCATCCACTCCCACGTATTGTTGAGCGCGCCCGGAAGCAGCGCCGTGTCGTTCAAACCGTGGAACATCAGCACCGGCATCTGCGTTTTCACTACCGGCGATTTGTCTTCCGTGTAGGGTTCACGCGGATAGTTGCGCTTGTAGTAGTTCAACATCCCTTCCAGGTCGGATCGCTTGAAGGCCTCGACGTACTTGGCCTTCGCGTCGGGATCGGTCACCCAAAACGTGAGTCCCTCCGCGGTGACCTTCGACGCAGCATCCGGCTGCTGGAAATTTCGCGCATACTGACTGTTCTTCTGCTGTGCCGGATTGTTCGCCAGTTCGCGCGACAACCCGCGCGGATGCGGCAGATTGAGGATGATCAGCTTATCAGTCATCTGTGGAAGATTCAGCGCGACCTGCCACGCCACTAATCCGCCCCAATCGTGACCAACGATGATCGCTTTCTCTTTGCCCAGCGATTTCACGACAGCGGCAACATCGCCGACCAGCAGGCGAACATCGTAATTCTCGACGCCCTTAGGTTTATCGGAAAGATTGTAGCCGCGCTGATCGATCGCGACCACCTGATAGCTGTCGCTGAGCGCTTCCATCTGGTGACGCCACGAGTACCAGAAATCGGGGAAACCGTGGATCATCACCACCAGCGGCCCCTTGCCGATGCTGGCGTAGTGAATCTTCACGCCATTCGAATCGGCGTAGCCATGCGTGACGCGGGATTCGAAGCCGGCGGCGTTCATGACCACGGTGCAGATGGCGAGCAGTAACAAGGATCGCAACATAAGGACAGTATACGCAGGCGACCCCGTTTGCGGGTTAAGAAAAAGATCACCCGCGCCACACGATACATTAGAACGATGCATGCAGACACTGCCGCGGTGCGGCAGGGCGAAGAAATTAACGTAGCCGCGCTGGCCGCGTACCTGCAGGGAAAGATTCCAGACGTCGAGCTCGGTATCGACGTCGAGCAATTTCCCGGCGGCCATTCCAACCTCACTTATCTGCTAATCATCGGCGGACGCGAGTACGTGATGCGGCGCGCGCCGCTCGGTCCCGTTGCCCCGAAAGCCCACGACATGGTTCGCGAGGCGAAGGTGCTGCACGCCGTGCATCCGCATTTTCCGCCGGCGCCCGAGGTTTATCACATCTGCGAGGATCCCTCGATTGTCGGCGCAGCATTTTTTTTGATGGAGCGACGACGCGGAATCGTGTTGCGCACCAGTATCCCGCCGGAGGTGAGCGCGCACGAAAATTACGCGGCGCGTATCAGCCGTGCGTTCGTCGATTGCATGGTCCAGATGCACGCGGTCGATATCGAAAAGCACGGCTTGGTTTCGCTGGGTAAGCCCGATGGATTCGTTGCGCGACAAGTGAAAGGCTGGTCGGAGCGATGGGAGCGGGCGCGCACGCAGGCCAGTCCGGAAATGGATCGCATCGTCGAGTGGCTCGCCGCAACCATGCCCGCCTCGGGCGCGCCAACGCTGGTGCACAACGATTTCAAGCTCGACAATGTGATGCTGGATCTGCACACGCCGGATCGAATTGAAGCCGTGCTCGATTGGGAAATGACTACCGTCGGCGATCCTTTGTGCGACGTCGGGCTGACGCTATGTTACTGGAGTTCTAGCTTGGTCCCGGGCACCTCGTTACAAGCCGTAACGACCGGCCCGGGCTGGTACACCCGCGACGAATTTGTCGATCACTATGCGCGCGCTACGGGCCGCGATCTTTCCGTGCTGCCGTGGCACGAGATTTTCGGCGTGTTCCGGCTGGCGGTGATTCTCCAGCAGATTTATTTCCGCTTCTGGCGCGGCCAGACCACCGATGAACGCTTCCGCAATTTCGACCAGCGTGTGAAATCGCTGGTGGAGCGTGCTGCGGAAATGGTGGAGCGCGCCCGTTGAGCGTCCTGTATCTGGTTCGTCACGGTCAAGCCGGCACCCGCGAGAATTACGATTCACTTTCCGATCGCGGCCGCCAACAGGCGCGGCGACTGGGCCAATACTTCGCGTCGCAGGATATCCAATTTCAACGCATCCTCGCCGGATCGCTTGCGCGGCAGCGCGCCACCGCTGAAGAAGTTCTTGCGGCGATGGGCGGAGCAATCCCCGAAATCACCATCGATCCCAGCTGGGACGAGTTTGATCTCAGTCACGTGTATCGCGAAATGGCGCCCCATCTCTGCGCAGACGATCCCGATTTTCGACGTGAGTATGAGGCTATGCAGCGCGCGCTCGAAGAGAGCCAGGGGGCCCACGACGATCCGGTGCATCGCAAGTGGAACGATTGCGATCGCAAAGCTGTGCGGGCCTGGGGCGAAGGCCGCTATCCCTTCACTGGCGAATCGTGGATCGCGGTCGTCGCGCGTGTGCAGGATGCGCTCCAGCGTCTGGCACAAGCATGTCTTTCGAGCGGCGATGGAAACGCCATCGTGTTTACTTCGGCGACGCCCATCGGGATTAGTGCTGCGAAGACGCTCGATATCGGTGACGGCCGCGTGATGTGGATGGCGGCCGTGCTCTTGAACGCGTCTTATTCGACACTGCGTGTGCGCCCGGAAGAGATTCGATTATTCAGTTTCAACGCGGCGCCGCACCTCGAATCGGCGGATCTCCGCACGTTCCGATAAGATGGAACCATCCAAACAAGACTATGTACTTTGAATTTACAGACAAGGTCAAGGATCTCCAGAAGCGCCTCAGTGCGTTCATGGATGAGCATATTTATCCGAACGAGAAGCGCTACTACGACCAGATCGCGGAGGATCGCTGGCGTCCGGTTCCGGTCATCGAGGAACTGAAGCCCAAGGCGCACGCCGCGGGTTTGTGGAATTTGTTTCTGCCGGAATCGGATCATGGCGCGGGCTTGACCAATCTGGAATACGCCCCGTTGTGCGAAATCATGGGTCGTTCGCCCATGGCGCCCGAGGTTTTCAATTGTTCGGCGCCCGACACCGGCAACATGGAAGTGCTGGCGCGGTATGGCACGCCGGAACAGCAGAAGCAGTGGCTCGAACCGCTGCTCGCGGGCAAAATCCGCTCGTGCTTCAGCATGACGGAGAAGAACGTGGCGTCGTCGGACGCGACCAATATCGAATCCAGCATCGTGCGCGATGGCGATCAGTATGTGATCAACGGACACAAGTGGTGGTCGTCCGGAGCCGGCGATCCCAGGTGCAAAATTTCGATCTTCATGGGCAAGACCGACCCAACCGCCGCGAAACATAAACAGCAGTCCATGATTTTGGTTCCGCTGGATACGCCCGGCATTAAAGTGGAGCGAATGCTCACGGTGTTCGGCTACGATCACGCCCCGCATGGCCACGCGGAGATGACCTTCACCAACGTTCGCGTGCCGGCAACGAACATGCTCCTTGGCGAAGGCCGTGGATTCGAAATCGCGCAAGGCCGCCTCGGGCCGGGCCGCATCCATCACTGCATGCGACTAGTCGGGCAGGCCGAGCGTGCGTTGGCGGCAATGTGCAGGCGAGTGCAGTCGCGCGTGGCCTTCGGGCGTACGATTTCCGAAATGGGCACGATCCGCGCGGACATCGCGGCATCGCGCATGGAAATCGAGCAAACACGTTTGTTGGTTCTGAAAGCCGCCTACATGATGGACACCGTCGGCAACAAAGCCGCGCGTGCGGAGATTGCGATGATCAAAGTGGTCGCACCGAACATGACGCTGCGCGTTGTCGATCGCGCCATTCAAGCGCACGGCGGCGGCGGCGTCTGCCAGGAATTCGAGTTGGCGTCCATGTGGGCCAACGCACGTACACTGCGTCTGGCCGACGGTCCCGATGAAGTGCACGCCGAAGCGGTTGCGAAAATCGAGCTTGCAAAGCATCCGGGAGTGAAGTCAGCCGCGCGATGAGCACTCTCACCCTGGTCCGTCACGGCCAGGCGCGACCGTTCGAGAAAGAGTCGGACCGGCTTTCGGAACTGGGCGAGCAACAGGCGCGCGCGCTGCGCGATCACTTCGGGCGCGTCGGCGCGCGGTTCGACGAAGTGTGGAGCGGATCGCTCGAACGCCATCGACGAACGGCCGAGTTGGCGGCGCTAGCGGAGTGGCCAGCGGTTCGCATTTCGCCGGACTGGAATGAATACGACGCGACCGGTGTGATCCGCGCTGTGAATCCCTCGCCCGAAGCGTTCGCCGACAATCGCTCGTTTCAGAAAATGCTCGAAACCGGTATGGACGCCTGGATGTCCCAAACGCTCGTTGGCGCGGGCGGCGACGGTGGATTCGAGCCATGGCCCGCGTTTCGCGAGCGCGTGCTGCGAGCGCTGCGCACTCTGCAATCCGGTCCGTCGAATCGCCGCGTCCTGGTCTTCACTTCCGGTGGACCGATCGGAATGCTGGTGCAGCAATCGCTCACGGCTCCGGAGAAAAGCTTTCTCGCGGTGAACTGGCGGGTGAAAAATGCCTCGATCACCGAGTTCACGTTCTCGCGCGATCGATTATCGCTGGACGGCTTCAACAACGTCGAGCACCTCGCCGCGGACCTGCGAACGTATCGCTAGTGGGGCCGGTCAAAGGTCTTTCAACAACTTGCGTAGGCATTGGGGTTTGCTGTTCTATTCGTGTCCATTCGTGTTCATTCGTGGCCAAATTCAGATCTACAACCCCAGCCGCTTGTCCAGATCCGCGGTAATCGCCGCCAGCCGCTCCGGATTCCGAATAAGATTGCGCACCCCGTCCTCGTGATACGTCTCGTACAAAATCTCGACCGCCGCCAGGGCCAGCGCATAAGCCGTCCGCGCATGTTCGCCATCCAGGCGCGACCAGTCCTGACCCAGATTCGAGAGACGCGGCAATTTGCCAACGCGGCTCATCTCCGCGATTCTTCGCCGAAGCTTTGGATCCAGCGTATCGCCTGAAAGCTTCTGCGCTAGCCCTTCCTGCAGCCACGCCGGCCAGCGGCCGAGCATGGAGAGGCACGCGTGCGTGATCTCATGCGCCAGCACCCGCCGCAGCGACGCATCCAATGCTTGGCCCACGTTACTCTGTCCCGCTGAGAGCGGCACGCGAATGCGCCCGTCGAATTGTCCGCCACTCCACTCGGCTGCGTCCGAGCCCTTGCGATACGCCTCTCGCGATTGAGCGATCGCGACGATCCGCTCTTCAGCCGGGCAGCCCAGGTTCAAGGCCACACGTCCAAATTCCTCGTCCAGCGCTCCTACCATCTGGCGAGCGGTCTCGACCGGGATCGTGCTGTCGTCATAACGCAGCAGGACCCGCATGCCGACGATTTTCTGCGAGCTCTGATCGGCGTGCGTCTCGCGTTCGACGCGGCGCACCAGGCGCTCCAGATCCGAGTTGGGATGCAGCTCGATAGATGCTCGCCAATAATCCAGCGCTCTCTTCGCGTCGTCAGACCGCCACGCCGCGATTCCTGCGAGCGCGAAGAGTCCCGGGTCACGCTGATTCTTCAGCACGCCTTCCAGAATCTGCAGCGCTTTCGCCGGCTGGCTGATTTCAATCAAGTGGGCCGCCTGGACGGCGACACTTGAACCACCCGCGCCCGCCATCTGGGAGGGCATCCGATCCGAGGACCGCAAAGCCCCCATCACTTGCGTCGCATCCAGCCAGGCTGCGTCGCGACGCCCGCGTTCGAATTCTTCCAGCCCGTGGATCGCCGTATCAGGAAGATATCCTTCGACCAGCTTGCCTTCGATTTCTATGGCGACTTTGAAGCATGGAACGGACTCACCCGAAAGCGCGAAGCGAATCGCGAGTGGGGTGTCAGAAGTTAGTGTCGCGATTCTTTCGGAATCGATCTCGCATCCGACGCGAAGCACCGTTGCGTCGTTCTTTACCGTGGCCGGCTTTGCAACCAGAGCAGTAAGAAATAGGAGGAACAACACCGGCATGCCTCGAATATAGTGTGAGTACCCTGAAAAGTCCCTCAGAGGAAGACCCTAATCTGGGCCGGGTTCATTCACCGTAAGACTCTCTGGAAAGTGCCGTAACCTAGCCGGATCTCGCCTCTTTGCTTTTCAGATAGACTCCCAGCGCGGAAATCTCGGTCTCGATGAGGCTGTCGGAGCGCTTCACAGCCGCGGCTTCCAAGGATGCTCCGATCTCGCTGATCGGATTAAACCCGTACCCCCGGCCGGAGCCTTTCATGTTGTGGCCCATTACCCGCACCGCGTCATAGTTGGTTTCAACCAGGGCCGCCGCTAGCGCCACCACATCCTCGCGTCGGCGATCCAGATACCACGGCGCGAGATCCTTCCCAAATTCCCCCGGCTCCGCAGGCTTGACGGCTTCAATGGGCGGCGCTGTATTGGTGTACTGTGCTATGGCTTGCAGTAGCACTGCCTTCGTAATCGGCTTGGTGAGATGAACATCGCAACCGGCTGTAAGGCTTTTCTCGAAGGCTTCTTCCATGGCGTGTGCGGACAGCGCCAGAATGGGAGTCCTGGCCCGTCCCTGGCTCAACTCCCACGCGCGAATCGTTCGCGTTGCTTCGTAGCCGTCCATCACCGGCATTTGCACATCCATCAGCACCACATCGAAAAAGCCGGCCTTGAACTTCTCGACCGCGATCTCGCCATTGGCGGCAATCGCCAAGCTTCGCGTCGCTCCTTTGAGATAAGCGCAAATCAGCAGTTGGTTGTCTTTCGAATCCTCCACCAGCAGGATGTTCAGTCCGGGTGCCGGAGGCGCATTGGCCAAACTGCTGGCGGATTCCATAGGAACCTCTCGCGGCGCTGTCACTTCAAACGGGACCGAGAAGCTGAAAGTGCTTCCCTGCCCTGGAGTACTCGATACTGCCAGCGTCCCGCCCATGCGTTCCACGATCTGTCGTGAGATGGTCAGCCCCAAACCGGTCCCGCCGTACTGACGGCTGATGGATCCGTCGGCTTGCGTGAAAGTTTCAAAGATCAGCGCTTGTTTGTCGAGCGCAATGCCGAGCCCCGTATCGATAACGACAAACCTCAATCGCTGAAAACGGTTAGAAATAATACCTTCCGGCTCGATGCGCAGACACACCTGTCCCGCTTCGGTGAACTTGACCGCATTGCC
>DASYPO010000051.1:0-6792 GCA_036006545.1 Bryobacteraceae bacterium
TCGAACGCTGCAAGACGGCGGTCGGCAGCTAGTACCGTCCCGAGACCCTTAGGCAGCGGGAAAGAGGCACTGCTGTTCCGCGCTCGACGGGCCGAACTGTTCCAGTTCGACCGGGTAACGACGCCGTAGATCTAGTGGCGCCGTGCCCCGTATCCCCGTGAGGGCTGCTCGAAGCTGGAGCGCGTTGACAACGCTCTTGGCACCAGCGTCGTTGTTAAATATGACGTAGGTCGAGTCCGCGAAGCGCGCGACGTGGTCGATACGCTTGCGCCACTCGGCCAATTCTTCCTCGCTATACAAGTAGTCATGCTGCCGCGCGCGAACCGCGCTTCGGTCGTAGGCGCCCAGCGCGTTTTTCGGATTCCGGCCGTGCAGCCGAACGTAGCCGATCGCCGAAGTCAGGTACGCCGTGGGTGGCATGGCGCTGGTGTATTCCGGCTGGTCGATATTGCAGAACCCCACGCGATAGTCCAGAAATGTTCCGATAGCCTCTTCCGCCATCCAACTGGCGTGGCGCATTTCGGCAACCAGCGGGAAGTCGTGGAAGGCGCGACGAAGCTTGATGAAAAACTCGCGATTCTCACCTGTAAACCGAAAAGACCAAGGGAATTGCATGAGCAGCGCGCCCAGCTTCCCGGCTTTCTGAAGCGGTCTCAGACCATTGCGGAAGTCGGCGATTTCCGCCTCGTCCAGCACCCGCGCGTGCGTAAAACGCTGGTGCAGCTTGGCAGTGAACTGGAATCGCGAATTAGCTTCGGTCTTCCTCATCCACAGCCTCACGACTTCGGGCTTAAGCGGCTGATAAAAAGAGCTGTTGATCTCAACCACATCCACGCTGCGTGCGAGCACTTCAAGGGAATGAGACCCGGGGGAGGAAGATCGGGGATAGACCAATCCTTGCCAGTGGGGATACGACCAGCCAGCAGTTCCAATGCGGGGGAGAGAAGACATGACGGGCTCCGTTGTTCGCTCTTTCTTCGCTAATTCATGGTAGCGAAGAAAAGGAGAAACTGTCAAGCCTAAAATTCGTCAGGTGCGCTGAAAGCCGTGGAGCGTTCGATCCATTCGGCGAGCGCTACGCGAAGCCGGAGCAGCCAGGTTCGGGGAGGAATAGCTGCTTCCGGCTCCGTCGGGGGAGGCTCCGGTCGCGGTTCAGATGGTCTCGCCGGAGCAGGTGACACATCAATTAGTGCAGATCCGAGGCAGGAACTCTCTTCAAAACAACAGGCTCCTCTCGGTTGCGATTTAGAAAAGATCGCCTTGCGCAAAACACACTTACCCGACAGGTTTGACTCGATCTATAGAATCCAGATATATTGGATTACAACATATGGGGATCCAACCTACTCGTGCCTCCGACCGCGAACTCAAGAAAGGCAGCGCCGAATTGTTGGTCCTGTCGCTGGTGGAAACGGTTTCGCGCCACGGCTACGAGATCGCCAAATTGATCGAAGTCCGCTCGGGCGGCACGCTCCGCTTCCAGGCGGCATCCTTATATCCGCTGCTGTATCGATTGGAAGCGCGCGGATTAATTCGAGGCCGCTGGGTGGAACGACCCGACGAACGCCGCCGCCGCTTTTATCGCATCACTCCGCAGGGCCGCGCCGTATTAGTAGAGCAGAGGAAAGGCTGGCAGCGATTCGCGGAAGCCGTCCGCCGCATCACGGGGATTGAATATGCATGATTGGAAACCGCAGATTCGCGAACGCCTGGCCAGTCTGAAATCCGACAACCTGAGAACCGACGGCGCTTGGCAGGCCGAGGTGACCGAGGAACTCGCGCAGCATCTCGAGGATCGTTACCGCGAGCTGCGCCGCTCCGGGACGCCGGAGGACGAAGCCCGCAGGCTCACCCTCGAAGAACTGCGCGACGGCGGTTCGCTCGCCGAAGAATTGCGCAAAACCGGAAGGCCACCCGCGCGATCCAAGCCCGATTGGGGCAAGCCCGAAAGCGGTGGCGCGTGGCACGCGATCCTTCCCGATATCCGCCTGTCGTTCCGGTCGCTGGCGCAACGTCCCGGTTTCAGCTTCCTCGTGATCGGCATGTTGATGCTCGGGATCGGCGGCAATGCGGCGATTTTCAGCATCTACAACGGTCTGTTCCTGCGCGCGCTTCCCTTCGCCCAATCGGAGCGGCTGGTCGATCTGGACGAGTCCGCACCCAACTGGAATCTGCAATTCGTAGGAATCTCGACTCCTGATTTCTTCCAGTGGCGCACTGGAAATCAGAGTTTCGAAAGCATGGCAGTCTTCAACGGAAGTGCATTCAATCTGGTCGCGAATGGACAGTCGCAGCGCGTCCAAACGGCCAAGGTGACCTACGATCTGCTCGACGTGTTGAAACTTAAACCGATCATCGGGCGAAATTTCACGTCCGAAGAAGACCGTCCCGGCGGCGCCAAGGTCGCCTTGATCGGCCATGCACTCTGGCAGCGAATGTTCCAGAGTGATCCTGGGACGCTCGGCAAGATTCTGCAGTTAAATGGCGAACCCTACACGATCGTCGGCGTGTTGCCGCAGGACGCGACCTTTCCTGACCAGGCCGAGCTGTGGACCCCGCTCGCATTGGATCCGAAGGCTACCGACGGCTGGTACCTCAGCGGGATCGGCCGGCTGAAACCGGGCGTGACCATCGAGCAGGCGTATGCCGACCTGCTGCGCGTTCACAAGGGAATGATCACGACCGGCGCCAAGGTCAACGACATTACCTTTCCTAAAGTCATGGCGTTGCGCGATCGGTATCTCGGCGATTTTCGTCCGGTGGGACGCGTGTTGTTGGGCGGAGTCGGTGTCGTGCTGCTGATCGCCTGCGTGAATATCGCGGCGCTGATGATGGTGCGCGGCGCAGCGCGTTCGCGCGAGATGGCGATTCGCACGGCGATCGGCGCAGGGCGGGGAAGAATTGTCCAGCAACTTCTGACCGAGCACGCAGTGCTCGCGCTCATCGGCGGCGTGGCCGGTGTCGGTCTCGGCGCGCTGTTGCTGCGCGGCATGCTGGCGCTGCTCCCGCAGGGCATTCCGCGTTGGGTGACGTTTCCGATGGACGCGCGCTTTGCGCTGTTCTCGGTTGCGATCACCGGAATCGCCGCGATTCTCTTTGGCTTGGTGCCGGCGCTCCAGGCGTCGGGCGTCGACGCGCGCGGTTGCATGCAGGAGGCGGCTCCTCGGTCCTCACTTTCCCCGGCGCGCCGCCGCTGGATGGGCTCGCTGGTCGTGAGCGAAATCGCGCTCGCGATGATCCTCATGGTGGGCGCGGGCTTGCTGTGGCAGGCGTTCCGCAAGGTGCTCAACGTGGATGCCGGCTTCCGTCCGGAAAACGTGCTCACGTTCAGTGTCCAATTGCCCAAGGTGAAGTACCCCAAGCCGGATCAGCAAATTCAGTTCTTCGATAACTTCGTCGAGCGTCTGCGTGCAGCGCCCGGAGTCCGATCCGCGGGTGCGACGTCAGCGCCTCCGTTGGGCGGGCACTGGGGCATGTTCTATGAAGCCGAGGGCGTCCAGTTCAAAGAAGGCGAGAAAGATCCGGTGGTACTGACCGTGGTCGCGACGCCCGGGTATTTCGATGCGATCGGAATCACGATGCTCGAAGGCCGCGGATTCGATGCGCGCGACGGTGCGCAGAAGGACCAGGTTGTCGCGATCGTGAATCAGAGTTTCGCGAAACGCTATTGGCCCGGACAGAGCGCGGTGGGCAAGCACATCCGTGGTCGCGGCGATAAAGGCGAGTGGGGCACAGTCATCGGCGTCTCGAAGGATGAGAAGCATTATGGACTCGATCAGGAAATGCGGCCTGGCATCTATGTTCCGATGCGCATGATCGCACGCGATTCGATGGCAATCGTGCTGCGCAGCTCGATCGACCCAGGTTCGCTGACGGCGCCGGCGCGCGAAGTGCTGCGCCAGATGGACGCGGACCTGCCGATGTACGCAGTCCGCACCATGCAGGAACGCCTCGATCAATCGCTATGGGCGCGGCGCGCGTATTCGTGGTTGTTCGGCGCATTCGCAGGCGTGGCGTTATTGTTAGCGGCGGCGGGAATCTATGGGGTGATTTCCTACGCGGTGAGCCAGCGGACGCGTGAGATCGGAATCCGCATGGCGCTGGGCGCGCAGCCGGGAACAGTGCTCGGCGAAGTGCTACGCAGCGGGATGCTGCTAGTGCTGATCGGCCTCGCCGCGGGAGTGGCAGGCGCGCTCGCGGCGTCGACTTTGCTCGAAACCATTCTGTTCGGTGTGAGCCCACGCGAGTGGACCATCTACGCGGTGGTCGCACTGGGCGTAATCGGCGTGGGATTGCTGGCGAACATTCTGCCGGCGCGGCGAGCGGCGTTGATCGATCCGATTCGAGCGCTCCGCGCGGAGTGAATAGGCAGGCGACAACCACCTCGCTTGGCCGGCTGACGCTCAATTATTCTGCTATCGTTTGAGCGCGAGATCATCAGCGAGTGCACCCGCGGCCAAACGTCGGCGCGACGCAAAGGGAAATGAGTTCGGCTAGCGTTTTTCGCGGATCGAATACAATCGGCTTTCAGTCCTGAGGAGCAGACGGTCGCCCACCATCGCCGGAGTCGCCTGCGCCATTTCGTCCAGCGAATTTTCGCGCAGCAGTTCGAATTTCTCGCCGGCCTTCACGACAAACGTCTTCCCCTCTTCGCTCAGGCAGAAGATTTTGCCGTTGTACGCCCAAGGCGAGGATGTAAACGCGCCCCCGGCTTCCAGTCTCGAGCGGTAGCTCATCGCTCCGGTTTTTGCGTCGAAGCGGCTCAGAATTCCGGTGTCCGACAAAACATACAGCGCGCCATCGTAGGCCACTTGGGTGGGCAGATAGGTACCGCTGCGTTCCTGCGACCAGGCTATGAATTCGCTGGGCTTCGCGCCCGGCTGCGGTGTAAGATCTCCGGTCGCGCCGGGCTTGATCGCGAACACGCTCTTTCCACGGCCGCCATTCAAATACAAAAGACCTTGATATGCAAATGGACTGGGAATCGGCGTCGGCGACATGCCCGACAGTCGCCACAGTTCTTTGCCGTCTGCGTCGTAGCTTACGGCAATGCCCGGTCCGACGGTCACAATTTCAGTTCGCTTCGGAGTCTCCCAAACGAACGGCGTCACCCAGCCCGAACGCATCGGTGGACCATCGCCCTTCAGATCCCGATTCGTCCTCCAGATCTGCTTGCCGGTATTTTTGTCGAACGCCGCGATGAACTGCTGCTTCTCATTGTCATTCACGATCACCAACTGGTTGCCCCACAGCGCCGCCGATCCGCCGGTCCCGAAATCCAGATAAATCGGATAAGCTTCGAGCGGTGTGTGCCAGATCTGCGTGCCTTTCAAATCGTAGGCAAACAAGCCCAGGTTGCCGAGGTAAACATACACCAGCTTTCCGTCCGTCACCGGAGTCTCGGAGGCAAAGCTGTTCTTGCGATGGCGACCTCCGGGAGGCCGTCCGGAAAAAAGCTCTCGCTTCCATTCCACTTTGCCGCTGTCCAGGTCGAGGCAGTAGATAAAGTAGTGCAGCATCACCTCGTGCGGTAGCTCGATGTCGCGCGCGGTGACCCGTTCGATCACTTCCTTCTGACTCAGGCCCTGCTTGCTAAGTTCGGCGACATATTCGTTGCTGTACTCGGTACCCTTCTGCGGCGGTTTCGACTTTCCTTCAGTGGTGACACTAGTTAGAAATACTTGTCGCCCGCTGACGATGGGTGACGACCATCCTCGTCCCGGGATTTGCGCGGTCCATTCAATGTTCTCGGTGGTCGACCATTTTTCCGGAAGGGAGCCTTTCAAGACCGCGGGGTTCGAAGCGGGCCCACGAAATCCCGGCCATTCGGGCTCGGCCGCTAATGCCGTTGCGAATCCGAGTGCGATGAGAGACGCGACTTGAATCGCGCGCCGAGGAAGAGAGGCCATACTGCAATCTTACTTTGCCCGCGTACGCGCAGCCCGTCAGGTGATCTTGTCACCAGTACGTGGCGTAACGCAGGCGATCTTGTCGCCTGTTCGTGGCGCGGGCTTCAGCCCGCAGCGTCGGCTTTAGCCGGCGTCCCCGGTTTTTGTCACGCAGGCGATGTTGTCGCCTGTTCGTGGCGCGGGCTTCAGCCCGCAGCGTCGGCTTCAGCCGGCGTCCCCGTTTTTGTAACGCAGGCCATCTTGTCGCCTGTTCGTGGCGCGGGCTTCAGCCCGCAGCGTCGGCTTTAGCCGGCGTCCCGGCTTTGTAACGCAGGCGATCTTGTCGCCTGTTCGTGGCGCGGGCTTCAGCCCGCAGCGTCGGCTTTAGCCGGCGTCCCCGGTTTCTCGCAGGCGATCTTGTCGCCTGTTCGTGGCGCGGGCTTCAGCCCGCAGCGTCGGCTTCTAGCCGGCGTCCCCGTTTTTGTAACGCAGGCGATCTTGTCGCCTGTTCGTCGTCCCTCGTTTTTTGTAATGCAGGCGATCTTGTCGCCTGTTCGTCGTCCCCGGTTTTTGTAACGCAGGCGAACTAGTCGCCTGTTCGTGGCGCGGGCTTCAGCCCGCAGCGTCGGCTTTAGCCGGCGTCCCCGGTTTTTCGCCGGCGAACTTGTCGCCTGTTCGTGGCGCGGGCTTCAGCCCGCAGCGTCGGCTTTAGCCGGCGTCCCCGTTTTGTAACGCAGGCGATCTTGTCGCCTGTTCAAGCGCGCGCTTCAGCCCGCAGCGTCGGCGTTTAGCCCGCGTCCCGGTTTTTGTAACGCAGGCGAACTTGTCGCCTGTTCGTCGTCCCCGGTTTTTGTAACGCAGGCGAACTAGTCGCCTGTTCGTGGCGCGGGCTTCAGCCCGCAGC
>DASYPO010000052.1:0-2516 GCA_036006545.1 Bryobacteraceae bacterium
GAAGAGCAATTGCGGCCGTCGGAGATCGCGCCTCCCCCAGAGACTCCCGCCGCGGCTTTACCTCCGCCCGAGCCGGCGCCGCGTTTTCGTAACTATTGGATTGCGGCGCTGGTGGTAGCCATGATCGGGGCCACGGCCGCATTCGCTTTCTGGAGCATGCGCAAGCCGGCGCCCGCGCCGAAGGTGCAGCAGATTACCTTCCGCCGCGGGTCGCTCACCAATGCGCGATTCGCGCCCGGCGGGCAGTCGGTGGTGTACAGCGCGCAGTGGGATCGCGATCCAATTCGTCTTTACACGGCGAATCTGTTCAGCCCCGATACCAAGGAACTCGGTTTTGAGAACTCTTTGTTGGGCGCGCTTTCGCGCGGGGGCGAGCTCGCGCTGACCTCGGTCGGAACAGGCGTCGCGGGCACCGGCGCGAATCTGACGCGCGTGCCGATGAATGGCGGCGAGCCGCTGTGCATCGCCAAAAAAGTAGCCGGCGTCGAATGGGATCGGGACGGCAAGCAACTAATCGTGATCCGCTTGATGCCCGACCAATCGGTGCTCGAATACCCGATGGAACACGAAGTCTACAAGTCGCCCGGAACCCTCAGCCACATGCGGCTGTCGCCGGACGGGACGCAAGTGGCGTTTCTCGATCACCCGATTCGCGGCGACGATGCGGGGAACGTTGTGATCGTGCAGCCCAACGGAAAATCGCGCGCGGTGTCGATTGGCTGGGCGAGCATCGGCGGACTGGCGTGGGCGCCGTCGGGGCGCGAAATCTGGTTTACCGCCGCTAAGACGGGCGCGATCAAATCGCTATGGGCGGCGACACTGGAAGGCAAGGTGCGACCGATCGCAGCTATGCCGGGTCCCATGATCCTGCACGACATCTCGACCGAAGGTCGCGTGTTGATTTCGGGCGGTCTGCGACGCACGCACATGATGGGCATGCTGAAGGGCGACACGGTGGAGCGCGATTTTTCGCTGTTCGACTGGTCGGCGGTCGAGGATATTTCGGCCGACGGCAACCTGTTGCTATTCGACGAAAGCGGTGAGGGCGGCGGCGCGAATTGGGCGGTGTATCTTCACAACGCGCATACCGGAGCGAATACGCGCCTCGGCGACGGACGCGCCGGAGCGCTTGCGCCCGACGGAAGCTGGGTAGCGGTGATCGACCCGCAGGGAACTCCAGAGATCACGCTGGTGCCGGTGGGCGAGGGCGCACGCCGCAAGGTTGCGACCGGCGGACTCACTCCCAATTGGGTTCGCTATTTCCCGGACGGGCAACGCCTGCTGATCACCGGCAGCCAAAAGGGCGGCAAGATGCAGCTTTCCATCGTGCCGCTGGATGGGTCGCCGCCGATCGCGCTGGGCTTCTATTTTCGCAATGCCGTGGTCTCGCCGGACGGACTTCGCGTGGCTGGAATGGACGCGGATGGGCGCGCCAGCGTGGCGGCACTCAATGACGGCGCCAAGGTTGTGCTCAGTCCGCGGATCGGTCTGCTGCCGCTAGTTTGGACCGCGGACGGCAAAGCCATAGTTGTGCAGCATTCCGACGGCCCGGATGCGATTCATCTCAGCCGCTTGGATATCGAAACCGGCCGCCTAACTTTGATTCGCGATGTGATGCCGGCCGACCCGGTCGGTTTCCGCGGCCTGCTGCGGGTCAGCGCATCAGCCAGCCAAAATGCCTACGCCTATACTTTCCTCCGCGCGCTCTCCGAGCTTTATGTTGTCGATGGGTGGCGTTAACCAGATTGTCGTTTTCCTAACGCGCCTGTTCGCAATCCTTTTATTTCCATAGCCTTAACGTGTAAGACAGAATTTACCGTTAGTCCATTGAACGAGCACCCGAACGGGCGCAGACTTCCCTCATTAGAAACTCAGCTGCCGCACCATGCGGGAACCCCAACAATTCCCGTGTGGGGCGGCTGTGAGCTCGCTTTGGAGGGGGAAAATGCCTCGTAAATTATTGCTTGCCGCACTGTGTTTGACCAGTGCTATCAACCTGTTAGGTCAGGCCAACTCGTCGGCCACCCTGCAGGGAACGATTACCGACAAAACCGGCGCCGTCGTGCCCAACGCGTCGGTCCGAATTACGAACAAGACCAACGGGCTTGCCCAGGAACAGACCAGCAACGCGTCGGGAATTTATCGATTCGAGTTGCTGCCCGCAGGCTCATATTCCGTGCGTGTCTCCTTTGCAGGTTTCGCGACCTTAAATACCGAGAACGTGACGCTGGCTGTAGGACAAACCACTACAGTCGACGTGTCGATTTCCCCGAGCCAGCAGGCGGAAACGGTGACGGTCGAGAGCGCCGGCGTCCAGCTTCTCGACGTTCAGAAAACCGATATTAGTCTGCCGATCACAACCAACCAGATCGAGAACCTGCCGTTGAATGGCCGGGACTTCGCGAACCTGGCGTTTCTAGCGCCGGGCGCGCGGCCGGTGAATTCTTTTGATCCGACCAAGAATCGCGTCGCATCGTTCGCGACCAACGGATCGAACGGGCGCAACGTCAACGTGA
>DASYPO010000053.1:0-11323 GCA_036006545.1 Bryobacteraceae bacterium
ATCGTCGATGATCTTGGCCTGCCGCTCCACATCCTGCGCCAGCGTTTTGCCGAGTCCTATCTCCTTCTCGAGGGAATAGAAGTTGATGCCCTTGCCGACGTCGCGGTTCCCGATCTCCTCGGGATCCTTCTTCTTGTCACCGGCCAGCAAGTTCAAGGAGAGCAGCAAAGTTGCTGCCAGACCAACAAAACGGCGCATCGGCAGACTCCTTTTCATTAACAATTATACCCTACTACTGCAAACGTGCCCCGGAGACAATGGGTTACAGCTATTCCGCAACTCAGTCTCCTGCTAACTTTTTACGTAGGACAGGCCGGTTCGGATCGACCGGGTCACCCTTGCGCCGTCGCAGCAGCGTCTCGAGCTCGGCTTTCACCTCGTCGAACTCGGATGTATTCACAATGTATTGCGGCTGTTCCTTCAACAAGCTCTGGATATGTTTCTGGACCTGTACGATGCGGTCGCCGGTAGGTGGATGGGTCGAAAACAGTTTCGAAACCTTGCCGGGGGCGCGCCGTTCAAGCGAATGGATCTTCTCGAAGATGTCCACCATGCCCTCTGGATCGTAACCGCTCTTATATAGGTACTGGATGCCCAGCAGATCGGCTTCGTTTTCGAATCCGCGCGAAAACGCCAGAAACGTCGTGGGCACGATGACGCCCGCCGCCTGCCGCGCACCGTAGCCGATCCAGCCCCCGCCCATGAAGATCAGCGGAATGGTGGCAAGCTGCGCGATCTCATTCCGGCTGGCCTGCCGGGTGCCGTGCCGGGCCGCGATGTGCGCGATTTCGTGCGCCATCGCGCCCGCCATTTCGGCCTCGGTCGACGCTGCCAGAATCAAGCCGGTATTCACATAGAAATAGCCGCCGGGCAGCGACAGCGCGTTGATCTCCTCGCCTTCGATCACCTTGATGCTGAACGGAACCTTGGAATCCGAGTTACGCACCAGGTTCTGGCCCACGCGACTGACAAACTCCGCGATACGCGGCTGGTCGATGACGCGCGAGGACTGTTCCACCTGCTGGGCCATCTGCTTGCCCAGCGCAATCTCCTTTTCGATGGAGTAGAGATTGATGCCCTTCCCCACGTCGCGATTCCCGATCTGGTCTGGATCTTTTTTGGGATCGACTTTGGTTTGGGCATGCAAGGGGTTCAGGCATGCAAGCAAGGCGGCAGTGAGAGCTACGCATCGCACGGTGGCCATAGGTCGGTGACGTATGCTCGGAAGAATGGGTTTCGATGAGTTGGCGTCCTACCGCAATCAGTTCCCCGTTTCCGACCACTTAATTTATCTGAATCACGCTGCGGTGGCTCCGCTCGTTCGACCGGCGGCCGTTGCGATGCAGCAGTTGGCTGAAGACGCTTTACGAAACGGCGCCGCAAACTACCAGCAGTGGCTGGACGCCTATGCTGGGCTGCGAAAATCCGCAGCGCGCATGATCAACGCCCAGCCAGACGAGATCGCGCTGATGAAGAACACCTCCGAAGGGATCGCGACCGTCGCGCTGGGAATCGATTGGCGCAAGGGCGATCGAATCGTCGCGTTCGAGGAGGAATTTCCCGCGAACCAGTATCCCTGGCGGCGGCTCCAGGAAAAGGGCGTGAAGATCGACTGGCTTTCGGTGACCGATCCACTGGAGAAAATCGACGCGGCGGCGAAGGGTGCTCGACTGCTCGCCATCAGCTTCGTGCAATTTCTCACCGGTTATCGCGCCGACGTGGAAGCGATCGGCCAAATCTGCCGGTCGCACGGCACGTTTTATTTCGTCGACGCGATTCAAGGATTGGGCGCATTTCCCCTCGACGTTGCGGCAGCGCATATCGACGCGCTCGCGGCCGATGGCCACAAATGGATGGTTGGCCCCGAGGGCTGCGCGATTCTCTATGTTTCACGGCGGGTGCAGGATGACATTTCGCCGATCGAGTTCGGCTGGACCAACGTGGCCGGGTTCAACGATTACGGAAGTCGCGAAATGGAGCTCCGGCAGGACGCCGGTCGTTACGAATGCGGGACATTGAATACTGTCGGGATCTTCGGCCTGCGCGCGGCGATTGAGTTCCTGCTAGAAGTGGGCATCGAGCGAATCGCGCCGGTGGTCCAATCGCTCGGCGATCAAATCGACGCGGGCGTTCGGAGGAAGGGTTACGAAGTGCTGGGGCAGCGTACGCCCGCGACCGGAGCAGGGATCGTGAGCTTTCGGAAAGCCGGCTCGGACCCGAACGCCGTTGTCGAGCAGTTAAAGCAGAAGCAGATTATCGCTGCGTCGCGCGCGGGCTGGGTGCGTGCGTCGCCGCATTTCTATGTGACGCCGGACGAGATCGATCGCTTTCTCGCGGAGCTGCCGTAGTTATTTCTTGTCGGTTATCTGACGGATCGCCTGGTCGAGCACTCTTTCCATTTCGTCGACGCGGGCGAGCAGGTCTTGGAGCTTGCTTTGTTCCAGGCGAGCCTGATTAGTGGCTCCCACCTCCCGCGCGCGGGCTTGCTGTTCCGCCATGGTCATTGAAGCGAGGGTTTCCTTGCTCATGCGGACTTCCTGCTCCATCGCCAACCGCTGTTTGGGATCGGCCACGCGTGGCAATTGCTCCTCGGCGTCCTTTAGGCGCGCCTCAAACTGTGAGCGACTTGCTGTCAGACTATCGGCTTGTGTACGGAACCCATTGGCATCCTGCTCGAGTTGCCGGGTTCGCGCTTCTTGGATTTGGATGCGCTGCAGAGCGATTTGGGTCCGCGCGCCTAGCAGCGTCGAGCGCTCGATCGCCAGTCGAAGCTGTTGCACTTCGCCGAGCAGGGTTTGAATCGGATCGGGCGCTTGTCCAAAGGCACACGCCGAGAAAAAGGTGATGAAGGCGAGGAATCGCATGCGGCCATCGTACACAAAAGGACGCCTGCTAATTCATATCTCACCGATACCGGATCAAGCCTCGCCAACAGATAGCTCGCGGCGAGCGCGACCGCCGCGTCAGCGCACGCGCGATTCGGCAGGTGGCTGGATCCACCGCAACCACATCGCCAAGCAGGGGGGGCGGGCGCCCCCGCCCGCGCGGGACGCCCACGTCCCGCTCTTGCCCGACGAGGGCGTCGGGCGCGGACCTGGGGGTCCGCCCTCCAGGAGCTATTCGTGACGTAGCGCTTCCACCGGATCGACGCGAATCGCGCGCCGCGCCGGAATCGCGCAACCGAGCATGGCTGCTGCAGACAGCACCAGCGTGACCAGGATGAGCGTAGTAGGGTCGCTGGGCGACACCTGCACCAGGATGCCCTGCAGCACACGCGTGACCCCGATCGCCGCGGCGAGTCCCACCGCCAATCCGATCGCGAGCTGTCGCATTCCCTGGCCAAAGACCATGCGCAGAATAGTTCCCGAACTGGCGCCGAGCGCGACGCGCACGCCGATCTCCTGCGTCCGCTGGCTGACCGAGTGCGCGATCACCGCGTAGAGTCCCATGGATGCGAGACCGAGTGCGACCGCTGCGAAGATCGCGAACATCCCACCGAAGACACGATACGGCCAAGTCTGCCGGCCGATCTGCTCTTCGAGCGTGCGCAACTCGAACACCGGGAGATTCTCGTCGACTGCCTGCACTTCCTTGCGCGCGGCCGAGCCCAGTGTCGCGGGCGGAACCTTGGCCCGCAGCGCGATCGTCATCCAACGCCGTGGCTCCTGACGCAGCGGAACGTAAAATAGCGGTTCCGGTTCGGGCGTCGTGGTGTTCTGCCGGATGTCGGGGGCCACGCCGACGACGGTGAGCCAAGGTTGGGCGACGTTTTGGTCAAACGTACGGAATCGTTTTCCGATCGCGTCCTGGCCGTTGAAGTACTTGTCCAAGAAGCGCTGGTTCACGATCGCGACGGGCGTGCCTGCCACGCCATCGCTCGCGGTGAGATCGCGGCCCCTCAGGATCGGCGCCTGCATGACCTGGAAATAATTCTGGTCGACCACCAGGCTTCCGGCGGTGGGCCGTGCTCGTTCTTCAATCGGCGCAGAACCCTCGACCTCCAGCGCGACGTTGTTCGAGCCCTGGCTGGGCAATTCGCTCAGAATGCTCGCGGTCTGCACTCCGGGAATGGCGGCGAGCCGAGTGGCAAGGCGATCGTAAAAAGCGATGCGTTGATCGGTCTTCGCGTACTTCGCTTCCGGAAGGTTGATGCGCATGGTGAGCACATCCGCCGAGTTCACGCCGACCTGCGCACGATAGATGTTCAGAAAACTGCGGATCATCAGGCCAGCACCTGCCAGCAGCACGACCGCCAGCGCCATCTCGGTAACCACGAGAAATCCGGCGAGATACTTTCCGCGGCCCGCGCCGGAACTACCGCGTCCGCCTTCTTTCAACGCGGTATTGACGTCCAGCTTCGAAAGTCGCAACGCCGGGGCCAGGCCGAAGAGGATGCCGGTCCCGATCGTGATCGCGGCGAAGTACGCGAATACGCGGTAGTCCATGGTGAACTGAATGAATCCCGGTTTGCCGAGCGGCGTGACGATGCGGTCGAAGGTCGGTACGCCCCAGGCGGCGATGAAGTACCCGATCACTCCGCCGGCAGTCGAAAGCAGCAGGCTCTCGACCAACAATTGACGGATGACACGCCAGCGACTGGCTCCGAGCGCGGCGCGTATCGAAATTTCGCGCGTGCGGCCGACAGCGCGAGCCAGCAACATGTTCGCTACGTTAGCGCAGGCGATCAATAATACGAATCCAACCGCGCCCAGCAGCGCGCTGAAAATCATTCCGATGTTTCCACCGTTGAACTGGTCGGTGAAATTATTGACCCGCACCGAAACATCTTTGTTGGTCTGCGGATATTCGGTGGCCAGACGGCGCGCGACCGTAGTCATTTCGGTTTGCGCGGCGCGGAGAGTCGAGCGCTCGGCCAGACGACCGAACACCAGCAGGTAACGAGAATCACGCCGCTCGGCTTGCACGGTAGCGACGAACGGCATCCAGAAATCGATGTCGGTTGGGAAGCGGATGCCGGTGGGCATCACGCCGATCACCGTGGTCGGGACTTCATTGACGCGGATGCTGCGGCCTAGAATTGCGGGGTCGCTTCCGTAGCGATCCTGCCACATGCGGTGCGAGAGAATCGCGACGGGAGTCGACCCCGGCTTTTCGTCCTCCGGCAGAAAGTCGCGGCCGAGCATCGGTTTCTGACCGATGAGCGAGAATCCGTTGGCGGTCATCTGATAGCCGGAGTAGCGGTCCGGGAGGCCGTTGCCATCGCTTACATTGGCCGATTGCTGCGTGCCGCCGGCCATGCCGCTAAAAGCTTTCACCGTGCCGCGGAAATCGCGCAGGTCGGGAAGAGAAATGCCTGTGGGTCGATCCCGCGCGTCGTTACGGCCCTGCACGTAGAGGATTTTGTCGCTATCGTCGAACGGAAGGTTCCGAAAGAGCACGGCGTTCGCAAGCGTGAACACCGTGGCGTTCACGCCGATACCGAGCGCGAGCGCGGTCACTGCAATGGCAGTGAATCCCGGGTTCTTGAGCAGCGTGCGCGCGCCGTAGCGCAGGTCCTCGAGCAGGTGCATGTTCGTGTTACGAACGCGGCCCTGCAGAAGTTCCGCGCTCGCCTTTCACGAGCGAGACGGGAGTGCCCGGGGGATTATTACGGCAGATAAAGCGCGTTAAAGAAAAATTTGTAGCTGCCGTGCGACTGGCCGCGCCATTGTGGCCGGAAGCCGAGTAGCAGCACACGGCCCTTTCCGTAGGTCACGTCGATGGCGGCGGCTTTTCCTTGAATGCGTTCGTGACCGGTCAGGTAGCCACTCATCAGCGGATTGCGGTCGCGCGGGTAGCGTGCGAGCACGGTGCCTTTGAAGTCGGCTTTAGTGTCGAAGGCGGGTCCGCGCTCGAACATCACGATGGGATCGGACGGCAGGCCCGCGACGAGCGAGTTCTTTGCATCCTCAACGTGAATCTTGAGCAGGCAGCCGGAGCAGAAAAATGCAGCTCCCGTAGCGGGTGTTGCAGCCGCACCTCCGCGACCGGCTCCGCGACCTCCGCCGGCTGCGCCCGTGGGTGGTGGTGCTGCGCCGCCTGCCGGAGAAGTCGCGGGCGCGGCTGGTGTCGCCGTCGCTACGGTCGGTCCTTCGGCGGCTCCGCCAGCTCCTCCGCCGCGGCCGGCTGCGGCCGGAAGCGCGTTTTCGACTGGAAGCTTGAATTGATCGATGGCAAACTGACTCGCGTTATTAAAGGTGATCAGCGTTCCGCCGTCGCGCACGAAATCGCGCAGTTCGTCGGAACCTTGATCGCCGATACCGCCCGCGTAGCGATCGGGAATGGTGCCCGAACGATGGCCTTCCAGGATCGTGCGCGCCGGCATGTCAGGGATCAGGATCACGTCGAATCGGTCGCGTAGGTGGCCGCGAAGAATGTCCGGGTTGTAGACATTGGTGAACGGAAAATTGAATTGCTCGAGAATCCAGCGCGTCCAGCCTTCATCCATGCTGGCGACCCATGGCCGATATAGACCAATCCGAGCGGGCTTCAGCGCTTTCGCGCCTTCTTTAGGCGAGCCTGGTGCGCGCAGACGATTGCCCGCGAGAATCGGATCGAGTTTCGATTTGTCGAGATCGGAGACAGCGACGTCGTCGCCCGAAATCGTGACGTTGCCTTTCGCCGCGAGAATCTGATTCATGGCACGATAACTGGCGTTCGACTTGAGCGTGAACGGCGCGGCCAGACCCGTGATCGACGTGATGGGTTTCAACGATGCGCGCATTTCCGCGGAGACCGGGGTCGTAATGGGTTGAACTTCGATGCCCATCTGAAACGGCAGTGTCCAGCCAGTTACGTCATAGGGCCGATCGCGAATTTCTGGATACTTCTGCGGCTCGAATAATTCCTTGACCATTCCCGCGAACGGTTGATTCATGAGAATCACCCAGGCGTCGGGACTCTGATGCACTTCGATGCCGTGCAGCATCAGTTTTTCGAGGAGCGTCGCGGCGGTGGGCGCGTCGCGCTGCACGCGTGGAATGCTGTACGAAAACGGCGGTTCTTTTTCGAAATGCTGAATGGTATCGGTCGCGGCCTGGTAGCGATTGAAGAGCATCGATTCGCGATACTTCGCCGCCATGTTGAGCACCGCCATCGATGCGCCGTGCATGTAGCGGCACGCGTCGGCGAGTCGCCACCAGCCGCCCTTCCAGGGGCTGGCGTACAACATTTCGGGGCGCAGGTCGCGGCGATTCGCGGGGAAATCGTCAACTGTGTAGAAGTGCGGCGTGGCGTAGCGATATAGCGCCGTCTCGGTGAAGAACGAAATGCTGTGGCGGAAATTGCCGATGTTGTCGAGGTAGCCGGGATACCAGACGTCGAAACTCTCCTTGTGCATCGAGCCGGGCATGCCGCGTTGATCGAGATACGTCGCCATGGAAGTGCCCAGCAGGTTGAGCCAGCGCACCATGAGCGGATGCATGTTCGACGAAATCGGCTCGTTGAAAGGCGGCAGATAAATGCGGCCGGGAAACGGCGCGCTTTGGTGATGCGTGTAGAACACCAGCGGTTGCGAATCGAGCGTGGCTTTGGTGACTACCTGCGACTCGATCATGTTCAGCATGTAGCCGTCGCGGTTGTTATCGTGGCCCACGTACTCCTGATACAGCGTCGGCAGTGGGCTAACCTCGAACGGCGTGCCGACGTTCTGGCGATACCATCCGGATACGGCGTCCTGACCGTCGGGGTTGATAGAGAACCACAGCTCGGTAATCACCTGGTCGCGGATACGGGCGTATTCGGGATCGTCGCGCGCGACCAAATCGTAGCCAAGCTGAATGGTGTGCTGCGCGTTCGCGACTTCGGTCGCGTGCAGGCCGCCGTCGATATGAATGATCGCCTTGCCTTCCTGCGCAAGTTGGTGGGCCTGCGCGGCGGTAAGTCCGCGGGCTGTTGCGAGGCGACGCGAGATTTCCTTATGCCGGTCCAGCTTCGCGAGATTCTCGGGGGAAGAAATGAACGCCATGAACCATTCGCGCCCCTGCGTCGTCTTGCCGACGCGCACCAGCTTGATGCGGTTACTGGAAGCGGCGAGTTTGCGGAAGTAGCCCAGCGCATCTTCGTAATTGGCGAGATAGAAATCATCGCCAGGTTTGTGCCCGAGCACAGATTCCGGCGTCGGAACGTCCGCCGCGAATGCGCTTGCCGCCAGAATTAATGTCAGAATTCGCATTTACGGCACCACCGTTAACTTGTATTGTTCGAAGAGATTTGCGAGCGTTGAACTAGTGAAATCGCGGGTGCGCATGTCGACGGCGAGTTTACGGAGCGCCGCAGTGTAAGTCGCAAAGGATCTAGCGATTGCCGCATCTTCGACGGCAGCGCGAAGATCGTCCAGCGCTGGAAGGCGATCGCGTTGGAACGTGTCGAGGGCCGTTTCGAGCTTCTTTCCCTCCTCGGCGGCGCGAGGACCACGCGCAGAAAAGTAGAGCTTGTTCTGCTCAAGAATCTTGCCAAGCTCGTTCTTAGATGTTTCAGCTTCTCGTCGCCACGCGGCTTGCGATGGATTTCCTCCGCCGCCTCCTCTACCACCACCTCCCGGCGATTCGGGCGCCATGGACGGGTTGTAGTAGAGCGCGTTGAACAAAAATTTATAAGTCGCGTGTGACTGGCCGCGCCACTGCGTGCGGAACCCGAGAATAATAACGTGCCCGCGGCCGACGTTGGCATCGAGCGCCGCAACTTTGCCCTGGATTTTATCCGCGCCCAGCAAATAACCGCTGCGCAGCGGATTGCGTTCCTTCGGATAACTGGCAAGAATCGTTCCGCGGAAGTTGGGGCGCGTTTCGAAGACCTGATTGCGCTCGAACATGATGTTGGTTTCGGCGGGCAGCCCGGCGGTAACCGGATGCGGAGCGACTTCGACGCGCAGCAGCGCACCGGAGCAGAAAAACTCTTCGGGGCGCAGTCCCGTGAGCACGTTGGCGACCGGAAGATTGAAGCGCTCGATTCCGAACGCGGCGGAATTGCCCAGCAGCACCAGCGTGCCGCCGTTGGTGACGAAATCGCGCAGCGCGTCGACACCCGCGTCGCCGATACCGCCTGCGTACTGACCGGGAACCGTCCCGGGCTGCATGCCGTCGACGATCGCTCGAGTCTGCATTTCGGCGAACACGATGGTATCGAAGCGATCGTTCAAGTGACCCGACTGAATATCGTAATTGCGCACGCGCGCGAAGTTGAAACCAAACTGCTCGAGCACCCAACGGGTCCAACCCTGATCGATGTTGCCGGCCCAAGGTTCGTAAATCGCGATACGCGGTTTCTTGACGGCGAACACTTCGGCGGGGACTTCTTTGAGCGATTTCGCATCGACGCCGTTGGTGCGCGCCGCTTCATCGGTCTTGCCACCCGTGGCATAGATCGTGCCGTCGGTCTTGCCGAAGTGGACCGTGCCGCCGGCGTCGAGAATCGCGTTCACTGTTTTCAGCGCAGCGTTGGTGTTGTGGGAGAACGCGAAAACCGGGCCTGCACCGTCGACCTTTCCTGGAATTGGTTCGACTCGCTCGATCTTCCGCAAACGTCCGCGTGTTTCGTCGCTCACCGGCTCGGAGACCATAACGGTTTCGACGCCCATCTGCATGGGCAGTGTCCAGCCGGTGACGTCGTAAGGCAGCTCAGGCGGACTGGCAGGCGTCGCGCGCAGATCGGGATACTTTTGAATTTCAAACAGCTCCTTGACGAGATTCGCGAAGGGCTGATCCATTTGTACGACCCAGGAACCTTCTTTGAACGTTCCTGAATTCGCCGTGAAATCGCGGGTCGCCTGGCTGACTTCGATCCCATTGAGCATCAGCTTCTCGACCAAAATGCGCGTGGTCGGCAGATCGCGCTGCTCTCTCGGGATGATGTACGCGTAAGGCGGATCCTTGCGGTAGCGCTCGATCACATCGCGACCCGCCTGGTAGCGGTTGAAAAGCAAATCTTCGCGATGCTTGGCGGCCGTATCGAGCACGGCCATCGATGCGCCGATCATCATGTTCACGGCGTCGCCTAATCGCCACCAGCCGCCGCGCCAAGGGCTGGCGTAAAACATCTCCGATCGGAGGTCCTGCTTTTCGCGCGGAAAGTCATCGATGGTGTAAAAGTGCGGCGTTCCGTAGCGATATAGCGCGGTTTCGGTAAGGAAACTGACCGTGTTTCGGAAGCTGTTGACATGATCGATGAAGCCCGGATACCAGTCATCGAAGCGGCCGCGATGCATCGCACCGCTCTGGCCATGTTCGTCCAGATAGGCGGCCATTGCAGTACCGAACACATTGACCCACCGCCACATCAAGGGATGCGGGTTGGTCGAGATTGGTTCGGCGAAAGGAGGGATCCAGATCCGTGCAGGGAACGGCGCCGTTTGGTGATGATTGTAAACCACCTGCGGATAAAAATCGAGCATTTTAGAATTAATGACACGCGACTCGATCATATTGTTCATATATCCATCGCGATTATTGTCATGCCCGATATATTCCTGATAAAGGCCGGGATGCGAACTGACTTCATAAGGCGTGCCCACGTTGCCGCGGTACCACTTGGCGACCATGTTCTGACCGTCGGGATTGATACAGAACCACAGCACCAGGACGACGTTGTCGAGAATCGCTGCGACTTCGGGATCGGTGCGCGAAACCAGGTTATAGGCGAGCTGAATGGTATGTTGCGCCCCCGCGACTTCAGTCGCGTGCAAGCCACCATCGATGTGAACCATCACTTTGCCGTCGCGGGCCAGTGCGCGGGCTTCCGCTTCGCTGGTCCCCTTGACGAGCGCGAGGCGGCGCGCAGTCTCCTTGTGCTTCGGTAGATCGGCGAGATTCTTGGGCGATGAGATCATCGCAACATACCAATCGGCTCCCTGCGTGGTCTTGCCCACCTGGACCAGCTTCAGTTTGTCGGTGGAGGCGGCGAGCTTTTTGAAATAGGCCAGCGATTCATCATAAGTGGCGAGGAAATAATCGTCACCGGGCTTGTGGCCGAGCACAGATTCAGGCGTGGGAATCTGGGCGAACGCGGCCGCAGCGAATAGGAGTGCGGAAAGCAGCCTCATAAGAGGGTTAGGCTAACACGAGTGGCCAGTGGCTAGTGATTAGTGGCTAGTGGCTAGTGACTAGTGGCCAGTGAAGAAGCGCGGGAGCAAGGAGCAAGGAGCCGGGAGCCAAAACCAGAGCGGACAGGGGACAGGGGGCAACGGACAGGGGACAGCGGACAGGAGACAGCGGACAGCGGACTGTGGCTGGTGGCCAATGGCCAGTGAAAAAGCGGATAGGAACAGCCGACAGGGGGCAGCCTGACAGGGACAGGAGGACAGCGGACAGGAGGACAGCGGACAGGA
>DASYPO010000054.1:0-17161 GCA_036006545.1 Bryobacteraceae bacterium
GGTGCGCTCCATGACGACTCTGAATTTTAGCAACACTTACATCATCGCTAGATCATCGTTCGCGGATCCAGTAGTTGGTTCAACCGACCCTCCGGGATGCCGCTCTTCTCTCGTGCAACCTCGCGAATCGAACGGCCCGAAGCATATGCTTCCTTTACCAACGCCGCCGCGCGCTCGTAGCCGATCTCCGGAGTCAGCGCGGTTCCCAGCGCAAGCGATCGCTCCAGCGTTTCGATCAGACGAGCTTCGTCCGCCTCCAGTCCACCGACGCATCGCTCAGCAAAATTTCGCGATGCGGCAGCCAGCAGGTGAATCGATTCCAGAAGATCGTACGCGATCAGCGGCATCATCGTGTTCAGTTCGAGGCTACCGGAAGCCGCGGCCCAACTTATCGCCGCTTCATGGCCGATCGCCTGCGCGCACACCATCAGCAAGCTTTCGGCGATCACAGGATTCACCTTGCCCGGCATGATGCTCGACCCGGGCTGCACTTCGGGCAGACGCAGCTCGCCCAGTCCGCAGCGCGGGCCCGACCCGAGCCAGCGAATATCGTTCGCGATCTTGATCAATGCCAGCGCGTAGTTCTTCAGCGCGGCGGCGAGAAACGCGGCGGCGTCGCGCGCGGCCTGCGCCTCGAAATGATCGTGGGCTTCGATGAACGGCACGCCGGTGCGCTGGGCGATTCTCGCGATGGTGCGGCGCGCGAAATCCGGCGGCGCGTTGATGCCTGTGCCGACCGCGGTGCCGCCCAGCGGCAGCTCGTACAATCCTTCGGCCGCGTGCTGGATGCGGTCGCGCGCGAGTTGGACTTGCCGGGCGTATCCGGCGAATTCCTGACCAAGGCGCATTGGAACGGCGTCCTGCAGATGTGTCCGCCCGATCTTGAGGATTTCCCAGAACTGCGTCCTCTTGCGGTCGAGCGCCTGATGCAGGATGCCGATCGCGGGGACGAGTTCACTGCGGACCGTTTCTACCGCAGCGATGTGCAGAGCGGTCGGGAACACGTCATTACTCGACTGGCTGCGATTGACGTGATCGTTGGGGTGCACCGGTGAACCAAGAAGCTGGGCTGCGCGCGTCGCAATTACCTCGTTCGCGTTCATGTTGGTCGACGTGCCGCTGCCGGTTTGAAAAACGTCGACAACGAAGTGCGTATCTTGCTGGCCGTCGGCGACTTCATCCGCGGCTTTTTCGATCGCCGCCGCTGTAGGGGGTGGGAGCGCACCGATCTCGCCGTTCACGCGCGCCGCGGCACCCTTGATCAATCCCAGCGCACGCAAGAACGCCCGGTCGAAACGCAATCGACTGATCGGAAAATTCTCGACCGCGCGCTGTGTCTGCGCGCCGTACAGGGCGTTAGCCGGGACTCGGACTTCGCCCATGGAGTCATGTTCGGTTCGGAAAGACTCGCTCATGTCTTCATTGTGCGCCGCGCGGGGATCGCTAATGAAAATCGTGTGAGGCGGGCACAGCAGCGGTGGAAAACTCGAGCGCCTCCACCGTGCGCAGCTTGATCGAAATCGCACCCTGCTGGTTTTGCAACAGCCCTTCGATTAGCAGGTACGGTGCGGTTACCAACGCCTCGCGATTTTTGTCGAACAGCTCCGGCTCGACAATGATGTTGGCGATTCCGGTTTCATCCTCCAGGCTCAGGAACAAAAATCCATTGGCGGTGCCGGGACGCTGGCGGCAGATGACGCATCCGGCGACGCGAACGGAACTATTCTTTCGTGCGCGCTTCAACATCGCCGCAGCGAGAACGCCGCGCACCCGCATCGCCTCGCGATACAACTTCATCGGATGCATACCAATGGTCAGGCTGGTGCCGTAGAAATCGGCGCGGATGCGTTCCGTGGCATTCATGGGATCGAGCGGCGAGGTGGTCTGCGGATCTTCAATGCCGTCGAACAACGGACCCGCGGGCCGCAAGGCGCGCTCGGCTTCCCACAATGCGTCACGACGGTGACCACCGAGGCAATTCAGCGCCCCGACCTCGGCCAGCATTCGCAATTCGTCTTTTCGCAGCCCGCGAACGCGTAGTGCCAAGTCGACGATGCTTGTGAACGGCCGCGCCGCAACGATTGCTTCGGCCGTTTCTTTTCGCACGCCCCGAACATAGTTAAACCCGAGCCTAACTAACCACTGGCCACTAGCCACTGGCCACTTCTTCTCTAACCTGCACTCCCACCCCGACCGCTCAATATCCACGGGTAAAAAATGCAACCCATGCCGCTGCGCATCTTTCACCAATGTCGCCGGATGATAAAACCCCATGGGCTGTTGATTCAAAATCGCTGCGGTGAACGCCGCCAGGTAATGACACTTCAAATATGCGCTCGCGTAGGCGATCAGCGCAAAGCTAGCCGCGTGCGACTCGGGAAATCCGTACAGCGCGAACGCCGTGATGGATTGCACGATGCGATCCTGTGTTTCGCCCACCAGTCCGTTCGCGGTCATCCCGCTGCGCAGCCGCGTTTCGATATCGCGCATACGCGCTTCGCTGCGCTTGAATCCCATGGCGCGCCGCAGTTCCTCTGCTTCGCCACCGGTGAAATTCGCCGCGATCATCGCGATGCGCAACAACTGTTCCTGAAACAGCGGCACACCCAACGTGCGCTTCAGCACTGTTTCGAGCGATGGATGCAGGCACGCCGCTTCCTCGTATCCCTGACGCCGCCGTAAGTAAGGATGCAGCATCTTGCCCACGATCGGTCCCGGCCGGATGATTGCCACCTGCACTACGATGTCGTAAAATTTTTTCGGTTTCATGCGCGGCAGACACGACATCTGCGCGCGGCTCTCCACCTGAAACAGCCCGATCGTGTCGGCCTGCTGCAACGTTTGATACACCGCGGGATCGTTCTCCGGCAGGTGTGCCAGATCGACTGTTTCGCCGTAATGCTCACGGATCAGATCCAGCGATTCCTCCAGCACCGCCATCATTCCCAATCCCAGCAGGTCGACTTTGACTAAGCCAAGGTCGGCGCAATCGTCCTTGTCCCACTGGATAACGACGCGGCCCGGCATGGTCGCGGGCTCGAGCGGCACCACTGCGTCCAGCTGACCCTGACAAATCACCATGCCGCCCGAATGCTGCCCCAGGTGCCGCGGCAAATTCTGCGCGGCCGAATACAGCATCAAATACTTTTGAATCCGCGGATCTTCCAGATCGAAATTCGCTTGCTCGAATTGGCGGCGCGCCGTATCGTTGGGATCCCGCCAGCCCCAGGTCGCGACCAATTTGGAGAGGCGCTCCAGAACCTCCGTTTCGAAGCCGAGCGCTTTGCCGATATCGCGCGCGGCCGACCTTCCTCTATAAGTAATGATGTTCGCCGTCATGGCCGCGCCGCGTGATCCATAGCGCTGGTAGAGATACTGAATCACCTGCTCGCGCTTGTCGCCGCTCGGCAAATCCAGATCGATGTCTGGCCACTCGCCGCGTTCTTCTGATAGAAATCTTTCGAACAGCAACTCCATCGCCACCGGATCCACTGCCGTGATTCCCAGCGAATAACACACCGCGCTATTGGCGGCCGACCCACGCCCCTGCACCAGAATATTTTCCTCGTGGCAGAAGCGGATCAGGTCCCACACGATCAGAAAATATCCGGCCAGGTCCAGCTTTTCGATCAGCGCCAACTCGCGCTCGATCTGTTTCCGCGCACGCTCATGATAGGGACGGAAGCGCAACCGCGCGCCCTCATCTGTACGCTTGCGAAGGAACGAGATCATGGTTTCGCCATCGCCTACTGGATACTTGGGGAATTCGTAACCGAGATTCGCCAGCGTAAAATTGAGGCGCGCCGATAGCTCCACCGTCTCCGCTACCGCTTCCGGGACATCCGCGAACAGCCGGGCCATCTCTCTCGGCGATTTCAAATGACGCTCGGCATTGCGTGCAAGTAACCGTCCCGCCTCCATCACCGTGGTCTTATGACGAACCGCCGTCAGCGCGTCGAACAATTCGCGATCGGCTACGGTCGCGTGACGAGCGCCGTTGGTTGCGAGCAGCGGTAACTGGAGCGATCGCGCCAGCGCAATCACGGCCTGGTTTCGAGCTTCTTCGTCACGATGAAAGTGCCGCTGCAGTTCGGCGTAGACATTGCGCTGCCCAAAAATCCGTACCCGCTTTTCGAATCGCGACCGCAGTGGTGGACCTTCTCCGGTCAGGCACACGAGACCTTCGGAAAATCGCGAAAGTTCGTCGTCGGAAGCCACGGCCTTGCCTTTGGGAGCGCGTAATTTCATCGACGTAATCAACCGGCATAAATTCTGATACCCGGTGCGGCTTTCGGCCAGTAGCGGATACGAATCGCCGTCTTCGCCCGTGATCTCGGCGCCGAGGTGCGCCTTCGCACCGATCTTTTTCGCAGCCATGTAGAAGCGCGGCGCGCCGCACAGATTGTCGCGATCCATCAGCGCCATGGCGGCGTGACTCAGTTCGGAGGCGCGCTGGACTAGGTCCTCGGGCAGCGACGCCGCTTCAAGAAAGCTGAACGCCGAGCGCGCGTGGAACTCGACATATTCCATTGATTGAATCGCTCGCGGTGCTCGCTCAGTCATACGCGCCCTCCACAAACCACTCGCCCGTCGCGCGCGTGCGGCATAAGCGGTACAGCGCGCCTTCGTCGCGCGCCTCGTTCGATAAAAAAATATCCCACTCGTCGCGATCCCACGCATCCGGCCGCCACCACTCCCCGCTCGATCGCCACGGACCCGCTGCGCGAATTACCATCCCTTGTACCCGCACGCCGCGCAGATTCGCCGCCCGCAAACGGCGCGGCGCGCCCGCTTGGATCTCCACCTGTGCCTCGAGTGGCGGACGAAAATAGCGAAACGCCAGCCGCTGTTCCGCCTCTCCACATCCCGGCCGGTAGGTATCGCGAATCTCGGGAACCTTCACGTTCCCTCCGCCGACCAGCCCGCGAATTTTCCCCAGGGTCAGCTCCAGCTTTTCCGGTTCGGGCGCGGCCAGGGTGAACAGATCGTGCTGCACACGCCGCGGATCGACGGGCTCGATCAACAGGTGGACACGCTCAATAGGTTCGTCGCCGCCTAGCGCCTTCGATTCCAGCTCGTGCTCCAGCAGCTTCAGCAGAAACTTCACGTCGCGCGTGGGGAAGGGAAGCCGTAGCACCCGCTGCTTCTTGTTGAGCGTGAGATGCAGCTCCGCCGCAGCCAGTGATTGTGATTCCAGGCGCCGCGTAAGATCGTGCAGGAACTGACCCAACAGAAAAATCAGCGGATCGAGACGATCCAAAGGAAAATCCAGCTCCGCCAGCGCTTCATACTTCGACGCCGGAATCAGCGGACGCAGCGGACGATTCAGCGCCCCGCGCGCCAGTCTCTGCAATTCGATCCCGCGCGCGCCCAGGCGCTCGGCGATTCCTTTTTCAGGGAGGCGGGCGAGATGGCCCAACGTATGCACGCCCCAACTAAAGAGCGCGCGAAAAATTGCAGGATCGGGCGGCAGGCAATCGATCGACAACGGCCCTAGTACGCGCGCTTCGTCGCCGGGTTCTAATAACGTAAAGCCCGGAAAATGTCGCGCCGCGAGGATCGCCGCTTCCGCTGTTCCGGCTACGGCAACTTGAGCTTGTGGCAGGCGCCGCAACGAATCCTCGCGTAACTGCCGCGGCGTAATAGTGAACACAGCCGTGCGATCGTCCACTATTTCGATCCATGGAGAGAAATTTCGGGCTAGTCGGCCGGCGTCCGGCGAGTGTATGCACGCGTACATTGCTTTAACCGGTCTCTGACCGGAATCAACCTGCTGTTTGTTGGATCGGAATGGAGCGGAGCGTTTGCGGCTCGTATTCGGCACCGCGCAGCAGCTCGAACGGACGCGACCCGGTGAACACCGCGCGCCGTCGCTTCATTCGCACCAACACCGCCGCGCACGATTTCGTCAGCGGCTGCGTGGCGACCACGGCGAGCACCGTGGGCGTCGGCTCTACAGCGCGACGGAAGCGGAACCACGCTGTGGGAGGGATGCGTTGCAACTGTCGCGGCAGCGCCTCGGCCAGGTCCACCGCCACAGTGCCGAATCCGCCCGCGTGAATCACCAGATCCGCCGCGCGCATCGCATGCTCGACGTTTCCCGCGCAGCGGATCCAGATCAGCTTCGCCAGATCCACACCGGCCGATGCAGCAGACGACGGATCGAACGCGTCGGTTGCGTCCACCAGGACAGCCGATTCCCCGCGTCCGGTCGACGCCGCTAGTAGCGAGTGGAGTAAAGTTGTGCGCCCGCTGGAGCGCGCCCCAGTGATTTCGGTAATGCGCCCGCGCGGAAATTTCAGAAGCGGGGTGGAAAGAGAATCGGGTGGGGCTGCGTGACGCCAGCCCAAAGAGAGCGACAACAACGTGGACGACATGATTTTCGCCTTTTCTTCGCCACACCAGATTATGCCCACCCGGCAGGTATGTCAAGATGCCCTTAGTGAAACGGCTACCGATTGTCGCCGCGGTCTCGCTGGTATTCACGTATCTGTTCTTTCTGGAGTACTTATCCCCGATAGGCAAGGTCCACATCCCGTACGATCTTGAGGGCTATCATTACCCGCTGGTCGACTATGCGTTTCAGGCGCTGAAAGAGGGTCGATTTCCCCAGTGGGATGCGGCGATCTACAGCGGGCAGACCTTTGTCGGGAACATTCAGGCGGCCCTGTTCTACCAGCCCACATGGTTGCTCTTCGCCGCTAATTGGAATCACGGCCACGTCAGCTATCGGAGCTTGGAAATCCTAGTCTTCGCCCACGTTTGGCTGGCCTTTATGCTCTGCTACGTATGGCTCCTTCGCGGGCTAGGGTTGTCACCTTTGGCGAGCGCGCTCGGTGCGGGCGTGTTCGCTTTCAGCGGCTACCTGCTGCTGCAACTGCAACATTTGGGACAGGTCGCGGGGTACGCCTGGTTTCCGCTGGGAACGTGGGGAATCGACCAGGCGATCGCCGCCCGCAACTGGCGAAAGCTATGGAAATTGGCCGCCGCTTCGGCGCTGATCTTTCTGGCAGGTTATCCACCGCTCTGGTTAGTCTTTGCGATCTCGGTGGGGACTTATATCCTGTTCAGAAATTGGAAGTGGACTCCCGCAGTTGTGATCGCTTTATTATTCTCCATCGCTTTGGTCGCCGTCCAGTTCCTGCCGGCCTGGGAAGCACGCGCGCTTAAGGACCCCGAACAGAAATACGGCGGTGGTATCAATGAACTAATCTACTTTATCTCTTATATCATTCCAAATTACTTCAATTTCGGGATGGATATTCCCGCGATGACTAATTTCACGAAGGAGTATCTGTATCTGGGCGCTCCGGGCATCGCCGGGATTCTGCTAGCTCTGCGCCGTAAAGCTTGGCCGCAAGCGCTTCCGTTCGCCGCCGTGCTAGGCGTAAGCCTGATTGCGCTGACTAATCCTTACGATCTTGTATGGAATCTGCTCAAGCACTCGGTTCTACTCTCCGATCTTTGCCGCGGTTGGAATTTTCTGGCGGGCATCACTTTTGCAGCGGCACCTCTGGCGGCCCTCGGTGTGAGTGAATTTCTGCGCGATCCCGCTTGGCGATCCCCTCCGTGGCTGGGGTGGGGCGCAATCGTACTTCTATCCGGCGTGGCTGTATGGGAACTGCGGCAGTGGCTGGTCCATTGGCCAGGGGCCGGTTTCCCCTACGGTTGGGCGGGTGCGCTTCAGCCCGCGATCATACTCGTGGTTTTCATGATCGGCTTGATTGCAATGCGCTCCGCAGAGAGCCGAACTCGGAGCGGGTTGGTTGCGGCGCTGTTGCTCGGCGTGGCAGTCGATTACAAAATCTTCGGAACCAGCAAACGCTTCAATGCCGTAGACGGCGCCGGCAGTCTGAAAATCACCCGCAATTCTTTTCCAGCTATGGAACCAGCCAGCTATCGCGAGATCCAGTCGCATCGTGAGTACCGCGTGCTGCTCGATGTCACCGGCCCCTTTCCGCCGGCCATGCGCCATGCGGGACTGCTCACGCCCAACGGATTCGATCCGTTTTTCTCACGCCAGTATCACCAGCTTCTGAGCGATGCACACTTTCGAAGCAACTGGGACTTTGATATTGCGCCCGATCAGACCGACTTGCTCCAGTTATTGGGCGTCCGCTACGTCATTACCAGCGAGTCGGGCCCGCTCTACTCGCGCTTGGTCGCCAGTCCCGCCTTCCGCCAGAAGGGCGTCCTCGATTATTTCTACCAAGTCTTCGAGTATCGCGATGCGCATCCGCCCTACGGTTTCGTGGAGAATGCCGGCTCGGTGGAGTTGCTTTCGTTTAGCCCGGAGCGTCGCGATTTCCGGGTCGAATCGACAAAGGGTGGAACCGTGTATCTCGCCGAGCAGTTATTCCCCGGCTGGAGTGTGACTGTGGACGGCCGTCCCGCGAAACTGGAACGCTGGCGGGGCGCATTCCAAGCGGTCGCAGTGCCAGCGGACAGCCACGTAGTTCGTTTCGAGTACAGCTCGCCCGGCTTGCGCTTGGGAATCTGGATCAGCGTGCTCTCACTGGCAGTTCTCCTGGGTTACATGTGGACGGATGTTCGAGCAGAAAAAACCCGCGCTGTCCAGACGCCCACCTGAGCATCTTGTCTCGTCACAATCGCTGGTCATTCGCTAGAGCCCTTGTCGCAGAAGAGGGTGCGCGGGGACGATGTGGCAGATCTCGCTCAGAGGAGCTGGAAGCCGAGTGCATCTTTGAGCGCGCGATCAAATGTTATCGTGTCGCGGCAACCCGCTTCACTTCCGATCTCCCCGGTCCGGTAATCCGCGGACTCCTAGCTCCTAGCTCGCTCCTGGCACCTGACTCCTGGCTTCTGTCCTGATTTCTACATTGCCCCGACGTTATCCAAGCTGCGCCACAAATACCAGCACGCGACTGACGACCACGGCCGCCACGCGCGCCCGATCTCTTCCATCTCGGCCGGCTTGGGCAATTCGGCCAGGCCGTAAGCTTTTTTGATAGCAACGCGAATTCCGAGGTCGCCAGTCGGCAGCACGTCCGGGCGGCGCAGCGCAAAGATCAGAAACATGTGCGCGGTCCAAACGCCCACGCCCTTCACTTTGGTCAGCGTCTCGACGATCGCGACGTCGTCCATGCCGGGCAACCGTTCGAAGCTCACCTCGCCTGCGCGCGTCAGCCGGGCCAACTCCCGAATGTATGTGAGTTTTTGTTTCGAGAGCCCTAGCGCACGCATTTTGGCTGGGCGCAGTTTCAGAATCGCATCCGGCGTCAGCGGATCGGACTTGGCCGCCGCCATGAGCCGGTTGAAAATCGTCAGCGCGGCCTTTCCATTTAGCTGCTGGTAGACAATCGAGCGCACCAGGTTCTGGAACACCGGCTCGCGGTACTCGATCTTGTACGACCCCACGCGCTCAATGATCGAGGCCAACACAGGATCTGACTTCTTAAGATGATGCAGAGCTTTTCGCATAAATGCTTTTCAGATGAAACCGGGCACGCCCTGGCGCGCATCATACAGTATAAATATGAAGTTGTTTGCGTACCCGCTCCTCGCCCTCACCCTGTACGCTCAAGATGCCGTCATCAAGGTCGATGTCGACCTGGTCAACGTCCTATGCACCGTCCGCACCAAGAACGGTGGCTTGGTGGGCAATCTCCAGAAAACCGATTTCACGGTTTTCGAAGACGGCAAGCAGCAGGAGATCAAGTATTTCACTCGCGAAACTGATCTGCCGCTGACCATCGGTCTGCTGGTCGATACGAGTTTGAGCCAGGATCGGCTGATCGACACCGAGCGTCGCGCCGCTTCCGAGTTTTTCAGAAAAGTTCTGCGTCCGAAAGATATGGCGTTCCTGATGCAGTTCGGTGCGGAGGCGGAGTTGTTGCAGGACTCGACCAATTCGGTGTCGCTACTGCAGCGAGGCTTGAATCAATTGCGCTTGAGCGCGCCGGTGGGCGGCCTCCATCCCGGGCCCGTTCCGACCGCGTCGCGGCAGGCAGGTACGATTCTTTTCGACGCCGTGTACTTGGCTGCTGACGAAAAGCTGAAGCGTGAAGTGGGCCGCAAGGCGATCGTGATCATCACCGACGGCGTCGACACCGGCAGCCGCGTGTCGAAAGAGAAAGCCATCGAGTACGCGCAGAAAGCGGACGCGATCATCTATAGCATCGAGTACGAAGATCACCGCGCGTACGGCGGCGGGTTCGGCACCATCAGCATGGGTGGGGGCGGTGGCGGCGTGTTGAAGCGCCTTTCGGAAGAAACCGGCGGCCGCGCCTTCCGCGTGGACCGCAAGAACTCGCTGGATGATATTTTCCGCGAGATTCAAGAAGAGATGCGCAGTCAATATTCGATTGGCTACGCGGCGGTGAACTCCAAGCGGGACGGAAGTTTCCGCAAGGTCGAAATCCGCACGGCGAATAAGGATTTGAAGGTGCAGGCGCGCAAAGGCTATTACGCAATCGAGCCGGAGAGGTGACCTAAATCACATCCGCGAAACCCTTGCGCAATCGCCGAAACCACAGATACCCGCCCGCTGCGAGCAGCAGCGACACCACCCACAAGGTCGCGACGGGCACAATGGCCGGAGCCTGATTCTCCAGAAAAATCGCACGATACCCGCGTACCAGGACGTACACCGGATTCACGCCCAGCACCTTGCGCGCAGCTTCAGGCAAAGCTGTGTCCGGATACAAAATCGGCGTCAGAAAAAACACTAGGTTCAACAGGAACCCGATAATCTGTGTGAGGTCGCGCATGAATACACCGAGCGCTGCGAGGAACCAGCACAATCCCGCTGTGAACAGGAGTTGTGGAATCACCAGCACCGGCAGCCATAACGCCGTCGCCGGGAGCGCACCGCGGGCGACCAGCAAACCCGCAACAAATATCCCCAGCGCGAATAATTCCGTCACCGCGCCCGAGATCACTAGGTTGGCCGGAAGCGTCTCCAGCGGGAAGACTAGTTTCTTGACGAAATTGCGATGCTCCAGAATCACGTGCGGCGATCGTCCCACCGCCTCTGCGAAGGCGAGCCACGGCAGCATTCCCGCGATGAAATACAGCAGGAATCCGCTGCGGCTGGTGTCGGCGCCGATACGTGCTTTCATCACCACGCCGAAGACGAAATAGTACGTCGCCATTAAGAGCAAGGGATTGAGGAAGGTCCATACCACGCCTGCGAACGATCCGCGATAGCGCGCCAGAATATCGCGGCGTACCATCGACCGCATCAGCCGGCGGTTGCGCCACAGCGTTCGCATGGTTAGCTATATAACCATGCCGGATACCGCTCGCGCACCGGCCCGGTCTTGCGGCCCACTGCGTAAATCCCGTCGCCGCGATGCTGTTTCGAAAGAATGTAGCGATCGAGCAGATGTTCCACCCATCCGAATTCGGGCTTGGGTTCCTCGCGAAACGGACCCGTGTCGAGTAGCGTCACTTCGAATCCAGAATCTTCGAACAGCGACTCGATCTCGCGCGGCGTGTATTCGCGATTGTGACGCGCATCGGTGGGGCCGCCGTCGTTAGGACGAATGTAGGCGGGAAAAAGTGCCGGATGAAAGCCCTGCAGGATTCCAGCGACCGCGCGCATCGATGCGATATTCGGCGTGGTCAGCACCAAGTGCCCGCCCGGACGCAGGACGCGATGAATCTCCGACATCATGTGCATCGGGTCGGACGGAAGATGCTCCAATAGTTCGCAGCACAGTACGGTAGCGAACCATTCGTCTGGATAAGGAAACCGATCTTTCTCCGCGTCGAAGAGGTCGATCGTGCACTCGAACTTCTCGCCCGATTCCGACGTCACGCTTTGCACGTCCCATTCGCCCGCGCGACCGTAGTAGCAGCCGCGAACTTCGCCGTAGCCGAGGCGCGTCTTAAGTGCCGGCGTGATTTGCAGATACGCGCCCATCTCGAGCACGCGATCGGCGGCGGTGCCCGGAGGCGTAATCGCCAGCGTTTTTTCGAGGCGCGTCAGATGACTTTCGACATAGGCGCGAGCGCCGTTTTCGACTGGAGCCCAGCTCGTTATATATGCAGGTTCGACTGCCGTTTCGACGACCTTATCCGCGTTGATCTGCTGGGACGTCGTTTCGACAACCTTCTCCGCCTCGGGGGCTGGCTGTGGCTTCCCTTCAAGAAAATCCAGATACCGCTGGGCGACAGAATCCCAGTTGCACTCGCGCTCCACCCACGCCCGCGCCTTCGCGCCCATCGCCAGCGCGACTTCCGGGCGCGAGACGAGAAGATTCAAATATTCGAACAGGTGATCTTCTTCGGTGGCGTCTACGGGTGCCTTGAGACAAATCTCGTCTGGATACTCGCGGAACGACCCGACGTCGCTCACCACCACCGCTTTCCCCATTCCCAACGACCGCAGCAGCGTTCCCGAACTTTCCCCCACCGTCGGAAATCGCAAATTGAGGACGATGTCGCATGCGCCCAAGTACCCGTTGAAATCCTCGATCGGCGCGAAGTCGATGTGGCGCACTTTCGCCGAGAGGCCCAGCGACTGAATCATCGACGACAACGGCAGCTCCTCGTGAACTTCGCCCACCAGGATCATCCGCGCGTCGGGCTGCAAATGGCTCAGTCTGCGAAAAGCCCGTAGTGCTTCGGCGATACGTTTATACGGTTTGAGAAATCCGAAGATGCCGATCAGTGGCGTGGTTTCGCTCAATCCCAATCGCGTGCGATACGCCATGCGATCCGCATCCACGAGCCACGCGCCGTGCGGGATCTTCGCGAGTGGTCCCGTGAATCCTGCGTCACGCAACTCCTGTGCGACCGCCTCGCTATGGACGATTGCCGCGCGCGATTTCTCCAGCACCGATCGTAGCATCGGGATTTCATAGTCCGGCCCGCGCTCGAGCGTCCGCACGTAACGCAACGCGTACGCCAACGCCTCGGCCCCGCCGTTTAGTTCGACGTCGCGCAAGTACGCATCCCAATCCCCACGGCGAATCGTCAAATCGGCGATCAGATGATGCAGGTTGGCTTCGTGCAGAACGACAACACCCGGATGCTCCATCGCTACTTCGTACGCGTAGGTGTGAAAAGGATTGTTACCGAGCTGGTACACGATCGCGTCGTAACGCGCCGCGTCAAACTTCGCAGGTTTTTCGGTGAAGGTCTCGACCTCGGCCAGTTTCGTCAGTGATTCGAGCAGCGCGGCGGAATAGTCCGCGATACCGCTTTTAGTGGGCGGCAGAGGCGAGAAGAACGCGATTCGCAATTCTTCGTGACTCCGCTACTTCATCAGCTCTACGCTGAAGGTACCCAGCGCCAGCGGGATTTTCGCCAGCACCGGAGTGCGCGCCGAGTCGCGCGCGAAGAACACTTCGAAAGTGATGTCGGTGGAGGGCCCTTTTAGCGTAGCAACTATCCGGTCGGCGCTGACTCGTTCCTCGCCCACGCGCACCACCTGGGTCCCGGTGTATTCCATGCGGATCTGATACACCGCGCCGAACACCACGGCCTGCTGCGGCGTCATGCGGCCCTGCGCCAGCTCGCGCCGCGCGAATTGCAAGAAGGCTAGCGGATCGCGCGCACAGGTCGAAAGCGAAAGTTCGCTCTTACCGCCGTTCAGTGTCTGCCGCGTAGCCGTCATCTTCTGCTGATCGAAGGTGATTTTTTCCTCCGACTTGCGCTTGCCGTGGACGTAGTTCTTCTCCATTTCGGCGGAACACAGATCGGAGCTGGCCGTTGACCGGTAATGATCGCGCACTGCAAACCCGGGCACGCTGGCGTCGATGTTGAGATCGAAATCCCACAACTCGCGGCCTTTTTCGGCGTTCTGGTCGCGGATGCGATCCGAGCGCAGGGTTGCCTCGCCCAGGCTCAGCCCGCTCTGCCAGTTGATGGAATAACGCAGAGATTCGGCCCCGGCCGGCAGAACCATCGCAAGAATCAGGAGAAAAAATACCAGGCGTTTCATGACGTGGCCCTTACTTTGACCGCGGATTCGGAAACCCCGACCCCGCCAGCCACCTCGTAATAAACTTCGAGCGTTCGCCGCGCGGCCTTTTCCCAGCTAAACAGCGTGGCGTTGTGGGTTCCCAAACGTTCCAGCCTTTGCCGCAATTCAGGATCGCGCAGGATGTCGCTAATGGCCCGCGCCATTTCGCCGGTCGAGTGCGGATCGAACAGAATCGCCGCGGCGTCCGCCACTTCCGGAATCGCGGTACTGCTGGAACACGCCACCGCGCGCCCACAGGCCATGGCTTCGAGGATCGGCAGGCCGAAGCCTTCGTAGAACGATGGGAAGACGAACAGATCGCAGGCGCCGTAAAAATGCACCAGGTCGGCATCCTCCACGAACCCGGTGAAATGCACCCGATTCGCAACCGGGCTGCGGCTCACCGCGCGATGCAGATCTTTCGAGTACCAGGTTTCCTTGCCCACGAATACCAGGTGTTGCGGCAAGGATGGATGCGCACGCATCACTTCCTCGAATGCGTGCAGCAGCCCGATATGATTCTTGCGCGGCTGAAGATCGCCCACGGTCAGTACGAAGGGCGTCCGCAGGCCGAACTTTTTTTCAATCAATGCCGCGGAAATTTCCCGCTCGATGGGACGGAAAGTCGAAGAGACGGCGTTCGGCACGACGACAACTTTTTGCTCATCCAGGTCGTAGTGATTGAGGATCGCGCGCCGCGAAAAATCGCTGGGTGTAAGGACCCGCACGGCCTTCCTGATCGTGCGCTCGACGGTCAACCGCAACTGCATCGCCCGATAGCGCGGGAAGTACTGCGGGTACTCCAGGAAACTAACATCGTGGACCGTGGTCACGATCGGAACAGGACACGAAAGGGGCCCGGTGTATTGCACATGCAGCAGGTCGGGCCGCTCCTGGCGCATTTGCCTCGGCAGGTCGATCCCCAGCCGCGCGTAGGGATTAGCAGATACACGTAGGGTCTTGAATCCGGAGGGAACTTCGAGTTCCGCCCCGGGCATAGCCACATGAGCGATGAACTCGTTTTCTTGATCGATTCGCGCAAACTGATGCAACAGGTTGCGGATATAAACTTCGTTCCCCGTCAGATGACAGCCGATAGCGTGTGCGTCAACCGAGAATCGCATGTCGCGAGCTAACCTCAGTATAGCGGCTTAGCCGAGGACGTAGTTTAGCTTTGTTGGTGTGGCAGTAACTCACGCATCCCTCGCCGTGCCGGCCGGACATAGCCCGACACATGGCTTGAGCACGTTATGGACCATTTTGTGCCGTTTGCTGGCACGGCAATGCTCTCCCGATGGCGTGTCGCTTCGACCCGGGTGGGGCAGTCGGTTTCGCCTGCCGATTGATTTAAGCAACCCGCAGAACGAAATCGAACTTTGCGGCGCGCTCGCCCTTCTGCTCGACAACTTGAAGTATCAGTGCAGGCTTCACCATGCGGTCTTTCGCCAGGAGCGGATCATCCTTGAAGTACAGCGCCGTTGTCAGCAGCGGATGCTCAGGCGCGCTCACCTTCACGTGGAAGTGCGCCGACCTTCCGCCATACCACCGCGGCTGGATCGTCTCCAGATGATAGCGGCCTTCTCTGTCGGCACGAAAACGACCGCGCAGTTTGAAACCCTTGTTGTCGTATTCGCCTTCCTTGTCGGCATGCCAGAAATCGAGGAGCGCACCGGCCAGCGGCTTGCCGTGGACGTTCAGCACTTGTCCGGTGAGCGTGAACGGCGTCCCGCCTATGCCTTTCTCCCGGAAATTTGCCCGCTCTGGCGCGCCCGGCTTGTAAAACGGACCGTCACCTTCGTGACCGGTCTCTGGCAGATCTTCGGGGGTCGCGGCCAATAGCGTGGCTTCGCCAACCAGCGCCGCCGCACCTGCCGCGCCGATCGTTCCGAGCGCTTTGCGCCTCGTCATTTTCTTAATGGCTTTCATAGGCACCTCAATGCTGCTTTGACGTGAAGTGTACCCGGACGTTTGGATCAGCGCAACGGGTCGGACTGGGCGATGAGCTCTCGCCAAATGATCGGATCCGTGATGCCTTCGGTGCCGAACAACAGGATGCGGCTGGACGCGCCCAATTGAAGCAGCGCTCGGGCTTCGGGATCGCGTGCGGCGTCGACCAGTGCGATTAACCCTGCCACCGCCGATTCTCCCGCGAAAATCGACGGATCACCGTGCGGCGATTTGGCCAGGAGCCGCAGGCAAGGCGGCACCGCCGAATCTCGAACCGTCATGAAATAATCCGCGCCGCGGTCGAGAATCCGCCAGGCGATCGGCGAGACCTCGCCGCATTCGAGTCCCGCCATGACGGTATGAACCTCGCCCGGAGCGCGCTCGGGTCGACCGGCGCGGGCGCTGGCGAATAATCCCGCCGCGTGTTCCGGCTCGACCACGATGAACCGCGATTCCGGGAAATGCCCGCACACTGCCGCGGCTAATCCTCCGACGCCGGCTTGCACGAAGACGTGTGTGGGAGACTCGCCGATTTGCTCGCACGCCTCGGTGGCCATCACCGTGTAGCCTTCCATCACGATCTTGGGAATCTCCTCGAAACCCTCCCAGGACGTGTCCGTGACCACCTGCCAGCCGTTTCGCTTCGCATCGTCGGCGCATTGCCGCACCGTGTCGTCGTAATCGAGCGTGGTGCGGATCACCTGTGCGCCGAAACCAGCGATCGCGTGCTCGCGCGCAGGACTGCACGCGCGCGGGACGTAGATCACGGCGCGACACCCGAACTGCGATGCGCCCCAGGCCACAGCCCGGCCGTGGTTTCCATCGGTCGCTGTCGTGACAGTGATGGATTGCGCGATGTCTGCGTGGGCACCAAGTCGAAGATCGGCCGACGAGGCGGCGACGTGCTGCTGGATCACTCGAAGGACCGCATACGCACCGCCCAGCGCCTTGAAGCTGCGCAATCCGAAGCGATGCGCTTCATCCTTATAGTGGATCGACCCGACCCCGAGTCCCCGGGCCAGCCCGTCGAGCCGTATCAGCGGAGTGAGTGCGTAGTATGGCCAAGTGCGGATCTCCGCGAGCGCCCGCGCGTGATCCCCGATCGGCGCCTTGGCATTCCGATCGGCACGTGGATTAGGAAAAATCGACACTGCTTCATCCTAGTTAAACTGGATCTCATGAGTTGTTGCTGAACTCGCGGTCTGAGAATCGTCACTCGTATTTCAAAACATGCCTCGGTTAATGAGGTCAATCGTGACCTCAGGAGCGCACCTCGACGGT
>DASYPO010000055.1:0-10075 GCA_036006545.1 Bryobacteraceae bacterium
GGCATAGCGATCCTGGTTTGTAAAGCGGAATGTGAAGGTGGTCTCGAACCCGGCGACAACCGGTTGTTTTTCCCGAAACCATGCGGCCCCAGCCTCAAAGCGGGAGTCGTTGGTCAGCCGAAGCATCTGCTTCGAGCGGCGTGCATTATGGACCAGGAAAAGGTCTTGGGTGGATGCAAAGTCCAAAAACTCGAAATCGCCGGCAATTGCTTTTAGGCAGAATGACGCTGCTGCAAAAGCGCGAAACATTGATTTTCACTATAGCCGGGTGATCTTCAGCCGTCCAGGCCCCCAGGTTGACAAAAGCTATCATTATAGACAGCCATGTCGGCGATCACGCTGCACATTCCGGATGACCTGGCGGAGCGGTTGCGCGGGCGCGAAGAGCAGCTTGCCGAGATCCTCGAACTGGGCTTGCGCGAGATGAACGCTGGCGCGGGGTTCGAGGGAACCTCAGACGTCCTGGAATTGCTGGCAAGTCTTCCCGCGCCGGAGACGATCCTGGCGCTGCGTCCTTCGGAGCGGCTCGAGCGGCGGATCGAGGAACTGGTCGAAAAGAGCCGCGCCGCCGGCCTGACCGCGCCCGAAGAAGCCGAGTGGGAGCGCTACGAGTACCTGGAGCATCTGGTCCGCATGGCCAAGGCCAATGCGCAACAGAAAGCAGGATCGTCTTCAGGCAGCGCGTAAGACCGAATGGCGTACATCGGCGAGCACATGCGCGAGACAATACGCGTGCGGGCGGGCCGACGCTGCGAGTATTGCCTGGAGCCTGAGAAGATGTCGTTCGCGCGGCACCAGGTGGATCACGTCATCGCGGAAAAGCATGGCGGTGCCACCGTGCTCGAAAACCTGGCGCTATGTTGTACGCTCTGCAACCGGCGCAAGGGTAGCGACCTCTCCGCGCTCGATCCCGTGGGCGGCGAATTGCGGGCGCTGTTTAATCCCCGCGCGGACCGCTGGGCGGATCACTTCGAACTCTGGGGTGGAGAGATCGTGGCCCGAAGCGGGGCCGGACGAGTGACGATCAAGCTGCTACAACTGAATCGCCCCGATAGAATCAAGGAGCGCGCGGCGCTGGTACAGTCGGGCTGGCTATGGACTCGCGGAGGCCACGACGAATAACGTAGTCGCTAATAGGATCAAATCGTGCCGAACCTAAAAGCTATCGCGCCTTTCTTTATCGTCGACGAGCTGCAGCCAAGCCTCGACTTTTACCGCTCGAAGCTGGGCTTCGAGGTCACCTATACGGGCGGGGGAAATGGAAAGGGCGAAGATTACTTTGGGATCGTGCAGCGCGAGGGCGTGATGATCATGCTCAAGGCCATCTCGTCCGAGATTCATCCCCAGCCAAATCATTCCCGCCATAAATGGGCGCGCTGGGATGCTTACGTTGATACGTCCGATCCAGACGCGCTTTATTCGGAGTACGTCGCGAAGGGCGTATCCATACACAGCCCGCTCGCGGACACCAGCGACGGTCTACGAGCGTTCGAAATCACCGATAACAGCGGGTACGTGATTTGCTTCGGACGGGTACTCGACTCAAAATAAAACGAACCTGAGCGTCTGATTGCTTGCAACGTCAGCCCTTCCCAGTCATCTTAGAAGGGTGGAAAAACCCATCCGAATTCTGGTTCTGAACGGGAGCATTCGTCCCGGAAACTACACTGCTATGGCGTCCGCGCTGGTAGTGGAGGAGTTGCGCAAACACCCCAAGGTAATTGTGGAGGTGATCACCATTGGCGAGTTAAAGCTCGACCCGCCGGGTATCAATCCCAATTCGCCGGACGCGAAGAGGCTGCAGGATGCTGTGACTGGAGCGACCGCGATGGTGATCGTGACTCCCGAGTATCACGGCAGCTTTTCCAGTCTGGTGAAGCTGGCGATCGAGAACCTGGGATTCCCATCGGTGCTGGCGGGGAAACCGATTGCCTTGTTGGGAGTGGCGGCGGGGTCGATCGGCGCGATCAAATCGCTGGAGCATCTGCGCGGCGTTTTGTCGCACGTGGGCGCAATGGTGCTCCCGCTACTTACTTCTGTGCCGAATGTGCAGAGTGTATTCGACGCGGAGGGACGTTGCCTGGATCCGAAGGTCGAGAAAATGGTGCGCGGCGTGGCGACGCAACTGATGCAGTACATCGAACACACCGTGTGCCCACGGGTGACGCTGGAAGCGCTGCTGCGCGGGGAAACCGTCGGCGCCCACTAAACGGATCAGTTCTTCTGTAGAAATTCGCCGGTGGTGGAGTCGACGAAGACGGTAAACTCCGCGCCCGACGCTGAATCGCCCCAGTACACGCGCCAGGCGGGATTGGGGAATCGGCTGGTCGATTCGAGCAGGAAGGTCACCGGGGGACGATCGCCGGGGCGCTTGAAATACGCGGCGCCGTGGGTTTTCGCGGTCTCGAGCACGGCGGGCGTGTCGGTTACGATCGCCTGCACGGGGAAGGGTTTCGCCATGGTCGCGCTCCAGGATTCTTCCTGGCCGGCGAATACACCGACGTGCAGGCCCTCGGCTTCGACTGCCGACCAGCTCACGGTTTTGGCTCGTCCCTTGGTGAGGGATGCGAAGGTGACTTCCCACGCGCCGGCTTTGCCGTCCGCGGAGGGCGCCTGTTTCAGGTTGTAACTGCGAATTCGCACCGGCTGGCAATCGCTGGCCCAAGTGCGGGCCACCGGATAGGTTTTGTAAAACGCTTCCTTGCCGGTGATCGGGGCGGCGGGTGCTTCGGGAGCTTTCGGCTTCGACTTGCTCTCAGTCGGCGCATTGGAACAGGCGGTCAGCAATAGCGCCAGACCGGGAACCATCCACATCCTCATAACAGGAGTATAATCAACCCAGACCAGGGAGGGTCCCCGGAAATGCGTTTACTCCGGACTGTGTGTTGCGTGGCCGCGATTGCCGTGGCGGGAATTTTGGGTGCAATGATCGCGCCGGGACCGGCGCATGCGCAGACTAAAGGCGGGACGACGGGCGGCTCCACCGGCACGGTGACGCCAACGACGACGACCACCCCCAGCCGCGGTACAACACCGAGCAACAGCAGCCCGAGCATGCAGCAGCCGATCTATTTGTCTGGAAAGGTCGTGACTTCGGACGGCTCACCGTTGCCGGGACCGGTCGTAATCGAGCGTGTTTGCAGCGGCGGCCCGCGACCGGAAGCGTATACGGATTCGAAGGGTCATTTTCAGTTCCAGCTTGGCCAGAATCGCTATGAATTTGCGGATGCCTCCTACGGGCGCGCGGGCAACACGATGGAGTCGAGCGGCATCGCGGGCGCTACTAGCGTAGGGTCGATTTCGACGGCAAGCTCCAATAACGGGCAGCTTTCGAACAACCCGGAAAGTTCGATGAGTTCGTTCGCGCTGAATGGCTGCGATCTGCGCGCGGCACTTTCGGGGTATCGATCGGACACAATTCCGCTGGCGAATCGTCGCTACATGGACAATCCGGACGTCGGCGTGATTGTGCTGCATCGTTTGGCGAACGTCGAGGGTTTGACCACCAGCGCTACTACCGGGCAAGCCAGCAAGGATGCACGCAAATCGTTCGACAAGGGTATGGAAGCTGCCAAGAAAGGCAGTATCGACGAGGCGCAGAAGAGCCTGCAGAAGGCGGTGGAGATTTATCCGCGCTACGCGACCGCCTGGTATGAGCTCGGCAAGGTCCACGAGCGGCGCGATCATTGGGCGGAGGCTCGCAAGTCGTATGAAGAGGCGATCAACGCCGATCCGAAGTACGCCAGCCCGTATGAGGGGCTGTACCTGCTGGCCATGCGCGATTCCAAGTGGGAAGAGGTTGCGGCCCTGACCGAAAAGCTTCTAAAGCTGAATCCGTACGAGTTCCCGAACGCTTATCTGGCCGCCGCGCTAGCGAATTTCCAGATCAAGAAGCTGGACGCTGCGGAGAAGATGGCGCGCGAGGGGATAAAAATCGACACCTCCGGGAAGATTCCCCGGCTGCACTATCTGCTGGGTTTGACACTGGCGCAGAAGTCGGATTTCAAAGGGTCGGCGGAGAGTCTGCGGACGTATCTGCAATTGGCGCCGACCGCGAAGGATGCCGACACGGCTAAGAAGCAGTTGGCGGATATCGAGAAGTACGCCGCGGCGACTGCGGCTCCGGCGGCGCCGAAGCAGTAGTAATCGAGGCAGGTTCGGAATACCGATACAGGCGGCCGCGCTTGCGGGTTTTGAAAATTTCCTGCGTTACGGAACACAGGGTCAATTTGAAGGTTAGAACCCGCTGCAAGCGGGCTCGCCGCCAAGAACTGCCGGCCCCACAGGGAGCTCGAGGCACAGCCGGCAGGTGACAAGATCGCCGGCTGAAGCCGCCGCTGCGGGCTAAAGCCCGCGCCACGAGAGCGCTCGCTGCATTGTAAAAACAAGCGGGGACGCGGCTGAAACCGACGCTGCGGGCTACTGGTTTGCGGGTTCAGAAAAGATTCCCTGCGTACGGAACACAGGGTCAATTTTGAAGGTTAGAAGCCCGCTGCAAGCGGGCTCGCCGGCAAGACTGCTGGCCCCCCCACGAGCCCGAGGGACAGCCGACAGGTGACAAGATCACCTGCGTTAACAAATTTTGCAGGCGACAAGATCGCCTGCACTACCCTTATTTCACTTCGGCTGGGGCGGGGCGATCGTTCGACGCATAGCGCTCGAAGAACTCGATGATGCGTAGCGTGTGATCCATGCGCTGGTTCGGCGGACCCGATCGCGACAACTCGTGTCCCGCGTTCGGGTAGCGAATATATTCGACCGGCTTGCCCATCTGCTTCAACGCCTTGTAGAGCATCTCGCTCTGCGCGAAGCCGGTGCGCAGATCGTTCGATCCGTGGATGATTAGGAACGGCGTCTGAATCTTCGCCACGTAAGTGAACGGCGACTCGTAATCCAGCAACTTCTTGGTCTCGGGCTCCCACGGGAATCCGCCAAAATGATTTTCGACCAGATTGTACGCGTTGCCTTCGCCGTAAAACGTGGTCAGTTCATACACGCCGCGCTGCGCCACCGCCGCTTTGAAGCGATTGTCGTGACCGATGATCCAAGCGGTGAGATAGCCGGCATAGGAACCACCGGTGATAAACAGCCGATTCGGATCGGCCAGCGGATTGGCTTTGACTGATTCGTCGAGCGCGGCGAGCACGTCGCCCGCGGGCCCGTCGCCCCAATCCTTGAAGTTCGCGCGCTGATGTTTGTAGCCATAGCCACCGGATCCGCGCGGATTCGAATACACCACGCCGTAGCCCCAGGAGCACAGCATCTGAAATTCGTGCCACATGCTGAATTCGCCGGGTCCCCACATGGCAGTGGGGCCGCCGTGGATTTCGAGCACCCAGGGATATTTCTTGCCTGCCTCGGCATTGGTCGGCGGCATTACCCAGTACTGCACCTTGACGCCGTCGGGCCGCGTGATCCAATGCTCGGTCGGAATGGAAAGTGACTTTTGCGCAAGCCATGACGCGTTGAGATCGGTAAGGCGCCGCGGCGCGCCGCCTTTGTCGATCACGTACAACTCATTCGGATTCTCGACACTGATCTGCGAGTAGACTACTCTGCCGCCGCCTTCGCCAAACGACGAAACTCCCGCGGACGCTTTCGTCAAAGCGGTGGCGCTGCCGCCCGCGAGTGGGGCGCGCTCGAGCGGCTCGCCGCCATGCCAGTTCGACGCGAACAGGACGCTGCTGTCGCTGGCCAGTTGGAAAGTGTTGACGGTGGATTCCCAATTCTCCGCAAGCCACGATTGCTTTTTGGTTTCGAGATCGTAACGCGCGAGGCGCGCCTGGCGGAAGCCCGGCTGATCGGCCTGCTGTGTGACCACCACTAACGATTTCCCGTCGCGAGTGAAACGCGCCAGCGAATACGCCCAGCCGTCTTTGTCGAGAATCGGCCGCGCATTGGACCCGTCGGCATTCATCGTCCAGATCGCGGCGCGACGCAGGCGGTCGGGATTCGCGGGGCCCTGCGGCGAGCTGGTAAATACAATTTGCGATCCATCCGGAGAGAAAGACGCGGCCGCGTGCGAATAAAATCCTGTGGTGAGCTGAGTGGACTTATTTGCGTGTTCCAGATCGATCAGAAAAAGGTGTGCGATGGTGCTCTCCGGGGCAAGCCCCAGCTCGCCCAGAAAATTCAGGCGGGTGATCTCGGAGGGATTTTCTTTCGAGCCATTGCGCGCCAGCCAATTGCGGATAGCGCGGCGATCGCCGTCCGGGCTGGCTTCGATCTTGGCGGGTTTTTCACCTTCTTTGTCGCCGGGTTTGGGTCGATCCCAATCGAACCAAGCACGCTTGGGCCGCTCCAGATCGTAATGCGGCGTGCCTTCGATCTTCGAAATCGGAATTAGCGACATTACCAGCAGCGCTTTCCCATCGGGCCGCCAGCGTGGCGCCGCTGCTCCGTTCTCGAGTTTCGTAATCACTTGCGCTTCGCCCAGTCCGCGCACCGGCATGATCCACACTTGGGTTCGAGGCCCTCGTGGCGCGGCACCGGCCGGGGCGGTGTCGATACGGGTGAACGCCAATCGCGCGCCATCCGGCGAGAGCGCGATTCCGGTATCCGTCCGATCGCCATGCGTGAGTTGCACCGGTTTCGCGGCCGGGTCGTTCAGGTCGATAAAGAACAGGTGCGTGCGATAGCTGTAGGTAGGTTCAGCGTCGGGGGCCGGTCGGGCCGGCGGTTCGCTGTGAATCTGCTGCACCCCGTACACGGCGAAGCTGCCGTCGCGCGCGACCTCGACTTCGGTAACGCGCCGGATCTTCAAAAGATCGGTGGTGACGATGGGACTCTTGGTCCCCTCGCTCGCTCCGCACAGGACCAGAGGAATCAGAAAAGCAGCGATTCGCATGAGGTGATTCTACTAAACTGAGTGCATGAGTCAGCTTGCGAGCGCGCTCGGCTGGACCCTATTCGCCGCTCTCGCACCTGTGATTCAGGCTGCGGATCCGCTGTACGTGAGCGCGCGTCACAAGCTCGAAAGCATCGAGCAGCGCAAGGTCGCGCGCGGTTCCGCGGTTTTCTTTTCGGTGGCGGAGATCAACTCCTGGGCGCGTAACCGTCTTCCGGAATTGATTCCCGCAGGCATCCGCGAGCAACGTGTCGAACTAGGGACGGATACTGCGACTGGTTTTGCACTGATCGATTTTCTGAAGCTGCGGCACGCGCAGGGCCAGGAAAGCGGCTGGCTGGTCACCAAGCTGATCGAGGGCGAGCGGCAGGTGAAGGTCAATATCCGTATGCAATCCGGTGGCGGTAAGTGCACTGTGTTTCTGACGCGCGTGCAGATCGGCGTCGCGGTCGCGTCGGGCGGGCTGCTCAATCTTCTGCTGAATACTTTCTTTCTGCCGCTCTATCCGGATTCGAAAATCAATGAGGCGTTCGAGTTGGATTACGACATCGAGCGGATCGAGATTCGGTCTGCCGGGGTGCGGGTGTTGATTAAGCGCTGAATACCGGGCTTAAAAGCCCGGCTGCGGGCTAAAGCCCGCGCCACGAAAACAGGCGACGAGATCGCCTGCGTTACAAATCCGGATTTACACCTCGGCTGAAGCCGAGGCTGCGGGCTAAAACCGGCGCCACGAAAATAGGGCGATTGCGCCTTGAGGTCCGACGGCCCAGCCGGAATCGCCCGCGAAGCTCATGGCGTTGTACGCGGCCTTGTCGAATTGCTTCCAGGTTTCGCCTGCGTCAGAAGACCAGTCGGAGCCGGAGGTACCGATCGCGATCCACAACTTCAGATCGGCGACGGAGACGACCGCGGATCGAAATCCTGCGGGACCGCCCGCCGGTGCGGTAGCAAGAGCGCGCCACGTCTTGCCCAAGTCGGTAGAGATCGCGATGTTTCTCGTGGCGTCGCCCGGCTGGTTGTAATCGCCGCCGACCGCGACGCCGCGCGCGCCCGAGAATGCGAGCGAGAAGACGCCCATACTGGCGCCATCGTTGCGAATCGGAGTGGGCGCTGCGTCCCAGCTACGGCCGCCGTCGGTCGAATGAAAGACTCGCGCGCCACCCGGACCACCGCTGGCAAACCAGGCTTCTCTCGATCCCCGAACGACTAGACACGTGTTGCTGGCCGCGAACGCGCCCTCTTCGCCACGCGACGCAGCACCGCGCTGCTTCTGCCAGGTCGCGCCGCCGTCGGATGTCGTGAGAATCGTGAAGCGACCATCGACAGGATCGCCCAAAACGATTCCGTGCGATTCGTCCCAGAACGCCATCGCATCCCAGAATCCTTTCGGGTCGGTGTTGGGCTGCGCGATGCGCCACGTGGTACCGCCATCGGTGGTCTTGTAGATGCGCGACTTTTCGCCGGGTCCCGCGCTCATGGCGAGAGCCGATTTCTCATCGAAGGCGTGGATGGCGCGAAAATCCAGATCCGCCGCGCCTGTGACGGGAACTGCCTGCCACGTCGAGCCGCCGTCGGTGGTTTTGAGTACCGTCCCGCGCGTGCCGCTGGCCCAGACGACTTTAGGGCTGACGGCATGCACGCCGCGCAGCGATGCGCTCGAATTGCTTTGCTGCGGAATCCAGGATTGCGCAAGCAGCGTCGAGGCCGCGGCAATCGCAAGCAGGACCGGAGATCTCATACCGATACAATAGCCGCAATGTCTACCGGAATTCTGGACGGCAAAGTTGCGTTGGTGACGGGGGCGAGCACTGGGATCGGACGCGAAATCGTGCTGGAGCTGGCGCGTCGCGGCGCCGATGCGGTGATCAATCACTTTAACGACGCGGCGGGAGCGGACGCGCTTGCGAGCGAAGTGCGCGGGCTGGGGCGCGGGGCGATCGCGATTCAGGCAGACGTCGGTTTCGCCGATCAAGTGGAGGCGATGTGTGCGGCGGCGGAACGCGAATTGGGCGGGATCGACATCTTGGTGAACAACGCAGGCGTGCAGACCTGGAGCCCGCTGCTCGATCTGGCTGAAGCGGATTGGGATCGTGTGATTCGCACCAATTTGAAGGGTTGCTTTCTGTGCACGCAGGCGGCGGGGCGGCGAATCAAGGCGCGCGGCAGCGGACGGGTGATTAACATCGGGTCCGGCGCGAACAAGATCGCGTTTCCGCGACTGGTGGATTACACGGCGAGCCGCGGCGGTATCGAGGCGTTCACCAAGGTAGCGGCGGTCGAATTGGCGCGCTTCGGGATCACGGTGAATTGCGTGGCGCCGGGCGCGATCGAGACGGAGCGCACGCAACGCGAGTCGCCGGACTATGCGGGAACGTGGGCGGCGCTGACTCCGCTGGGGCGCGTCGGCAAGCCGTCGGATGTTGCACAAGCGGTCGCGTTTTTTGCGGGACCGGACGCGGGATTCGTGACGGGCCAGACTTTGTGGATCGACGGCGGATTAAATTCCAAGCCGGCGTGGCCGTACGAAGGCTGACGGGAACGAATACGCTCGAAACGGTTCAACCCGGTGTTTCTAATCGCTCACCCTCTTTGGTGAAAAGCAGCACCCAGAGGCCGAACGTAATGGCGGCCATGACATTCATCACCATGCCGGTAGTCTCATTCGAACCACCGACAAGATGCGACCAAAGATGGCCGGCGGCGATGGAGCCGAGATAGCTGGTGAGCAGGAACGCGTGGCGGATCGTGTTCTCGGGCACGTTATTACGCGCGGAATACCCGAACCAGGTGACCAGCGCACAAAAGATCGCGAGAATGGAAGCGCTGTAGCGAATCGCGAGCGAAACCATTCGATACGTGGTGGGCCGCCACCCGACCAGCCACAAATCGACGCCGGTGGCGAGTGAGACGGCCACGGCAATCCCGAGTGCGATCACAGCGAAGCGGCGAGCTCGCGGATCCGCGCCGCGCTTGAGGCTGAGCTGATTCCACAATTCAGCCACGACGGCGATGCGCAATCCGATCATCAAGGGCGTAGTGCACAACCAGAAAACCGCATAGGCAAAGCTGGTGGGCGTCCCCAGGATCCAGACGATGCACTGCATCGCGCCGCACAACAAGTAGAGGGAAAAATACCAATAGCGGAGCACGGCCTGCAGGGTCGCAAGCCTCACGAAGACAGCAATCTCACCGACCCCGGTGAGTAGCGAGAGCGCTACATCGAGGCGC
>DASYPO010000056.1:0-2646 GCA_036006545.1 Bryobacteraceae bacterium
GAACCACGTCAGATCATGGAAGAAGTTCAGCGGCGGCAGCGGTCGGATTCGCAACACTACGAGGGTACGTTGGAGGTGATCGGCAACGGCAGCCGTATCGCCACCAAACGCTGGGTGTTCGACCGCATCGGCGCGTTTGGCAACAGCAAGGGCATGCTGCGGTTCACAGTGCCCGCGGAGGTCAAGGGCGTCGGGCTCCTGATCGTCAATCACACCGACCGCGCCAGCGATCAATGGCTATGGCGGCCGAACATAGGGCGAGAGCAGCGCATCGCCTTGCAGGACCGTTCAACGCGTTTCTTCGGCACCGACTTCAGCTTCGAGGATTTGGAAGAACGCGATGTGGCGCAATTCGACTATAGGTTCCTCGGCGATGAGAAAGACGCGTGGAAACTGCAGTCCACGCCACGCAAGTCGTCGCAATACACCTACGGATATCTTTGGGTGAAGAAGGACAGCTACACCATCGCCAAGGTGGAATCGTACAACAAAAAGGGGTTGGTTCGCGTTATCGATTACCGCGATTTCGAGCTCGCAAAAGGCATTTGGACAGCGCGCACCATCGAAGTCGCAGACGTGACTCGCAACAGCCGGACCACGCTCAAATACGACAAGCTCGAATACAATCTGCCAATGAAGGATGGCGATTTCACCCTCGACGCATTGCGACGTGGACCATGACGGAGTTGCTCCTGTTCGCGTTGCTCACGCAAAATATGGCCCAGAATTTCGAACAGCGCGGCTTCATCGAAAATCAGGCCCTGTTGTACCCGCAATCCGCGCCGAATGACAGCGCACGAACCGTAGATCAGGCGGCGATCCGCTGGGAAGCGTCATACAAGCTCGCGCCCTGGTTGAAATTGAGCGGAGCGCTTGATGCCCGCGTCGATACTCACCGGCAAGTGGATCGCGACGCCCGCCCCGACTTGGACGACCGCATCACGCAGCGCCCCGCTCTCTCGGTGCGCGAATTCAACGCAACGCTTCACAAAGGCAAAGTGACTGCCGAATTCGGGCGGCAGATCATTCGCTGGGGCAAGACCGATATTCTCACGCCCACCGACCGTTTCGCCCCCAAGGACTACCTCAGCAGCGTGGTCGATAGCAATTTTCTGGCGGTACCCGCAGCCCGGATCACTATCGCCGGCGCGAATGACTCGTTGGATGCGATATGGCAACCTTGGTTCACGCGCAGCCGCACGCCGTTGCTGGATCAGCGCTGGACCGCGCTACCGCCGGAGTTGAACGGCGTCACGATTGTCGATGTGGGCGCACGCTATCCCGGCCGCGGGCAATACGGATTGCGTTGGAATCACGTCGCTCCGCGCTACGAGTATTCGCTTTCATATTTCGATGGCTTCGAAAATCTGCCACTGTTCGACGCGAGCTTCGATCCGGCGACCGCTACGGCGCGCGCGCAGCGCTTCTATCCAAGGATGCGTATGTACGGCGCCGATGCAGCGATTCCGTTGCCGTGGCTCACGGTGAAAGGTGAAGCCGGATACTTCACCAGCACCACGCCCGGCCAACAGGATTATGTCCTTTACGTGATTCAAGTGGAGCGGCAGGTGAAGGAATGGTCGGTGGTCGGCGGCTATGCCGGCGAGGCGGTGACAGGGGGCGCAGCCAATCCTCTCAGTTTCACGCCGGACAGGGGTTTTTCAAAGTCGTTCGTCGGCTACGCGACTCTTACCATTGATGTGAACCGCAGTCTGACGGTGGAAACAGCCGTGCGCTCCGCAGGGTCCTTTGTACGTTTCGAATATTCGCAGGGCGTCGGAGGCCACTGGCGCGTCACACCCGGAGTGGCCTGGATTCGCGGCGACATGACGGATTTCCTGGGCCAATATCACCGCAATTCCTATGCGTCGCTCGCGGTCCGCTATAGTTTCTAGATAGGTGCCCAGCTAGGTGAGAGCCCTCTTCGTTCTACTGTTCGCATCCCGCGTGTTCGCCCAGGAATTCGGCCACTTGGAGGTCCAGCGCATCGTGGCGAATCTCCACTTTGCCGAAGGGCCAGTGTGGTCCTACGACGGGTTCCTGTTGTTTAGCGACACGGTGGTGGATAAACTCTTCAAAGTAGTTCCCGGCGGCGCAGATGCGGTTTTCGCCGAGCGCGCCGGTGGCGCCATAGGCAATGCGTATGATACCGAGGGGCGCTTGTATAGCTGCGAATTTCGCCAACGCCGCGTGACTCGCACGCTGAAGAACGGCAAAGTCGAGGTGCTGGCGGCGCGTTTCGAAGGCAAGCGATTCAACGCGCCCAATGACATCGTGGTTCGCCGCGATGGTCAGGTTTATTTCACTGACCCGGCATTCGGAGCGCAGCAGGATACCCGCGAAATGGATTTCTACGGCGTCTACCACGTTACACCGAAGGGCGAACTGGAATTGGTCGCCAAATGGAAGACACGCCCCAACGGAATTGCGCTTTCTCCGAACGGGCGTACGCTTTACGTTTCGGATTCAGACCAGCGTAGCGTGCGCGCGTACGACCTCGACGGTAAGGGCCTCGCCTCGAAGGAACGTGTCCTGGTGGATAAGATCGACGGTGTTCCCGGGGGTCTGCGCACCGACGAAAACGGGAACCTGTACGTGGCGGCGAAATCTGTGTACGCGTACGACCTATCGAATAGCCCCGCGAAG
>DASYPO010000057.1:0-7076 GCA_036006545.1 Bryobacteraceae bacterium
ATGGAGCCCCAGCGGTGAAATCATCGCGCTCGGCGGCTACAAAGAGACCCACCTTGTGAACGCGGCGTCGCGGCAAACCGTCGCAACTTTACCGGGCGCCGCCGACGCGGTTCGAGCGCTCGCATTTTCACCGGATAGCAAATTGCTTGCGGCCGCCGGCGGCCTGCCTGCGCGTAAGGGCGAGATCCAGCTTTGGGACGTCGACGCTAGAAAACTCGTCGCAACCATGACCGGCCACGCAGACAACGTCAGTTCGGTCGCGTTTTCACCCGACCGAAAATCGATCGCCACGGCAAGCTACGACAAGTCGATCAAGCTGTGGGACATCGCGACAGCGAAGGAAATTCGCACACTGCGCGATCACATCGACGCCGTCTACGCCCTAGCCTTCACGCCCGACGGCAAGCGGATTGTCTCCGGCTCCGGTGATCGATCCGTGAAAGTTTGGGACGTTTCAACGGGCTCGCGCCTCTACACCATGTCCGACGCGACCGACGGCATCAATACTCTGGCGGTCTCCCCCGATGGCGCGCGCGTTGCCGCCGGCGGCGCCGATAAAACTGTTCGCGTGTGGAAGCTCGGCGATAAGTCGGCGACTCTCGAGCACACACTGATCGCCCACGAAGATGCGATTCTCAAGCTCGCCTGGTCGCCGGACGGCAGGCTGATCGCGACCGCTTCGGCCGATCGGTCACTGAAGCTGTTTCGCGCCACCGATCTTTTCGAACTGCGCGCCAAGTCAGAGCAATCGGACTGGATCTTCGGATTGGAGTTCGCGCCCCGCGGAAAATCGCTGGGCGTGGCGCGCTTCGATGGTTCCTTCGAGATATACGAGGTGAGGCAATGAAAGCCCTGTGCCTGCTGCTTTCCACGGCTGCGCTCTACGCGGCCGACTCCAGCCATCCGTCGGGTAATCGCATCACGCCGCCCACGCTCAATTCGGTTTCGCCCGTCGGGATCGCGCGCGGCACTACCGTCGAGCTGACCATGGAAGGTCTGAACCTCGCCCGCGCCAGCGCCATCTACTTCAGCGAGCCCGGCATTACCGGTCGCATTCTGCGCGTGAAAGAATTGCCCGATCTCCCCGACATTCGCCTCGGCTCGAACGGCACGCCATCCACTGTCGACCTCGGTCCGCTTCCGCCGCGCAACCAGGTCACTGTCGAAGTCGATGTTTCGCCCGACGCTGAAATCGGTCCGGTCAGTTTTCGTTTGCTCACGCCGCTCGGAACCAGCCCCGAAGGACGCTTCCTCATCGAGCCCTATTACGGCGAAGCGCCCGATCGCGAACCGAACGATTCTCCCGACTCCGCGTTTGAAACATTTCTTCCCGCCATTCTCGCCGGAACGATTTCGCGCCCCGGCGACATTGACTTTTTCAAGATCCAAGTGAAAGCGGGACAGCAGCTCAGCTTCCTGAATCAGGCGATGCTGATCGGTTCTTCGCTCCAGCCGGTGGTTTCGATTCTTGACGCTGAATTCAACGTCGTTCGCGAATTCGGTGCGGACGGCGCCGCCGCGCAAACCATGTTCGGTCACCGCTTCGAAACCGCCGGTACATATTACATCCGCATCGCCGATTATCAGCGCAGCGGCCGCGCCTCGCATTTCTACCGAATCGTGGTGGGCGAGTTCCCACTGGTGCTCGGCTCCTATCCGCTTGGCGTGCGCACGGGCGCGAGCAGTGAGCTCAAGCTCCGCGGCTATCGTCTCGGCGCACCGTCGCTGAAAGTCGATGGCAAGCCCGACCCTCGTGTCGAAGACGCCCGCCTGCTGCGTCCCAATCATTCCTTCAACTCCGTCCGCGTCGCGCTTGGCGCGGAACCCGAAATCGAATCCACCGGCGGCGAGATCACCGTGCCCGTCACCATCAACAGCCGCATCGCGAAACCCGGCGAAGAACACCGCTTCCGTTTTCACGCAACCAAGGGTCAGTCGTTGATCCTCGACGTCAACGCCCGCCGCCTCGGTAGCGATCTCGATTCGATCATCGAAGTTCTCGACGCCCAGGGCCGTCCCATCGAGCGCGTCGTGGTGCGCCCGGTTTGGGAAACCACGACTACTCTCGCCGAGCGCGATTCTTCCTCGCGCGGTCTGCGCATCGTCGCATGGAACGCACTCGCGGTCGGCGATCGCCTGATGGTCGGCGGAGAAATTCTGCAGGTGTCGGCGATGCCGCAGGGCCCCGATTCCGATCTCACCGTCGAAGCCTTCGGCGGCCAGCGTATCGCATATTTCGACACCTCCACCGAAGCGCACGCCGTCGACAAGCCCGTATATAAGGTTGAAATTCTGCCGCCCGGCGCGAAGCCTTCGCCGAACGGCCTGCCGGTCGCGCGCCTCTTCTATCGGAATGACGACGGCGGCCCCGGCTACGGCAAGGATTCGCTGCTGCACTTCACCGCACCGGCCGACGGCGAGTACCTCGTCAGCCTGCGCGACGTACGTGGCGAAGGTGGCGAAACGTATCCCTATCGGCTCACGATCCGCCCGCCGCGTCCCGATTTCCGTCTCTCGGTGAATCCGCGCAATCCGAACGTGCCCGTCGGCGGCACGATTCCCGTGACCGTGACCGCGACGCGTCTCGACGGATTCGAAGGACCTATCGACGTCTCGATCGACGATCTCCCCACCGGCCTGCGCGCGACCAATGGCGTCATCGCCGCGGGTCAGGTCTCGGCGACCATTCTTCTGAGCGCGGATCCATCGGCGAAGCTCGCGGGCGCTGTGCCGTTGAACATCTCTGGAAAGGCTGGTGAACGCAAGCACGTCGCGAATCCTGAGGATCGCCTCAAGCTCATCGCGCTGATGCCGCGACCCGACGTCTTGATGAAAGCCGAGACGCGCGAAATCACGCTGCGCCCCGGCGAGACTGCTGAGATCACCGTTTCCGTCGAACGTCAAGGCGATTATCGCGGGCGCGTTCCCGTCGAAGTGCGCAATCTTCCGTCGCGCGTTCTCGTCCCCGATATTGGACTCAACGGCGTGTTGATCAACGAAGATGAATCGCGCCGCAGTTTCGCCATCGAAGCGCTGCCCAACGCCGCGCCCGTCGATCAGCTCATCTACGTCGGCGCCGCGGTCGAGACGCGATCCGGCCAGCAATCCTCTTACGCCGCGCCCGAGGCGATTCGTTTGCGCGTCATCCCGAAATAATTTTGCAACTCACCTCTATCATTGACCGGCAGTCGGATGCCTATCGCTCCAACTACGTCTCCATGACCGCGGAGATCGAAAGGTTACGCGCGGCGCTTCGTCGATCCACTGAAGGCGGCGGTGCGAAGTACATGGAGCGTCACAAAGCGCGCGGCAAGCTGCTTCCGCGCGAACGGGTGGAAGCGCTGCTCGACGAAGGATCGTACTTTCTCGAAATCGCGCCGCTCGCGGGCATCGGCATGGAGGGCGAAATTCCGGGCGCGGGGACCATCGGCGGAATCGGTTTGGTCGAGGGTCGCGAGTGCCTCATCATCGCCAATGAAGCCACCGCGAAGGGTGGCGCGACTGGCGAACCCGGCGGTCTGAAAAACGCGCGCCTCGCCGACATCGCGCGCGAGAATCATCTGCCCACGATTCTGCTGGTCGAAGCCGCTGGTGCCGACCTTCCGCAACAGGCGAAAGTTTTCGTGCCTGGCGGCCGCGGCTTTCGCGAAATCACGCGCCGATCGCGCATGCGCCTCCCGACCATCTCCGTCGTTTTCGGCCCCTCGACTGCCGGCGGCGCGTATCTGCCCGGCATGTCCGATTACACGATCATGGTTCGCAAGCGCGCCAGCGTGTATCTCGCGGGTCCGCCGCTGGTGAAAATGGCGACCGGTGAAATCGAGACCGAAGAGGCGCTGGGCGGCGCGGAAATGCATTCGCGCGTCTCCGGCCTTTCCGACTATCTCGCCGAAAACGAGCTCGACGCCATCCGCATCGCGCGCGAAATTGTTTCGCATTTCAACTTGCCGAAGCCGCCCGTCGAGCTCGCGCCGGTCGAAGAGCCGCTGTATCCCGCCGACGAATTGCTCGGCATCGCATCTGCCGACGTGCGCGTGCCCTTCGAGGTTCGCGACGTGATCGCGCGAATTGTCGACGGTTCGCGATTCTCCGAATTCAAGGCGACGTATGGTGCCACGCTGGTCACCGGATTCGCACGAATCCACGGATTCCCCGTCGGTATTCTGGCGAACAACGGCGTGTTGATGCCCGAATCGGCGGCGAAGGGCGCGCAATTCATCGCGCTCGCGAATCAACAGAACATCCCGCTTTTGTTTTTGCAGAACATCACCGGATTCATGGTCGGCCGAACTTATGAAGAGCAAGGCATCATCCGCAACGGCGCGAAGTTAATCAACGCTGTGTCGAATTCCACCGTCCCCGCCATCACCATCATGATCGGCGGTTCTTACGGCGCGGGAAATTACGCGATGTGCGGCCGCGCCTACGATCCGCGATTTCTCTTCACTTGGCCGAATCACCGCATCGCCGTGATGGGGCCGCAGCAGCTCGCCGGCGTCATGGATTTAGTTCGTCGCGACGCCGCCGCGCGGCAAAAGATCGAAGTCGATGAAGCCGAGCTGGCTTCGCAGAAAAAAGCGCTGGAAGACCAGATCACGCGTGAGTCCGATCCTTACTTCGCAACCGCCCGCGTGTGGGACGACGGCATTATCGATCCGCGCGATACCCGCACAGTGATCGCGATTTCGCTTTCCGCCGCATGCAATCGGCCCATCGAAGGGACCATGGAGTGGGGCGTATTCCGGCACTAAAGCATATCCGCAAGCTGTTGGTCGCGAATCGGAGCGAAATCGCGCGCCGTGTTTTCCGCACCTGCCGCGAGATGGGTATCGCGACCGCTGCCGTGTATTCCGACGCCGATCGCGACGCGCCTCACCCGCGCGACGCCGATGAAGCGGTACGAATCGATTCCTATCTGAGCATTGCCGCCATTGTTGCCGCCGCGCAACGCGTGAACGCCGATGCCATTCATCCCGGCTACGGCTTTCTTGCCGAGAACGCCGATTTTGCAGCCGCCTGCGAAGCCGCGGGAATCATTTTCATCGGCCCGCGGCACGAGACCATCCGCGCGATGGGCTCGAAAATCGAAGCTCGCAAAATCGCCGAAGCCGCCGGCGTGCCCGTGATTCCCACTGAAGGATTTCCATTGCTGGTGAAAGCCGCAGCGGGGGGCGGTGGGAAGGGCATGCGCCGCGTCGAGCGCCCCGAGGATCTCGACGAGGCCATGGCAGCTGCGCGCTGCGAAGCCGAATCCGCATTCGGCGATGGCACCTTGCTTGTCGAACGCTACCTCGAAGGCGCACGCCACATCGAAATTCAAATCTTCGGCGACGTCAACGGCGACGTCATCGACCTGTTCGAGCGTGAATGCTCCGTGCAGCGCCGTCACCAGAAGATCATCGAGGAATCTCCTTCGCCGGGCCTCGATCGCCCAACTCGTCAGACCATGTGCCAGGCCGCGGTCACGATCGGTCGAGCCATCAACTACACCAGCGCGGGCACCGTTGAATTTCTCCTCGCCCCGTCTGGCGAATTCTTTTTCCTCGAAGTCAACACGCGCATTCAAGTTGAACATCCGGTCACCGAGATGATCACCGGCCTCGACCTGGTGCGCATGCAGATCGACACCGCTGAGGGCCGCGCACTCGATCTTTCGAACATCCGCACCAACGGACACGCGATTGAAGCGCGATTGTACGCTGAAGATCCGGCGCACAACTTTTTCCCCTCGACCGGCCAGGTCCGCTGGTGGCCGCCGCAGCACGTCCGTGTCGAAAGCGGAATCGAAACCGGAACTGAGGTCGGCATCGATTACGATCCAATGCTGGCGAAGATCATCGCGCATGGTCGCGACCGTGACGACGCAATTCGCAAGCTGCGCCATGCGCTCGAATCCACCTGCATCCACGGTGTCGTCACCAATCGCGAGTTCCTGATCCGCGTACTGGATCACCCCGATTTCGTTGCCGGCCAGGTGCATACCGGTTGGTCACTGCCCTTCGATCACGATCGCAGTGAAGAAGCGCTGCACCGCGCAGCGTTCGACGCCTACCGCATGGCCCGAATCCAGGCCGATCGCAAGATCTTGCCCCACGTTCCCGCCGGATATCGCAACAACCCCTGGCCGCCTCGTGCCGCCGCCCCACAAATCCAAATTCTCTCGTTCGATCGCAATCATCTCCGCGCGGAAATCGACGGCGTTCAACGGCACTTCAACATCTCGGAAGACGACCTCAACTGGGAGATTGGCAACTACTATGTTGAGAAGCTTTCGCGGTATCCTTCTTCCCAGAGCGCGGGCGCGCACGAATCCGCTAGCTCGCCGATGCCCGGAAAAGTGCTCCGGATTCTGGTGGCAGCCGGGGCGGAGGTGCAAGCGGGACAGCCACTGGTCGTGCTCGAAGCGATGAAGATGGAGCAAATCGTGAAAGCCCACGCCGCTGGAAAAGTCGCGGTGATCTTAGTCAAAGTGGGCGACGTAGTCGCTCCCGGGCAAACGCTTATTCAGATGGGAGAAGAAATATGACGCAAGCCGTCCTCGACAAACCGGCTGCCGCAACTTTTCCGTGCTTCACCGAAGAGCACGACATGATCCGCGAGACCGTGAAGAAATTCGCGCGCAACGAAATCGCCCCGCACTCGGCCGATTGGGACGAAGCCGAATCCTTTCCCCGCGAGCTCTTCAAGCAGGGCGCCGAACTTGGCTTGTTCGGCATCCGCATCGACCCCGAATGGGGCGGCAGCGGCCTCGATTGGTGGGCCACCGCCGCGTACGTAGAAGGACTCTCGTGGTCTGAAAACGGCGGCGTCAACATGGCCTTCATGGTGCAGAGCGACATCACGCTGCCCGTCCTCGACGAGCTCGGCACGCGTGAACAGAAGGAAGAATTTTTGCGCCCCGCGATCGCCGGCGACTATATTGCCGCACTCGGAATCAGCGAGCCGGGCGGCGGTTCCGACGTCGCCGCCATGAAAACCCGCGCGCGCATTGATGGTGGCGACCTGGTCATCAGCGGTCAGAAACTTTGGATCACCAACGGCTGCCGTGCCGACTTCATCATCCTCGGCGTGCGCAC
>DASYPO010000058.1:0-5507 GCA_036006545.1 Bryobacteraceae bacterium
CGGCGGTTTTCACGGCGCCGCAGTCGCAGCGGATCAGTTGCGCTCCACGCGGAGGCGGCGGAGGAGGAGGCGGCGGCGTGGTTCCATACAGCGGAGGCACCGGCGGCGGTGGTGCAGACGGTGGCAGCGGCGGCGGTGGAACGGGAGGCAAAGGAGGCCGCCCTTGCGGCGCGGATAGCGCACCTGGGTTGCGTGATTCGATAGCCGCCACGACTTCGCTCACGGCCAGCGTGACGCCGCCAAAGCGGATCTGGTCGGAGAGTTGCAGAACCTCTTGTCGCACAGGGAACGCAACGCCATTGCGAAGCACCGAAGTTCCGTTGCTCGAGCCGCGGTCGGCCAGCATCAACGCACCATCCGCGCTCATCCAGATGTCGGCGTGAATGCGGCTGACGGAGTCGTCGGCAATCGGCACGTCGCAAGTTTTGTCGCGGCCAATGGTGAAGGTTCGCATGCCAGCTCCCGAGAGCGGATCGGACATTATATCGAACGCTAAAGATTTGGCGACGCGAGCAGCGGGGATTCGAGCGGGATGGCTCGGCCTTCGTGTGCGAGGGAGGTCGAGATTTCGAGGAAATCGCTGGGGTAGATCGCCATTTCGTGTCGGACCGCAAAGTCCAGACGCGCTGCGTCGATGCGGCTGATCGGCGAGGTCGATGAGTTCGAGAGCGGGGGCACACAGCTAAGTACGGCGGGCGCGAGCACGCCATATTGGCGGATCAGGAAAAGAATTTCGTCTTTGGGGAGCGCATGCGCGGCGGCGAGTGCGGGGGCTTGAGCACGGAGGGTCGCGATGGCTTGAATCGAATTTCCGTTCAAGGGGGTTTCGGCGGTGAGATGAATCTTTTGCAGCGCGGGTGCGACGCGCGAGAGGGACTGCGCCGAGAGGCGGGATAAAGCAAGGTCGGCGGCTTCTTCGCTCATAGCGCGATAGGTGGTGTACTTGCCGCCGGTAATGCGCAGGATGTTTTCGCGATCGAAGAAGATGCGGTGCTCGCGGGTGGCTTTCGTGGCCGAGCCGGAAGAAACCAGCAGGGGACGAAGGGAACTGAAGGTCGCCAGCGTTTCGAGTTTTGTGCTTTCCGGGAAGACGCGGGCTGTGATGTCGCGCAGGTAGCGCGTTTCGTCGGCGGAGATTTCCACGCGATCGGCGGTCGAATCGTGATCGACGTCGGTGGTGCCGATCAGCGTGCGGTCGCCACGCTCGCCCCAGGGGATAAAGAAGATGATGCGGCCGGAGTCGTCGAAGTGCGCGATGGCGTGCTGGCTCGCGTTGAGGCGCGGCAGAATGATGTGCGATCCGCGAACTAGTCGCGGCTGGGGATCGCGCGCCCAGGGACCGGTGGCGTCGATGATGACGCGCGCGCGGGTTTCGAACATCTCGCCGGAGACGCGGTCTTCGAGTCGTACGCGCCAGGTGCCGCCTTCTTCGCAGCGACGTCCGACGGCACGTATGTAGTTCGCGCAGGCGGCACCGTTCGCGGCGGCTTCGAAAATATTTTCGAGCACCAGGCGTGCGGAGCGGACTTGTCCGTCGTAATATTCGGCGGCGGCGGTCATGCCGGGCGCGGCGAGACCGGGTTCGAGACGGCGCACTTCGTCGAGTGGGACGCGGCGATGGCGCGGCAGCGCGCCGCTCTGGTCGAGCAGATCGTAAATGGTGAGACCGGTCGCGTAGTAGAGCGATTTGTAGAGTCCGGCGAGCGGCAGCAGGAAGGGTTGCGGCTCGACCAGGTGGGGTGCGATTTTGAGCAGCACAGCGCGCTCGCGCAGGGATTCACGGACCAAGTGAATCGCGAGCTGTTTCAAATAGCGCAGACCGCCGTGAATCAGGTGCGAGTTACGGCTGGAGGTGCCGGATGCGAAGTGGTTCTGATCGATGAGGGCGATGTTGAGCTCGGCTCCAGTGGTCTTCGCGCGTAGTGCGAGATCGCGCGCGGTGCCGGCGCCGTTGATGCCGCCGCCGAGGATAAGGACGTCGAAGGTGTCGCGACGGAGGCGGTCGATGGACTCGGCGCGGGTGGAGGGGGTAATGGGGGGAATCACTTGGGATGCGCGACAATTTCGTGAAGGTGATAAACGTCGCCCTCAATAGTGAAGTAGAAGCGCCAGTTTCGGTTGACGCGGGCTTGCCAGATATCTAGCGACTCGTCGTACTTTTTGGCGCGTAGGGACGGATGGTTTCGACTCGCAAGGAGCAAGGCGACCTGCTTGTCGAACGCCTTCCGCACCGCTGCAGGAGCGGAAGCGTATTGCTGGAGGAACCGTTTCGAGTAACGCGCAGTCATGCGCGGGTTGCGCGCTTCGGTTTTTTCGACGCCCTGAGTTTACGGGTTTCCGCGTGAAGCGAAGCGATCAACTCCGGGTGAGTCCTAAAAGGCCCATAGGCACGCCCCGCCTTGAAGTCGGCGAGGCTTTCCGCGATTCCACGATCGACCACCGACTTGGGCGTGAACGTGATCCGCCCACGCTCCACTCGAGCTTCCAGCAGGTCGCCCACTTGGACCCCTACCTGCTCTCGGACGCTTTGTGGAATCACAATCTGGTATTTGCTCTTGACCGCCACGAGAGGAAGAGCCTGGTTTCGCATAGTTGCTCTGTTGAACTCTCCAACCAGCGTACCAGCTTGACGAGCGATGCTCTGCACACACGTATGCGATCACATTTCGACGTGCGAGAATTGCTGCAAGCGTGAACATCACCCAATCGCCGAAACTCGCGTTTATCTTGATGGCTCTTATGTGGGTATTTCTTTGGGTCGCGTCGGGGTTGGCTGTAGGCGGCGTGCTCGGGGACTCGTTGCCGCAACTGGGATTCTTTATAGGAATAGCCTTGGTCCCGCCGATCCTGTTCTATGTTTTGCTTTTTAGCTTGATCCCATGGATTTGGAAGAAGATCAGAGGGACACACAATTAGCGCACTATCCGGCGCGTCGTCGCAGGCCGTGGTGTAACATCTTGAAATGGTCCGACGTGCCTTCCGCATCTCTCTGCCTCTACTTCTGATCGCGGCCGCACTTGCGCCGGCGCAAACCGCGCGCAAGATCACCACACCGAAAGAAGAGCTGGGCTTCAACATCGGCGACGATTACCAGCTCGCGAATTACACGCAGCTCACCGCGTATTGGAAGAAGCTGGCGCAGCAGGCGCCCGACCGGATGAAGCTGGTCGAGATCGGCAGGACCGCCGAGAATCGGCCGCAGTGGATGGCGGTAATTACATCGCCCGAAAATCACAAACTACTGGATCACTACAAGGAGATTTCGCGGAGGCTGGCGCACGCCGAAGGCCTCACCGAAGATCAGGCGCGAACGCTGGCCGCCGAGGGGAAAGCGGTGGTGTGGATCGACGGCGGATTGCACGCCACCGAAGTATTGGGCGCGGCGCAGTTGATGGAGATCGTCTATCAACTAGTCAGCATGACCGATGCAGAGACGACGCGGATTCTGCGCGACGTGATCGTCCTATGCGTACACGCCAACCCGGATGGCATGGAGATGGTTTCGAATTCGTACATGCGCGAGAAGGACCCGACTAAGCGCGCGATCGTGCTCGAGCGGCTGTATCAGAAGTACGTTGGACACGACAACAATCGCGATTTCTACATGTCGAACCAGGTGGAATCGACCAACATGAATCGTGTGCTGTATCGCGAATGGTACCCGCAGATCATGTACAACCACCACCAGACGGGTCCGGCGGGCACCGTGCTGTTCGCGCCGCCGTTCCGCGATCCGTTCAATTACTTTTTCGATCCGCTGATTCCGATCGGACTGAATCTGGTGGGCGCGGCGATGCACGACCGGTTCGCGGCGGAGGGCAAGCCGGGCGCGACGATGCTCGAAGGGTCGAGCTACTCGACGTGGTTCAACGGCGGGTTGCGAACGACGACGTATTTCCACAACATGATCGGGCTTTTGACCGAGACGATCGGGCATCCGACGCCGATGGAAGTGGCGTTCGTGCCGCGGCGGCTGTTGCCTAATAAGGACACACCGTATCCGGTCGAGCCGGGGCAGAAGTGGCATTTCCGGCAGTCGATCGAGTACTCGGTGACGGCCAATCGCGCGGTGCTGGACCTGGCGTCGCGCTACCGCGATACGTTCCTCTACAACATGTACCGCATGGGCAAGAACTCGATCGACCGCGGTAATTCGGATCACTGGACCATGACGCCGAAGCGCCTGGAAGCGCTCGAGGCGGCGATCGCCAAGGACAATCCGAACGCGCGTGGAATCGACCCGGGGCTGGGTGGCGACGCGCCGGGCGGAGGCCGTGGCGGACCGCGCATCGACATCAAGTATTTCAAGGCGACGCAGGATCCAAAGCTGCGCGATCCGCGCGGGTACATTATTCCTTCGACGCAAGCGGATTTCGCGACGGCGACCAAGTTCGTGAATACGCTGCTGAAGAACGGTATCGACATTCATCGCGCGTCGTCGGATTTCGAAGTGCTGGGCAAGAAATATCTCGCGGGATCGTACGTGATCAAGTGCGCGCAGGCGTTCCGGCCGCATATTCTCGACATGTTCGAGCCGCAGGATCATCCCAACGATTTCAAGTACGCGGGCGGGCCGCCGACGCCGCCTTACGACGTCACGGGATGGACGCTGGCGTACCAGATGGGCGTGGAATTCGATCGCGTGCTGGAAGCGTTCGACGGACCCTTTACGAAAGTGACCGAGGAACTGCTGGGGCCGCCGAAGGGAAGGATTACGGGGCCGGGGACGCCGGTGGGATATCTCTTGAGCCATCGCGTGAACGACTCTTTTATCGCGGTAAATCGTTTACTCAAGGCGGGCGACGAAGTGTATTGGCTTAAGGCGGACAACGGCACGATGTTTATTCCCGCGCGGCCTTCCACACGTCCGGTGATCGAAAAGCTGGTCGCCGATTTCGGATTGAGCTTCCAAGGCGTGGCGGAAAAGCCCAAGGGCGACGCACTGAAGCTGAAGCCGGTGAAGATCGCGCTGTGGGATCGCTTCGGCGGATCGATGCCGTCGGGCTGGGTGCGCTGGCTGTTCGAGCAGTTCGAGTTTCCGTTCGACGTGGTGTATCCGAAACAATTCGACGCGGGAAATCTGCGGGCGAAATACGACGTGATCGTATTAATGGATGGTGCGATGCCGGGCGAGCGCGGCGGTCGCGGCGGTGGCGGGCGCGGGGGCACGGATCGTATTCCGCCAGAGTTTGAATCGATGAGTGGGAATCTGACGATTGAGAAATCGGTGCCGGAGTTGAAGAAGTTTCTGGAATCGGGCGGCACGATTCTGACGGTGGGAAGTTCGACCAGCCTGGCGCGTTACATGGGCGTGCCGCTGCCGAGCGCGCTGGTGGAGCACACAGCGGATGGACGCGAGAGGCCGCTGGGACGCGAGAAGTTCTTCGTACCGGGGTCGATTCTCTCGATGAAGATCGACAATACGAACCCATTGGCGTGGGGCATGGCGGATCGCGCGGATGTGTTCTTCGAGAACAGTCCGGCGTTCCGGATCAGCCCGGAAGCGA
>DASYPO010000059.1:0-5360 GCA_036006545.1 Bryobacteraceae bacterium
GCGGGCTTCAGCCCGCAGCGGTGGCTTTAGCCTCCGTCCCCGGTTTGCTTGTGGGGCAGGTGATCTTGTCACCTGCCGTTTGGCCCTTCGTGGCGCGGGCTTCAGCCCGCAGCGGTGGCTTTAGCCGCCGTCCCCGGTTTGCTTGCGGGGCAGGTGATCTTTTTCTTAACCCGCAAACGGAGTCACCTGCCTTTTTTAGCTCACCTGTGCTGCATACCGCAGCGCTTCCAACCGAGCAATCCGCTGCTCCGTCGCCGGATGCGTCGAGAAAATCCGCATCAACCCGCGGCCCGAAAACGGATTCAGAATGAACATGTGCGCCGTCGAAGGATCGGCATCCATCGGCACCCGCTGGACGCCCGTCTCGAGCTTCTTGAGTGCATTGATCATGCCATCCGGCGTGCCGGTGTATTTGGCCGCGGCGGCGTCCGCCCCAAACTCGCGCGTCCGTGAAATCGCCATCTGGATCATCATCGCCGCGATGGGCGCCACAATCAGCATCACCAATCCGCCGGCTGCGCCACCGCGCTCATCGTCCCGGTCACGGCTGCCGCCGAAGAAGAACGCCATGCGTGCGACCAAAGTGATCGCAGCAGCAAGCGTCGCGGCGATCGAGCTGATCAGAATGTCGCGATTCAGAACATGACCCAGCTCGTGCCCAATCACCGCTTCCAGTTCGCGATCGTTCATCAGCGTCAGGATTCCTTCGGTGAATGCGACCGACGCGTGTTCCGGATTACGGCCCGTGGCGAATGCATTCGGCGACGGGTCTGAAATGAGCCACAGCTTCGGCATCGGCAGGCCCATGCGCTGCGTGAGATTCGAAACCAGCGGATAAACGCGCCGGTACACCTCCGGATTCTCCTGCGGCGAAACCGGTGACGCCGAATACATCATCAGCGCCAGTTTGTCTGAGAAGAAGTAGCTGAAGAAATTCATCGCCACGGCCAGCCCCAGCCCGAGCAGCAGGCCGTTCGTTCCGCCCAGCCGCTCGCCGCCCAGCAACAGCAGTCCGCTCAAGAGTCCGAGCAGCGCAACCGTCTTGATCGAGTTCATTTCGTCCTCACATATATAGACAAAGACGGGGCGGATCCTCGATTGGTTCGAGGATCCGCCCCAGAGCTTCTGCCGGTGAATCGGCGATTAGTTGTTGATTTGGACCTTGATTTGGCGCGGCTTAGCGACTTCTTTCTTGGGAAGAGTGATGCTCAGCACGCCATTCTTGTAGTCGGCCTTAACCGATTCGGCTTCAACAGTTTCCGGCAACGTAAAAACGCGCTCGAAAGTCCCGTAGCTGCGCTCCAGGCGATGGTAACCGCCCTTGCCATTGGCTTCGTTTTTGACAAACTTGCGCTCGCCGCGAACGATCAGCGTTCCGTTTTCCATGCGGACTTCAATGTCTTTCATGTCCACGTCGGGCACGTCGGCCTTTAGAATCAGTTCGTTCTCGGTCTCCAGGATGTCTACCGCCGGAACCCAGGGTCGGGCGTTCGGCTCAGTAAAAAGCCGGTTTACCGAGTCCTGGAAAGCGCGCAGGCCAGCCGGAAAGGTCTCGAAATCGAAGGGGGCGTAACGGATGAGTGACATGGTGTTTCCTCCAAGTAATCTACTTACACTTGAAGTATATAATCTGCGTCCTTTCTTGTCAAGTATTGTGCCGCTAAAAAGTTAGATGCCGGGGATCGGAGTCTGACGGATACTGAGATTCAGGATGCTGAAAACCTACGCCGCCCGTTATCGCAAAGAATTGACAGAGCAGGTGATTCCGTTCTGGCTGAAGCATTCGCTTGATCGGGAGCACGGCGGATATTTCACGTGCCTAACGCGCGACGGCGCGATTTACGATTCGCGAAAGTACGTCTGGCTGCAGGGCCGCGCGGTTTGGATGCTTTCAAAGCTCTACAACGAAGTGGAGCGTCGCGAAGAGTGGCTGGACGCGGCGCGGCTGATTCTCGATTTTCTGCGCAAGCATGCGCGCGACGCCGAGGGGCGCTACTATTTCAGCCTGTCGCGCGAGGGCCGGCCTTCCTTTTTTCAACGCAAACCGTATTCGGCCGTGTTCGCGATGATTGGGATGCTCGAATTCTCGAAAGCAACCGGCGACGCGGCACTAAAGCAGGAAGCCGTCGATTTGTTTTGGCGGATTCGCGGCTGGATTGATGATCCGTCGCTGCTCGGACGGCCCGCGCTGGAGGGCGCGCCGAAATTGCGGGCGCTGGCCGACGTGATGATCGTGGCGTCGATGGCGTGCGAGATTGCGAGAGTCGATCCCGATCCGCGCTATCGGGCGGTGCTGCGCGATTGCGTTCAAGCGTCGCGCGAGTTTTACGATCCGGCGCGAAGGGTATTTTTTGAATATGCGCCTCTCGAGGCGACGCTGCCCGAAGGACGATTCTTCTGCCCCGGTGATTCGATCGAGTGCGCGTGGTTTCTTCTCCACGCGCTCGAATTCGCGCCGGACGCAGCAGCACAAAAGATGCTGCTCGATTCGATCGAAGGCTCGCTAGAAATGGGCTGGGATCGCGAGTTCGGCGGACTGTATTACTTCATGGATGGCGAAGGGTTGCCGGCACTGCCGCTCGAATCGAACATGAAACTGTGGTGGCCGCACACGGAAGCGATCTATGCGACGATCCTCGCGTATTCGAAAACGCGCGAGCAGAAATGGTTGGATTGGTTGAGTAAGGTCGACACGTATGCGTTTGCGCATTTCTCGGACCCGGTGCACGGCGAATGGTTCGGGTACTGCGATCGACGCGGGCAGTTGACGACTACGGCGAAGGGCAACAATTACAAAGGTTGTTTTCACGTGCCGCGGATGCTGCTGCTGAGCTCGCAGCTATTAGATGCTATGCCGATCGCAGCGCCAGCAGCAAACCAAGCGCGCTGACCGCGGCGGCAGCGATTCCCCAAGTGGTCAGCAGACCGTGCTGGATCAACAAGCCGGCGAGCGGCGGTCCAACGATTTGCGCGACCGAGGTCAACGACTGCGTGAGTCCCAGCACAACTCCTTGTTCGTCGCGCCCGGCGACGCGAGTGACCAGGCTGGTGACGGACGGGCGCACCAAGCTTCCGATAGAAGAGATGAATGTGGCGAGAGCGAGCATCGGAATCGTGAACGTAAATGCCAGCACCGTGTAGCCCGCGGTGTACGCGGCGAATCCCGTACGCGTGAGGCGCGCTTCGCCGAATCGCTTCACCAGTCGGCCGAGCAGCGGTCCTTGCAGAATGATTCCGAGGAGTCCGGCGAAGGCCCAGGTATATCCCACCTGCTCGGGACCGAACGATTTTCCTTCCCAGGTGAGACGGCGCTCGAGAAACAATGCAAGGCCGCCAGTGAAAATCGCAAAGCTGAGCGCGAAGCAGAAGAACTGGGCCAACAATGGCGCGAGCACCGGGCGGCGGAAGAAATCGGCATACTCGGTCCATTGGAATAGGGTGAGGCGTTTGCCGCCAGGACCGACGGCGGTAACGTCGAGATTTGGTTTCGCACGAGGCAATAGCAGGGAAGTCGCGAGAATGCTGAGAGCGGAGAGCGCAGCGGCGGCGAAGATCGGCGTGCGATATCCGTAGCGCACCAAGAATCCTGAGATCGCGGGGCCGATCAGGAATCCGATTCCGAAGGCGATGCCGATCACGCCGAAGGATTTCGCGCGCGCTTCGGGAACGGTGATGTCGGAAATATACGCCTGCGCAAGTGAAATATTTCCGGCCGTGGAACCGTCGATCACACGAGCCAGCAACAGTACCCAAATATTCGGCGCGAACGCCATGATGAAAAACCCGATGAGCGTCCCGATCTGGCTGACGATCAGCAGCGGCTTGCGCCCCGTGCGATCGGAAATACGGCCCAGCAAGGGTCCCGAGAGGAGCTGGCAGGCGGCGTACACACCGATCAGCAGGCCCACTTGCGCCGGCGACGCGCCGAGTTTCTCGGCGTAGAAGGGCAGCAGCGGAATCATGATCGTCAACCCGAGAATGTCGACGGTGACGATCAGGAAGATGGCGAGCAGGGGCGAGCGCAAACCTTCATGATCCCAGATCCTACAATTGAATGATGGAGCCGGCCCAGGAATTCTATCGGATCAGCAAGCTACCGCCCTACGTGTTCGCGGTGATTAACGAGATGAAGGCCAAGGCTCGCGCCGCGCAACTCGACGTGGTGGACCTGGGCATGGGGAATCCCGACGGCGCGACGCCGCGCGCGGTGGTCACAAAGCTAGTGGAAGCGGCTCGCAACGCGCGCAATCATCGCTACTCGATGTCGCGCGGGATTCCGAAACTGCGCGAGGAGATCGTAAACCGGTATCGGCTGAAGTACGGCGTCACCCTCGATTCGGAAAAAGAGGCGATCGTTACCATCGGCGCGAAGGATGCGCTGGCGCACCTGCTGTTCGCGGTGATCGGGCCGGGCGATGCGGTGGTGTCGCCGAATCCGTGCTATCCGATTCATCAATACGGCGTGATCATGGCGGAGGGGCACGCGTGCATGCTGCCCATGCCGGATCCTGCGAGCTTTCTGAATTCGCTGGAGGATTTGTATCGCAGATCGTCCAAGCCGCCGCGCATGATTCTGATTTCGTTTCCTCACAATCCGACGACGCAGTGCGTGGATCGCGATTTCTTCAAGGAGATTATCCGGCTGGCGGCGCATCACGGAACGATGGTGGTGCATGATTTCGCGTACGCCGATATTTGTTTCGACGGATACACGGCGCCCAGCATTTTGGAGATCGACGGCGCGAAGGAAGTCGCGGTCGAGATTTTTTCGTTGTCGAAAAGCTACAACATGGCGGGCTGGCGCGTGGGCTTTTGTCTGGGAAATCCGCGGATGATCGCGGCGCTGGCGCGCATCAAGAGCTACCTGGATTACGGCGTGTTTCAGCCGGTGCAGATCGCGTCCATCATTGCCTTGCGTGAATGCGAAGAGGACACGCGAAAGATCGCGGCGACATATCAGAAGCGTCGTGACGTGCTGGTGGATGGGCTGAAACGCGCGGGGTGGCCGGTGGAATCGCCACGAGGATCGATGTTCGTATGGGCGCCGCTGCCGGAACGATTTCGCTCGATCGGGTCGCTGGAGTTTTCGAAAATGCTGCTGGAGAAAGCGCTGGTGGCGGTATCGCCCGGAATCGGATTCGGGCCGATGGGCGAGGGCCACGTGCGTTTCGCGCTGATCGAGAATCCACATCGCACGCGGCAGGCAACCACGGCGATTAAGCGAATGCTGGGCGACAAGAGCTAGGATCAAGACATATGGCCGCGCTGCCGGACTGGCCCGCCGAACCGGTGATGGAACTTCGCCGCGTAGCAACCGCGCAACTGGAGCCGGTGCTTGCGGAAGAAACCGCGGCGTGGGA
>DASYPO010000060.1:0-8884 GCA_036006545.1 Bryobacteraceae bacterium
CCGGTCAAGAAGGACAAGCTGTTCCTGTTCGGTGGATACGAACATCTGTTGCGCGGGCTCCCGTCCGCCAACACCATCGATCCGACGCTCGCCGCGCAGATTGGAATCAATCCGGCATTGTTGGCCACAGCGGACAGCGTGCAGCACGTGCAATTCTTCAACATTCGCGCGGACTGGATCATCAATGACAAGCATCAGTTGTTTGCGCGCTACAACTATTTCCGCAACGAATTCCCCTTCAACACCGCGGTAGGTGCACTTAACGCGCTGGACGTCGCCGCTGATTTCAAGGATCGTGCCCACGTCGTCGGATTGCAATTGCTCTCGACGTTCTCCTCAAATCTACTGAACGAGCTGCGCGCGTCAGAACCGTATCGCAATCAGACGCACGTCGCGAATCCGCTGGATGGACCCGGACCGCAGGTGGTCATTACCGGCATCGCGACCTTCAATGGCACCAGCGCGATCGGCGATCGCTTCGCGGAAAAGATTCCCAGCTTCAGCGACAACGTCACCTGGATCAAGGGCCGTCATACTTTCAAGGCCGGTTTCGGGTTCCAGGAGAACAACGACAATCAGGTCGGCAACGTATTCAGTCGTTACACGTTCTCCAGCATCGCGAATTATCTTGCGGCAAAGAACGGTACCAACCCGCTCTCATATTCGACTTTCGCCACGGTCCTGGGTGTTCCCGGGTTGTCGTATAAGACCCACTTCTACAATTTCTTCGCCCAGGATAGCTGGCAGATCAAGCCGAATTTCCTGTTGATCTACGGCGTGCGATACGATCGTTACTCACCGCCGGATGCCAATCCGAACGCGCCGCTGGTTTACTCGCGTGAGTTTCGTAGCCCGGGCGGCAACTTCGCTCCGCGCGTCGGATTCGCGTGGCAGATACGACCTAAGTTCGTGCTGCGCGTAAACTCGGGAATCTTCTACGAAGCGCCCGCGACCAACCTCTGGTACAACGCCCTGAACAACGATGGGAGCACGCGGTCCTTCCAGACATCCTTAGCGCCGACTGCGGCGGGCGCTCCGCGCTTCCCGAACGTGTTCAACGGCTCTGCAACTCTGGTCACTCCCAGCCCGACTGCCGTAACACCGAATTTCAAGAACGCGTACACCATCAACAACAGCATCCAGATCGAGCGCGAATTTACGAACAACGACACCTTGAAGGTCGGGTATGTGCACACGGCCGCGCGCAACATGGTGTTTCTGCGCAACTCGAATTTGATCAACCCAATTAGTTTCCTGGCCGATGGACGACCGGTTTTCTCCGGAACTGTCAGCGCGGCGACGCGACTGTTCCCGCAGTTCAACGGCATCAATCTCCAGGACACTGGCGCGATTTCGGATTACAACGCGCTCATCGTGTATTACCAGCACCGCATTGGAAAGAGTCTGCAGTTGAATGCGTCGTACACTTGGTCGCATTCGATCAGCGACGCCCCGGACGTGAACAGTTTCGAGCAGAACGCGTTCATCTCGGATCCGACCAATCGCACGCGCGACCGCGGCAACCCGGTTTCGAATCGTCCGTCCGCATTGCTGCTCAGCAGCGTAATCAACCCGACGGTGAAGCTCGACAGCAGGTTCTGGAATGCATTAGCGAATGGAAATATGCTGACGTTCCTCGCCAACCTGGCGTCGGGCGACCAGCAGAACATCACTACTGGCACGTTGTTGAATGGCGATTCACTCGCGGGCGCGGTCCAGCGGCCGTTGTTCATCGGTCGCGGCACGGCGCGCACCAAGGGCCTCTACCAAGTGGACGCGCGCTACACGCGCACGATTTTCAGCTATCGCGAGCGGTTGCATGCGCGGGTTCTCGCGGAGGCGACGAATCTGTTCAATCGCAAAAACGTGACGGTGATCAACACCACGGCGGGGACGAACTCGGCGGGCGTCATTACGAGCGCACCGACGTTTGCGCCGACTTCATCCGTGCTCGAATCGCGTATTTTGCAACTGGGACTGAAGATCGACTTCTAAATCACGTGGGGCCAGCCAATCTTGGCTGCTGCCGCCCTTCCGGGCGGCGCTTCGGACGCCGGGCAAAAGCCCAGCGGCAGGCTGAAAGCCTGGCCCCACAACTAGCCCAGTGCTTTCTTAAAACGCGTGACGATTTCAGAAGCGGGGATGCGCCCCCAAGTTTCATTCACCTGCATCGTCATCCACTGACCACCCGGGGGCCGGGCCGTGATGCCTGCGACTTCCAGGCGATCGCGATACACCGGCGAGTTTACGTTACCCGGATGCAGACGGAAAATGTTTGTGCCGTTGGGCACACGTTCCACCTCGAAGCCTTCTGAAGCCAGCTTCGAAATCACTTGTTCCGAAGTTTCGACGCCCTTGCGAAGGCGCCCTTCAAATCCATCCAGGTAATGCAGCGCGACCGCCGCGAACGGCCACACCTGGTGCAAACCGCCGCCGAACATACGGCGCATGTGGAACAAATCGGTGAGCAATGCTTTCGGTCCTGCGAGGATCGCCCCGCTGGCCGCGTTGAAATATTTGTACATCGAGATGTACACCGTGTCGAACAGCGCCGCGTATTCGCGAACGGACTTGCCGGTATAGGCGCTCTCGAGAAACAATCGTGCGCCGTCGAGATGCAACCCGATGCGGCGTTCGCGCGCCCAGTCCGAAATCTTCTTGATTTCCCCGAAATCGAAGCGCTCGCCGCTGCGCCGCCGCACGGGACTCTCGATCTGTACGGCGCCCACTGGAGTTTCAACGCGCCCCAACGCCGCGCTGTTGCGAGCTTGCTCGGCCTGCTCCAGCGTAAAAGTCGCCTTGCCGGGTGCGAGCGGAATGAGATGCAGTCCGCTCAGCGTCTGCGCGCAATCGCCACAATCGTTGTACAGGTGGCTTTCGGCCTGCACGAGGACACGGCGCTTCGGTCCGGCTAACAATCGCACAGCGAGATGATTGGCCAGTGTCCCGGTGGGTAGCCACACGGCAGTTTCCTTGCCGAGGATTCCCGCCATACGCGTTTCGAGTTTTTCGACGATGCCGCCGCGCGAATAGTCGTCGGTGATGGATTCCGCACTCGCGGTCAGACGCGCGAGAAGCTGGGAATATTCGTCGGGTGAGAGCGGCACGCCGTCGCCGAAAGCGTAAACGCGAACGTCGCCCGCGGCTTGCGCGACCTGTTTCGCCGCCTGGAATGCGAACGGCGCGGTGAGTAAGCTCCTGCGTCGCATGCTTAGGAGATGATAGCAGCGGGTGAGTAACAAAACCGAACGTCACCCGTCAGAGAACCCGTGACCCGAATCGTGTCGACCGCAATCGCGGCCATATTCCTAACTGCCCCCTTCGCTCATGCCGACTGGCCGCGCTTTCGCGGCGTCAATGGGTCGGGCACAGCCGAGGCGAAGAATCTTCCTGTCGAATTCGGGCGCGAAAAGAATCTCGCGTGGCGAACGCCGCTTCCGCCGGGACACTCGTCGCCCGTCTGGTCGGGCGATCGGATTTTCGTGACCGCCCACGAAGACGAGAAGCTCCTCACCATTTGCCTCGATCGTGGTACGGGTTCGATTCGATGGCGGCGCGAGGTGACACGGGCGCGCGTCGAAAAGCGCAACCCGATGAACAATCCCGCGTCGTCCAGTCCTGTGGCCGACGGCGCGAACGTCATCGCGTTCTTCGCCGAGTTTGGGCTGATCGCCTATTCGGGCGATGGGACCGAGCGCTGGCGCATGCCATTGGGACCGTTTCATAGCAACAATGGATTCGGATCCTCGCCAGTGCTGGATGGAAACAAACTGATCCTGGTCGCGGATCAGGACACCGGCTCCTATGTGATGGCGCTCGACAAGGACTCCGGGAAACTATTGTGGAAGCGCGACCGCAAGGAAATTCTTGGCGCAGGATACTCGACTCCTATTGTTGTGGAAGGAACCGACGCCGGGCGGACTCTGATCGTGCCGGGATCGTTTGAACTTGCGGCATATCAACTGGAAACCGGTGAGAAGTTGTGGTGGGTTCGCGGTTTTCCGTACGCGCCGAAAGGTAGCCCGACGGTGACGCTGGATTCCTCGGGCGCGCCCGTGCTTATCATGAACGTGCAGACCATTGGCGACGGCGGCGGTCGGCAGATGGAGCCGTACGCGGAGCTGCTCGAGCGCTTCGACGCGAATCACGACGGCAAACTAACCTGGCCAGAACTGAAGAAGCATCCCGTTTTGTCCGGCGTCTTTCCACAATTCGATTTCGACGGCGACGGGATCCTGACCGCGGAAGAATGGGGGGCGGCGCTGAACTACAACACCATTCAGAATGTACTGATCGCCATCCGGCCCGGTGGCAAGGGCGACGTGACGAAATCCGCGACGCTTTGGCGCTACTCAAAAATGCTTCCTGAGGTTCCGTCGCCGATGGTGTATCGCGGCATTCTTTATCTGATCAAAGACGGCGGTCTGCTGACGACAATGGATCCGGTGAGCGGAGAAATCTTCAAGCAGGCGCGTCTGCCGGGTGCGATCGATCGTTATTACGCATCGCCAATCGCCGCCGACGACAAGATTTATCTCACCAGCATGGGTGGCCGCGTGGTCGTGCTGCGCAGCGGTCGAGCCGGCGAAGTGCTGGCGATCAACGACCTGGACGAAGAGACATTCGCCACGCCGGCCATCGGCGAGGATTGCCTGTACGTGCGTACTCGCACTACCCTGTACTGCTTCCGGAGAAAGCCCGCGTAACCTCTCGGACCGCGTTACACTGGGTGGTCAAGGGAGACCACGATGTCCACAACTGAAGATCGTTCGCGTCGGGATTTCTTGCGCCAGGCAGGCGCGGTGGGAGCCGCAATGGGAGTTGCGGGCAGCGCGTTCGGCGCGGCGAAATCGGCCAGCGGGAAGAGTAGCGCGCGCGTTTTGGGCGCTAACGACCGCATCAACGTCGGCGTAATCGGCGTCGGCGGCCGTGGTCATTACGTGGGCGGTGAATTCGCCAAGATCGGTAAGGCCAAGAATACTTGCCAGGTGCTGGCGGTGGCGGACCCGTACCAGAAACGCGTCACGCGTGCGAAAACTGACATCGGCTGCCAAGACGGCTACAGCGATTACCGCGAGATCATCAACCGCAGCGATATCGACGCGGTGATCGTCGCCACGCCGGATCACTGGCACGCGAAAATCGCGCTCGAAGCCATGGACCATGGCAAAGACGTGTATCTCGAAAAACCGATGTGCCACACCATCGACGAGGCGCGGCACCTGGTCGCGACCGTAAAAGAGACCGGCCGCGTGCTGCAGGTGGGCTCCCAGACCACTTCGGCGGATCAGTGGTACAAGGCCAAGAAGGCCATCGCCGACGGCATGATCGGAAAGATGCTGATGAGCCAGGGATCGTATCACCGCAATTCGGTGGACGGCGAATGGAACTACACCATCGATCCCAAGGCGGGCCCAGATGCGACCGGGGAAGATCATATCGATTGGAAAATGTGGCTCGGACCGGCGCCCAAACGCGCCTTCGATGCGGATCGATTCTTCCGCTTCCGCAAGTATTGGGATTACTCGGGCGGCATCGCGACCGATTTGTTCTATCACGTGGTCGCGCCGCTCAACATCTGCTGGTCGAAGCCGCAGTTCCCCGCGAAAGTGATGGCGTCCGGCGGAATCTACGGGGGCCCTGCGTTTGAGATGAAGCGCGAAGTTCCCGACACCTTCCACCTGATGGCGGAATACGCCGAAGGCCACTCGCTGGTGCTGAGTTCCTCGATGGCTAATTCCCAGCACATCCCGGGCTTGATCCGCGGGCATCACGGGACCATCATCATGGTGGATCACGGCATGTTCGAGTCGACCACTGAGGCGATCACGCTGCGACCCGAAGCGCGGACCATTCGCAACCGCGAAACCAATGAACGCACGCGGAAACCCATGTTCGACGATTACAAGTTCGGCACCGAGGAGCAAAAGATCGCGGTCGATAATACCGTCCCGGTGATGGAGAAGCACATCGTGAATTTCCTGGACTGCATGCGCTCGCGCCAGAAACCGCACCTCGATGTCGAGACCGGCGCATGCGCGCAGGTGCTGATTACGATGGCGGTGGAGAGTTATCGCCAGGGCAAGACGCTGTACTTCGACGAGAAGAAGTGGAAGGTTTCTGAAAAGCCGGTACGCGCGTAGCGTTCACTGCGGGTCGAACTTGATATTCGTTGCGGTGTCGAATTTGCGATATCCGGTGAACGTGATCACGTTGCGCTGGAACTCGCTCTTCAGTTGAATTTCGACGAGCGACTTGGCGGGTAGCAGGTAGGTCTGGCCCGCGATCTCGACCGAGCTGTAATCCAGCTCCTGTGTCGCCGACTGCATAGGAAATCCGGCGGGTATTTCGGAGATGCTGGCCAGCCTCAAGACAATACCCGTTTCGCCATCGACATACAACCAGCCGTGGTAGCCAGGTGTGACCTTCTGTTTGCCCCACGTGATGCGCACATCTGAAAACGGTTGAGCCACTCGAAACGCGATCACCTGGACGGGTCGCGCGCCGATCGCATCCTGACGTACCCAATCAAACTCGGCGCGGGATTTGGGCTCGAAGATCGCGCTCAGGGTGCTGCCGAACTCGCCCGAACTTTTCAGATGTCCGAGCTTGTCATGCGTCTTACCCGCGGCCGGCTTGCCGTTGATGGAGATCACCTCGTACTTCTCTTTGTGATCGAAGAAGGTCAGTTGCTCGACAACCGTGTCCACGGTTTTCCACTGCGTGTGGGTTCCCGATGGATCGCGCTCGCGCAGAGTCTCTTGCCGGCAGACGAAGTTTGGAAGTTCGCTAGTGTACTTCATCGCGCGCTGTCGAACGGTTTCGATGAGCGCCGCATGGTCCTGCGCGTAAAGTGGCCCGACCAACGCGAGCATCAGAATCCAGCGGGACATGGACTTGGTCTATTGTCGCCCATGCACGCGCAGAGGCTGCTTTTCCCGCGCGCGGAACGTCTGCTCGGCGATCGACGGGTTATGGCACGACAGGCACTTTCCGTCGGTCAGCTCGCGCGCCGTATCGGCCATTTCTAGCAGCGCCGGCCCGATGCGGAGCATAAGCTCGCGACCGTAGTGGACATGGTCAGCCTGATAGTCGTCCTTGCCGGTCACGACCTCGACTACGACAGCCGCTGTTGGTGCAACAACTTTTGCCTGAACCTGATTGACCGGGGCTCTTCCCCGCGCCATGGACGGATGGTTTTCGAACCCGGGTTGCAGGAACCATGCGATCTGCTTGCAGCGCTTCTGTTGTAGCGTCGCTAGCATGCCGGCGACGCGGGTCGCGTAGAGTTCTTTCCACGCATCGGAACCGAAGAATGCCCAAGCGTTCTTTCCGGTTCGGATGCTCTGCAGATCGTTCGATCCAATCTGCACCACACACAGATCGGCCTGCCCGAGCGCGTCGTTGTCACGCAGCCAGCCGGGATAATCGAACAAGTCCAAACGCGTAAATCCGATCTTGGCGCGACTCCACCGGACCAGCGTAATCTCGTGTTGCTTGAGCAGGTCGGGCCGCACCTTCATAGCGAGATACAGCGCGTCCGCGAAGCTGTCGCCGACGGTGGCGACCACCATCCCAGCGCGGCTGTAAACGCAAAGCAGCAGCAAACAGATCGCGATTTTCACGCGGCTTTTTTCACGAGACCCTGCGATTCCAGCACCAGCTTAACGATCTCCATGAGACACCAGCGCGGCGATTTCTTCGCCCCTGTGCCGGGGTCGGCGGGAACCTGTACGGAGAAGCCGATCTTATACTCCGGGAAATATTCCATTTCAGTCTGGTAGCCGGGGAACCAGCCGGCGTGCGCGTATGCGATTCCGTAAGGAGTGGGGTGGACCTGCGTTGCGAGCCCGTATTTCGCATCCTGTCCGCCGCCGCGGCCGACGCCGGTGTCTTTCGCATCCAGCATCGCGGCGAGCGATGGTGCGCTGAACGCTTTGCCTTCCCAAAGAATCTTCGCCCAACGTGCCAGATCGCCGGCGGTCGAAACCATCCCGCCGCCTGCATACTCGCTCTGCGCGTTTATGATCAGGCGTCCCTCGCGTAGCGCCGGGCCGCTAATTCCAAATGGTGTCCGTTCACTCATCAATCCGGGAACCAGTCCGTCGATCACTCGGCTTTCGGACGTCACGGTATTGCGCAGCTCGAAGGGCTTGAGGATGCGCCGCTCGATTTCAGAGAAGAGTTTCTTCCCGGTGGCCTTCTCGAATACCAAACCGGCGATGACGAAGTTCGTGTCGGCGTATGCGAACTTCTCGCCCGCGGCAAACAGCGGCTTCTTGTCGAGAATGTAAGACGTGATCTCGGTAGCCGTCCAGGTCTTCGAAAGGTCGCTTTTCATCGCGGCGACGAAATTCTTCTCGAACACGTGCTCGGGGACGCCGCTGCGATGGCTCAAGAGAATACGCAGCGTCAGATCGCGCGCATTGGGAAGACGCGCGAACCATTCTTCTTTCCCGATCCACTTTTCGATCCTGCTATCGAGGTCGAGCGTCCCTTCGTCGACGGCTTGCAAGATCGCGGCAGCGACGAAAGTCTTACCCGTGCTGCCCGCCAGCATGCGCGACGTGGGGGTCAGTTCGATCTTCTGCGCAGCATCGGCGAAACCCGCTGCGGCCGCGATGTTGTGATCGCCATCGAACGCGACACCGGCGGTGATCCCGCTATATCCGCTTTCGGCTCGGACCTGCTCCAAGCGTTCGCGAAGTTTGACCGCGAGATCGGAGGGTTGCGCGAAAACCGCAGGGGCAAGCAGGAGGGTTACGACGGAAAGGCGGCTGGGTAACATCGTCCAGTGCGGCGAACGGGTTCAGTATAACGCAGCAGGATGAAGCATTCCCGCTGGCTTAACGCTTTTTGAGAGTAGCTACCAGATAGGGGTACG
>DASYPO010000061.1:0-5239 GCA_036006545.1 Bryobacteraceae bacterium
TGCTTTTTCTGCTTGTCGTTCTTCTTGTCGTCCGCCGGCTTCTCATCCGGTTTGGCGGGCGTCTCTTTCAGCTTTTCTTCGGGGATTGAGTCCGATGTGTCGAACGTAATCGACGCATCCGCGCTGAATTTGCGATAAGACCGGAACTCCGTTTCATTCCAGATCAGGAAATGGCCCTCGCGCGAACGCAGGTCGCTTTTGAGCGGCAGTACGAAGGTCTGATCGCCGATCTGAGTGGGATCGTAATCCAACGTGACCGAGACTTCCTGGATCGGGAAATCCGCCGGCATTTCCTCGCAATGCAGCGCGATACGCATCACCTGGTTGGTGGCCTTGTCGGCATACACCAGCCCGCTGTAGCCGGCGACAATCTGTCGTCGCGACTGCTGATGATAGATGCTGTACTTGGAGCGCGATTGCCGCACGCGGAACCCGAACACGGCCATGCGCTTTTCGCGCAGCGTGGCCCAGCGCTCCCAGTGAAACTCGGTGTCGGTTTCAGGCGAAAAAATCTCGTACAGCAGATATCCGAATTCACCTTTCGACCGGGCGCCGCCAAGCTGATCGTGCTCCACGTTGTTGACCAGTTTTCCGCTTACCGAAATCACCTTAAGCTTCTCTTCCTGATCAAAGAAAGTGAGCTGCTCGTATACGCGGTCGACCTCTTTCCAGAACTCGGTGCCGGAGGGATCGATATGCCGGCGCGTGACGCGACCGCAGATGTAGTTGGGCAGGCTCTTGGTGTAGTTGATGGCGTTCTCGCGAATCGCGGCAAGCATGCGCGCCTGTTCCATCGAATCCGGCGGTGGAATGGTACGCACCGCGGGCTTCACCGCCGGTGCGGGGGCCGCGGCTGTGGGCAGGCCAGCCGATTTCAGCGTCAGATCGTGCAGCGCGGCAATGGTCTTGGGACCGAGTCCGCCGCCCCCCTGAAGTTGTTCGACGGTGCGCTCGTCCAGCCGCTCCTTCAGTTTCACAGTGCGCAGGTAATTTGCAACTTCGTGGTCGTTCTGATGCAATTGCACCGACGATTTCACGAAGGTCACCAGTTGCTGGACGGTGGTGATCTGGGCGGGCGCAGCGGCGCAGCACATCAAGAATGCCGCCAGCAGAACCCACATGCGTCGCATATTTCGATAGTCTCGCTTACCCAATTGTCTCTTACTTAGACGTTCCGCCAGTCTTCCCAGGTTTCACGGGCGTGGGCGCGGGTGCTGGTTTCGGGACCGCGGCAGGGCGCAGGGTCTTGTTGATCGCCTCCAGCGCCAGCGGCGCCATGATCCGATAGCCGCGCGCGTTGGGATGCAGCCCATCGTCCGCCAACTCGGCTTGCATTTGCCCGCTGGGGTCGACCATCGCGTCGAAATAATTGAGATAGGTGTAGCCGCGCTGCGCGCAGAATCGGACCAGCCATTCATTTAGGGCTTTGATAAACACCGGCGGGCGCCCTTTGGTCATTTCGTAGCGCGGGCTGACGTTCATGTGGTGATCGCTCACCGGCAGCACCGACGCGAAGATCACTTTGATGTGATTGGCGGTCGCCAGGTCGGCGATCATCTGGTAGTTGTTTTCGATGGCGACCAGCGGAATGCCGCGAGCGAGGTCGTTAGTGCCCGCCAGGATGAGCATCGCGGCAGGCTGCAGGTCGATCACATCGGCCTTCATGCGGGCCAGCATTTCAGCAGTGATTTGCCCGCCGATACCGCGATTCACGTAGTCGCCATCGGGAAAATATTCATTCAGCCGCCAGCCGTCGGTAATCGAATCGCCGAAGAACACCACGCGCGGCTTGTTTCGATCGGGCGGCGACAGCCGTCGATTGGCTTCGGCGTAGCGCCGCAGATTGTCGCGATCCACGGGACGGAGCTGGGTTTCTTTCTGGTCCAACAATGCTCGAAAATGCGAGTCCAAGCGCCCCACACCGTCGCGTAATTCCTCGAGTTGTCGACGCGCTGCTTCGGGGAAGGGAAACGGCTTGGGCACGGCGTCCGAGAGCGACAGGAAGGCTCGCAAATTAATCAGCAGCGAATAAGTGGGCTGGCCGGTGTTGGGCCGGGTTTCCAGATCCTTGCAGGACTGCCGCGCATTTTCGATCACCGGGGCGGCGGCGCGCTGCAGCTCGGGGACGGCCACGCCGCCGGCTTCCATCAATTGCAGCGATCTCTGGCAAAGCTGGGTGGCATCGCGCGCGTTCAGCAGCGGATTTGCCGGCGCCGGCGTTTGCGCGAGCGCGGTGGCCGCAAAGATGATCGCCATTAGAAAACGTCGTGTCATCACAGCCGTTCCTCCTTTTGTAATTGCAGCGTCACGGTGCCGACGGGGAAGGGCAGTTTCAGCCGAATTTGCACGGGCAGATGTTTTTCGTCGTCGGAGAGCCAGATGAAGAGGCGTCCCTTGCGCGGGTACACCACGCCGTTCAGAAGGAACGCTTCGTAGCGAATCGCGTTGTAGGTTCCCGATGGCGTTTTGACTTTCTCGCGTTCCTGCGCCTCAACTTTTACTGGACTCGATTTGCGCCCGTCGCTCATGTCGATCTGCACGGATTGACCCACGGGCGGCGCCAGCGCGCGCAACCGTCGCATCGCTCCCAACACTTCCACTACGCAGTTCGGAGTGTCCACGCCGGTGGTGCGGATGATCGAGTTCTTCAAAAGATCGCGCTCGAGGAACGTCGCGCGGCCGGCGGCGCGGTCGAAGGTCACTTTGGTTTCGTGATGGCGCTTTCCTTCGAGCGAATCGAGCATGCTGGACGCGGCACAATTGGGCTCGTCATAAACCACGGTGTAAACGTCGCGAATCCGGTAGAGCGTTGAGACCAGGCCGGTCGATTCCAACCGCATGACAGTTACGTGTTTGCCCGATTCGGATTGTACGGTGCCCGCGGGAATCATGCGCCACTCGGCGGCGTAGGTGAGCTTTTCGATGGGATCGGGCTGGATGGGAGCTGCGACCGCCGGCCCCAAATTCGTTGCAGGCCGGGCAGGGGCCGGGGCAGCCTCCGGAACGGCGGTCGGCGTTTTCCTGGGGGGAGTTGCCGGTTTTTTGGGTGAGGATTGCGCCGGGAGCAATCCGCAAACTAACAGCAGAAGCGCAAGCGCGCCGGCCAAGAAGCGCATCTGCACTGATTTTAGCTCAGTTACACTACGAGCGTGCCCCGATTCCCCGGCCGCCAATTTCTCCGCAATCTGGTGGAACGCCGCGCACTGGTCGCGCAACTCGTTCGTCGCGATTTTCAGCAGCGCTACGTCGGGTCGGCCGCAGGCTGGCTGTGGGGGCTCGTGCATCCGCTGGTGTTGCTGCTTAGTTGGGTGTATGTTTTCCAAGTTGTGCTGAAGGTGGCGCTGCCGGCCGACGCGGTTACGCACAACTACACGATGTATCTGTTCTGCGGATTCCTGCCGTGGCTGTTGTTCCAGGAGACGGTGACGAGGTCCGCGAGTGCTCTGGTGGACCATGCCAATCTCATCACGAAAACCGTGTTTCCGTCCGAAGTTGTCCCGGTTTCGATTTTTCTTTCGTCGCTGATCCATCATCTGTTGGGATTGGTGCTGGCCGTGATAGCCGGTGCACTGATTCTTAAGACGGTGAGTCCCATGATTCTGCTGTTGCCGATTTACATGGTGTTCGTCGGGCTGCTGGGAGTTGGGGTGGGGTGGATCGCGTCCAGCTTACACGTTTATTTGCGCGATACAGGGCAGGTGTTGACGGTCGTGATGACGCTGTGGTTCTGGTTCACGCCCATCATGATTAATGAGGAGCAGATCCCCGCGCCGATCCGGCCCTGGATCGATTGGAACCCGATGTCGTGGGTGGTGCGGGCGTATCGGGATCGGCTGCTATCGACGCGCTGGCCGTCGGCTGAGGAGTTGGGAGTGTTGGCGGCATTTTCGGTGGTGTTTTTCGTGACGGGTGGGTTGTTCTTTCGACATTTGAAGCGCGGGTTCGCGGACGTGCTGTAGCAGCGTTGCGGTACGAGCAGGCGCCGGAGGCGTTAGGCTAGCAAGCCGAGGAGAATAGCGTCAGGGCCGGCACTATCGGGGTGAACAGTACCCACTATTCTGGCTCCTGACTCCTGGCTTGCGCCCTCCGCCGAGCTAGTCGCCCATCGCTGGAGCCTGCTCGGTCGCCACAGCACGCCGACCCCAGCGTTCGCGCAATCCTTCGACCATCGAGTACGTCACCGGCACGACCAGCAGTGTCAGCAGCAAACACAGCGTCTGGCCGCCGATAATCGTCACCGCAATCGCCGACCGTTGTGACGCGCCCGCGCCCATGCCGATCGCGGTCGGAATCAGCCCGGCGACGATCGACAACGTCGTCATCAGAATCGGGCGCAATCGTACGCGGTTGGCTTCCATGATTGCGTCGCGCAGTTTCCAGCCCTGCGAGCGCAGCCGGTTCATGTAATCGATTTGCAGAATCCCGTTCTTCTTCACGATGCCCAACAGCAGCAGCACACCCAGCGCACTGAACAGGTTCAGCGATCGTCCGGTGACGATCAGCGAAAGCAGCGCGAAGGGAATCGAAAGTGGCAGCGTCAGCAGAATGATGAACGGATGAACCAGGCTCTCGAACTGCGCGGCCAGCACCATGTACATGAAGATGGACGCAAGCGCGATCGCCAGAATCATGTTGGTTGTGGTCTCTTCGAGAATCTTCACCTGGCCGGAGAACTGCATGCCGTAGCCCGGCGGCAGGCCGACTTTGTCGACGATCGCCTGCGTGGCCGCGGCCGCCTCGCCCAGGCCGTGCCCCAGCGCCACGTTGCCGTACAGCGAAACAGAGAACTGGCGATTGAAGCGATCGATGCGCGCGGGTCCCAAGCCGCGCTCTAGTTTCGCGACGGAATCGAGCCGGATCAAGCCGAGCTTGGAGGATGGAATCAGCAGACGACTGAGCGCGTTCGGATCGTCGCGCTGCCCGGGAAGCAGGCGCATAGTCACCGGATACTGTTCGGGTCCTTCTTTGAAGGTCGAGATCTGATCGTCGCCGCTCATCAGCAACCGTACTGTGCCCGAAATGTCTGAGACGCGCACGCCCAGATCACTTGCCAGCGGACGGTCGATCACCACGCGCAATTCTGGATCGTTGAGATTCAGGTTCGCCTTCACGTCCGTGAGCGACGGCTCCTTGAGCATGTCGATCATGATCTTTCGCGCGATGTCCACCATCTCGCGAATATCGGGGCCGAGCAACTGGCCGCGAATCGGCGAGAACGTATCGCGGCCGCCCAGCACGT
>DASYPO010000062.1:0-4597 GCA_036006545.1 Bryobacteraceae bacterium
CGCGGGCGACCAGGCCTTCATCCAAGCGGTGGCCACCGCCGGCATGACCGAAGTGGCGATGGCGAAACTCGGCATCGAACGGGCTTCGGATGTCAATGTGAAGAGCTACGCGCAGAAGCTCTTCGATGATCACACCAAGATGAACACTGAGCTGACGGCGATCGCCCAGAAGAAAGGTGTTGCGATTCCTGCCGTAAAGAGTGGGAGCGGCGCCGAGACGGCGCTCTCCAGCGCGACTGGGAAAGATTTCGACCGGCTGTTCCTCAAGCACATGGTCGATGAACATGAGAAGGCCGTCGCATTGTTCGAGCAACAGCAGAACACCAGCGACATGGACCTGAAGACTTTCATCGATACAAACCTGCCGACTCTGCGGTCGCATCTCGAGCAGGCCAAGTCGCTTCAAAGTATTGGCGGTTAATTCGATACGTAACCGAACGGGATGGCAGGAAAACTCAAGCCGGACGCAAGTGAGTATCTGCCATCCAACAAATCCCTCCCCGCCCTCCGCAAGGCCGCCGACCAGTGTAAGGGCTGCGATCTTTACCGCTTCGCGACCCAGGCGGTCTTCGGAGAGGGTGCCAAGCAAGCCCGCCTGATGCTGATCGGCGAGCAGCCGGGCAACGAGGAGGACAAGCAGGGCCGGCCGTTTGTGGGACCGGCCGGCCGCCTGCTCGATAAGGCGCTCATCGAAGCCAATATCGATCGCGAGCAGGTCTACGTTACCAACGTCGTAAAGCACTTCAAGTTCGAAGAGCGCGGCAAACGTCGCATTCACAAGAAGCCGAACTCGACCGAGGTGCAGGCCTGCAACCCGTGGCTCGAAGCCGAAGTTTCCCTCATCAAACCGGCAGTAATCGTGTGTCTGGGCGCGACCGCTGCGCAGGCGATCCTCGGCAAGGACTACCGCGTCACGCGCGACCATGGCAAGTTCACCCAGCATGCCTGGGCGCCGCACGTCACCGCGACCGTGCATCCATCATCGATTCTGCGTGCCCCGGATGAGGAGCAGCGCCGCGCTCAATTCGCCGAATTCGTAAACGACTTGAAAAGCGCTCGCCAGCTTCTAAAAAACTAAAATTCTGGATCCTCGTCACGCAGTCAGGTAGTCTTAGGAATTGCGGACAGACCACCTTCCCGGCTGCGAGGCACCCTGAGTGGGGATCGCGGCGGACTTCGTCCTCATCGTAATCGCCGGCCTGGTGGGCGCACTCATCGCCCGCGCGCTGCGACTTCCATTGTTGATTGGATACGTGGCGGCGGGCGTCGCGGTCGGCCCCTTTACCGGCGGCCCCACCGTCGGCCAGCTTCACGACCTGGAACTGCTCGCCGAGATCGGCGCCGCGCTCCTCCTCTTTTCGTTGGGGCTCGAGGTTTCCTTTCGCGATTTGCAACTGGTTCGGCGAGTCGCACTCATCGGCGGATCGATTCAGGTCGTCCTCACCACGCTCTTCGGCGCACTTGCCGCCAGCTACTTTTTGGGGCTTCCCTCCACCGAAGCGATCTGGTTCGGCGCCATGATTTCGATGTCCAGCACCATGGTCGTGCTGAAGACGCTCTCCGCCGCGGGCGTCACCGCCACTCTCGCCAGCCGCGTGATGATCGGGCTGCTGGTTCTCCAGGACCTGGCTGTGATTCCGATGCTGATCATCCTCCCGCAGCTCGGCGATCTGAATCATATTTTGCCCAAGCTGGGCCGCGCCGTCGCGATCGCGATTGCATTTCTCGCGGCCGTGGTGTTTCTCGGCACCCGCATCCTGCCCTACTTGCTCAAGCGCGTGCTGGTATGGGGAACGCGCGAATTATTTCTGGTCAGCGTAGTCGCGATCGGAGTCGGCACGGGCTATGCGACCCACAGCGTCGGCCTGTCGTTTGCGCTGGGAGCATTTGTCGCCGGGATCATCCTCAGCGAATCGGAATTCAGCCATCACGCGCTGAGCGACATCGTCTCGCTTCGGGATATCTTCGGATTGCTCTTTTTCGTGACCGTCGGCATGCTGTTCGATCCCAGGTTCGCGATCCAGCACGCGGGGCGCGTCGTGATCGTCATCTTGTGTGTGTTCGCAGGAAAAGCGGTCATCCTGGGCGTCATCGCTCGCGCCTTCGGTTACGTCAACATGGCGCCGTGGATCGTGGGATTGGGCCTCTCCCAAATCGGCGAATTCTCATTTGTGTTGGCGCGAACCGGACTCACCGGCGGACTAATTTCCCGGCCCACCTACGATCTCGCATTGACCTGTACGGTGGTCATGATGGCGCTCTCGCCGCTGGTATCGAGCGCTGCATTTCCGCTCGGCCGAGCTTGGCGATCCTGGCGTAAGCTACCCGAGCCGGTACAGACCGTCGGCCTTCCTGAAGAAGCGCTGCAGCAGCATGTAATCGTCGCCGGTTACGGACGCAGTGGCAAAGCGGTCGCGCGAGTGCTGCGCTCGGCGGGCATTCCTTTCGTCGTGGTCGAACTCAGTTATGAACTGTTCGCCGACTTGAGCCAGGCAGGCTTCACTGGCATCTTTGGAGATGTGACCTCCGAAGGAATTCTGCGCGCGGCGAGCGTCGAGACCGCACGAGTGCTGTTGATCACCGTGCCCGATCGCAACACCATCCACTTATGTGTCGATCGGGCGCGTCATCTCAACCCGCCCATCACAGTGATTGCGCGCGCACTGCGCGAACACCACCTGATTGAACTGCGCAAGCTGGGAGTCGAGGTGGCCGTCCAGCCGGAGTTCGAAGGCGGCGTGGAGATGGTTCGCCAGGCATTGATCGCCTATCGGCAGGACAGCGCGAAAACCGCCGAAATGGTCGCCAGCATTCGTACAGAATTCTATGGTGAACTTCTGTAAGGATCCGAATGTCGACCGATAATCACAGTCTCGACATTGAAACCGCGCACAGCGCCCTGGGTGTGCCGGTGGTGCGCTTGCGTGGCGCGCTCACGCTGCGCACCTTGAACGAAGCCAAGCAAGCTGCGCTCCAGGATATGTCGCGGCCCGTGATCCTCGACCTCACGGCGGTTCCTTATATGGATTCAGCCGGCCTGGGCGCGCTCATCAGCGTGTACACGTCCAGTAAGCGGGCTTCGCGCGGCTTCGCAATGGTCGGCCTTGCGGAACGGGTGCGCACGCTTTTTCAAATCACGGGGGTCGAAAAGTTGTTGCCCATCTTCGGCACCATCCCCGAAGCCGAAGTGTTTGTCGTGCGCCGCTAGCAGGCGTTTTGATGGCAACCGGAAGCTCCAAGTGTAAGCGCTAACATAGTCCGGCTGGGCTTACAATGAGAGAAACATGAACCTGGAACAAGTAGCGCGGCGCGCCCGGGTTTCGACGGCAACCGTGTCCCGCGTGCTCAACAACGCGACCGTGGTGAAGACCACCACCCGCGCCCGCGTGAATAAAGCCATCGAGGAATTGAAGTACTATCCGAACCTGCATGCGCGCAGCTTGGCGGGTGGGAAGAGCCGGACCATCGGTGTGATTGTCTCCAACATCGAGAATCCGTTTTTCTTCGACATCTATAAGACTATGGAGTCGGACGCGCACGCGCGCGGCTTCGACCTCGTGATGGCCAACACCGATTACCGTTCGGAGCAGTTGGTGACCAGCATCCGCCTGATGATCGGCCGGCGCGTGGCCGGACTCGCGGCGATTGTCTCGGAAGTGGATCCCAGCCTGATTGAGGAACTGGCGGCCAGCCGGATCCCGGTGGTGTTTTATGACGTGGGTGCACCGCGTCGGAACATTACGAATATTCGCGTGAACTACCGGCGCGGGATGGAGAAGGTGGTCGATTACCTGCACAGCTTGGGCCACCGCCGCCTAGGTTTCGTCGGACATCACGCCATGCTGGGCCCCATCAATGAGCGAATGCGCGCGGTGCAGGACGCAGTTTCGCGTTATTCTCCGGCGCTAGAGGTGCGGACCGCGGCCGACGCCGATACGCTCGAAGGCGGGCGGCAGGCCACCCGCGCGCTTCTCGCCGACGGCTATTCGCCCACCGCCATCCTGTGCGTAAACGACGTGACCGCCGTCGGCGTATTACGCGAATTGCGGGAGCGCGGAATCCGCGTGCCGGAGGATATTTCGGTCACCGGATTCGACAATATCAAGTTGTCCGAATTCTGTTACCCCGCGCTGACCACGGTACACATTCCACGCGACCGGATCGGCCACATCATCTCCGACATTCTGATTCCGAAACCGGGCGGCGCGCCGATCGAGCACGAAATCGTGATCGACCCGGAGTTCGTGCTGCGCGAGTCGACCGGGCTGGTGAACGAAAAAGCTTTAGCCGCGAATGCGCTTGCGCACGCGGACCTGAACGCCAATAAACGCAAATGAAAAAGTTGAGCTGGTTTCTAATTAGCGCCACCTTGGCGATGGGTCAGAAGCGTGATTATCCGGTTAAACCCGTACCGTTTACTGCGGTTAAGGTGACGGACGCTTTCTGGGCGCCGCGGATCGAGACGAATCGTAAAGTAACCATTCCCTTTGCATTTCAGAAGAACGAAGAGACCGGACGCGTCGACAATTTCCAGCGCGCGGCGAAAGCTTTGCGCGGCGAGACTTTCGAGAACCACAAACCACCCGGCTATCCATTC
>DASYPO010000063.1:0-3242 GCA_036006545.1 Bryobacteraceae bacterium
TGCAGGATTGTTGATCATTTCGTTGTTTCTGGAGATGGTTTCGTCGTCTCCCAAGCGCACTGGAGATCAGCATTCCGACGCATCACCTGTGAAGTAAAGTCACATCGAGCGTGTCAAAATGGGCGCATGCGTCTGCATGCGATCACCATTTTGCTTTTCGCGCTAATTCCTTTAGCCGCACAAGGCCAGCCCAACCGAACCCCAAACGCCGCTGGAAATGACCGTTACGATCTGGTCATAGCCGGAGGCCGCATTGTGGATGGATCGGGCAACCCGTGGTACTTCGCGGATCTGGGGATCAAGGGCGATACCATCGCCGCGATCGGAAAGCTCGATGGAGCGACGGCTGGCCGACGCCTGGACGCTCGCGGGCTGACAGTCGCGCCCGGATTTATCGACATCCATACGCACTCCCGTCGCGGGATTTTCGACGATCCTTTCGCACTGAACTACATTCGCCAGGGCGTCACCACGCTGCTCGAAGGCAACGACGGCAGTTCGCCTCTGCCAGTTGCGCCGTTCCTCGACCGGCTCAAGACCGCCACCATGGCTCCGAACTTCGGCATGTTCGTCGGGCAGGGGACCATTCGCCAACAGGTCATGGGCCTAGTCAACCGCCCGGCTACCAAAGAAGAGATCGCCAAGATGCTCGACCTGACCCGTCAAGCCATGCATGAGGGCGCGTTCGGGCTTTCGACGGGTCTTTTCTATGTTCCCGGAAACTTCACCCCCACCGAGGAAGTGATCGAACTTGCCAAGGTCGCCGGCGCCCTGGGTGGCATGCACATCTCGCATATGCGAAACGAAGCCAATTTGTCGGTCGATTCCGTCCGCGAAACCATTCGGATTGGCGAAGATGGGCACCTCCCGACTCAGGTGACACATCACAAAATCATCGGTAAAGATAACTGGGGACTCAGCAAAGAGACGTTACGGCTGGTCGAAGAGGCGCGCGCCAGGGGAGTCGACGTCACGCTCGACGCCTATCCCTACACCGCGTCGTCGACCGGAACCATGGCGCTGATCCCGCAGTGGGCGCAAGAGGGCGGGCAGAAATCGCTACTCGAACGGCTCGAAGCCCCCGAACAGCGTGGACGGATCAAAGCAGCCGTGATCCACAATCTAGAACACGACCGGGGCGCGGGGGATCCGGCCAACGTCGTCATGGCCAGTTGTGGATTTGACCGAACGCTCGCCGGAAAGAGTCTGGCTGACATCACCAAGGCCCGCGGTCGCGCGGTGAACTTCGATACGGCTGCGGAGACGCTGCTCGAGATACAGAAATCGGGCGGTTGCTCAGCGGTCTATCATGCCATTGGTGAGGAGGATGTCGAGAGAATCTTAAAGTATCCCTTCACAATGATTGGATCGGATGGAGAAGTGCCCCACTTCGACGTCGGCGCTCCGCATCCGCGCAGCTACGGGACCTACGCACGCGTCTTGGGCCGCTACGTCCGCGAGCGCAAGACCATCACGCTTGAAGACGCGATCCATCGCATGGCGGGCATTCCGGCGACTCGTCTGAAGATCTACGATCGCGGACTGCTACGGCCCGGCATGAAAGCCGACGTGGTGGTCTTCGACCCCGCGACCGTCGCCGACAAGGCCGAGTTCGCGAAGCCACACCAATACGCGGTCGGATTCAAGCACGTGGTGGTGAACGGCAAGCCCGTGATCGCCGACGGGGAATTGACGAAGCTTCGTCCCGGCGCGGTTCTGTATGGTCCTGCGAAGCGGTAACTAATCCAGCGATTCCCGCAGATCCAAGTCCGTCTCTTTCCGGCAGCACAGGCACAGCCCCGGCGTATAAGTCCGAATCGAGCACACGTCGCACCAGTACGTCACGAAAAGGCGCTTACCGCCCTGGTGAACGAACATGGCGCGGAGGTGCATGGGGTTGATCGCGAATCGCTGAGCTGACTCCCACTTTCCCACCACTTCGAAGTCGATTCCGTCGAGGCGGGAATCGTTCAGCACGAGCTCGGTTTCGGCGTCGCCTGAAAGCTCGGCGCGGCGACCGTCCGGCAGCACCAGCACTGGTTTGTCGCCCGCGTGCAGTTTGCCGCGCAGGCTGGTCGCGGACGGGGTTTCGGCGCGCAGCACGCACCCGGCGATCGCCGGAGCGATGGCCAGAACCCGTGCGAAACTGCGGCGCGTCAGCACAACTAGATCACCTCTTCAGACCAATCCTGAAGTACGGCCTTGATTCGGCCGGTGAACTGGTCGGCAAGCGCGCCGTCCACCAGCCGATGGTCGAAGGTCAGAGCCAGGTAAGCCATGGAACGAATCGCGATGGCGTCGTCGACCACCACCGGCTCTTTTTCGACTGAGCCGACGCCGAGGATCGCGACCTGCGGCTGGTTGATCACGGGCGTCGCGAACACGCTGCCGAAGCTGCCGAAGTTGGTGATCGAGAACGTCCCATCCTTGACTTCGTCGGGCCGCAATTGACGTGATCGCGCACGTGCCGCGAGATCCGAGATCGAGCGGGCCAATCCCACCACGCTCTTCTCGTCGGCGTTGCGGATCACAGGCACAATCAGACCATTCTCAAGCGCAACCGCGATCCCCAGGTTGATGTCGCGGTGATAGATGATGTTGGTCCCTTCGATGGACGCGTTCAAGATCGGGAATTGCCGCAGCGCAGCGCAGGTGGCTCGCAACACGAACGGGAGGAACGTCAGACTGAATCCGTACTGCGTCTGGAAATTGCCCTTGATCTTGTCGCGCAGCTTCGCGACCTTGGTCATGTCGACCTTGTGAACTGTGGTGACGTGCGCCGAGGTGTGCTTGCTGAACACCATGTGCTCGGCGATCTTTTGCCGCATGATGCTCATCGGCTCGACGCGGTTCGCTGGAGCGGCCCCGGGGAACGTCGCGGGCGGCTGCGCTGGCGCGGGCGGAGCTTGGGCGGGCGGTGGTACTTGGACCGGTTGAGGAACTCTCTGCACTGCTTGTTGCGGCGGTGCCTGCTGGGGTGCGGCCGGTACGGGCGCAGCCGGAGCGGCTGGGGCTGCGCCACGCGAGGCGATGTAACTTTCAACGTCGAGCTTGGTCACCCGGCCGCCTGCGCCGGTGCCTTTCACCTGGTTGATGTCGACATTGTTCTCGCGCGCCATCTTGCGAACCAGCGGCGACAGCGGTCCGGGCATGTCTTCCGGCAGTGACGATTCCTCCGGAGGGGCGGGCGTGGAGTTCACCACGGGCTGCGGGGCGGCTGGCTGCGGAGCGACAGGCTGTGC
>DASYPO010000064.1:0-4308 GCA_036006545.1 Bryobacteraceae bacterium
CGCGAGGCGGAATTAAGTGCCTTCGAACCCTTTCATTTTTGTGAAGCGGTGGAAGTCACCGTGCCATTCGTAACCGCGCGCACACTCGCCGATTTTCGGGAGGCTCTGCAGCGCCTGAGTCACGAGTCGTTTTATTACCACTTCATCTCTTCGCGCTTGCGCCTGCAGCTCAAGACCAACGATTTTTCGAACTGGCTGGGGAGTACACAGGGACTCCACGAGGTCGCGCGGAAAGTCAACCGCATCGACGTGTACACCAACACGCTCGACACGGCACGTGAAGAATTAGTAGCACTCATCGACCGGGAGATCCACCAATGACACTCACCGAAACAGCAGCGCCTTCCTTGGATCGATACATTCCGTTGCTGGGCTCGGAAATCGACGGCTTGCGCGCTTTGGCGCGTCCGCTCGCGCGGCGCCAAGTATTAATGGTCAACTCCACGCGCAGCGGCGGCGGCGTGGCGGAGCTGCTCAACAGCATCATACCGATGCTTCAGGAGCTGGGAATGGTCCCACGCTGGGAGATTGTCGAAGGCGACAAAACCTTCTTCGAAGTAACCAAGGCTTTTCACAATGCATTGCACGGAGGCCCGTTCGATGCATCGTCCAAGGCTTTCGATATTTTTCGCGCTTATACCGAATCTAACCGCAAGCGCTTGAATCTGGATGCCGATTTCGCCGTGATGCACGACCCACAGCCCGCCGGATTGATCGATGGCCGCCGCGGTAATGCGGGGCATTGGGTGTGGCGCTGCCATATAGATCTCTCGCGGCCGCATCCGTCGGTATGGGAATTTCTCGAGCCGTGGGTGTCGCGCTACGATGCGTCGATTTTCTCCTCGCCCGAATTCGCGCGCAGTCTGCCCATTCCGCAGTACCTGTTTCATCCCGCGATCGATCCGCTTTCGGACAAGAATCGCGAACTGGAGCCGTCTTTCATTCGCTCCGTTGTGGAACGCTTTCAGATCGATCCGTCGCGGCCCATCATCACGCAGATTTCGCGTTTCGATCGATTAAAGGATCCAGTCGGCGTGGTGCGCGCTTACCGCATCGTCAAGCGCTACTTCGATTGTCAACTGGTCCTCGCGGGTGGCGGCGCGGACGACGATCCCGAAGGCAAGGCCGTGCTTCAGGAAACCTACCAGGAAGCGGCAGGCGATCCCGACATACATGTGCTCGAGCTGGATCCTAATAGTCCGCTCGAGATCAACGCGTTGCAGCGCGCTTCGACCATCGTGATTCAGAAGAGCCTGCGGGAAGGCTTCGGACTCACCGTCGCCGAAGCGTTATGGAAGAAAAAACCTGTGGTCGCGTCCGCTGTAGGGGGCATTCCCGCGCAGGTGATTCACAAACACACCGGTCTGCTGGCGCATTCAGTCGAAGGCACCGCGTACCAAGTGCGTTATCTGCTGACCCATCCAGAGACCGCCGCGCGATTGGGTGAGCAAGGCCACGACCACGTCCGCGAGCATTTTCTGATCACCGGGAACGTCCGGCGCTACGTGACTTTGTTCCTGCATTTATCGGGTTCCTAGGTCCAGAACCTGAGGAGAATCGCGCCGGGCCTGAGCTTTGTTAAGGCCCGCCACCTGAGGATTATCTTCTGGGCTGGGCATTAAAGACGCGGTAAAAACGTCTGGTACCACGCGCACTGATTCTCGCGAAATCAATAACTTACGACTAGTGGATCGCGGATTGCATTTCACAAGCTGGAGATGGATTCGCGATGAAACCTATCCTCGTTCGAAAAACTCACAAGCGCCGTCGCAGCGCCTTTACTGCCCTGCTCGGATTGGTGATGCTGAGCACGATCGCGGCAGCCGTTCTGATCTGGTACGGAATTCCGGTGCTGGAGAATCGTTTCCCGGTAGTGCGGAAGGTCGCCGATTCGCTGCGTCGCCAGATCCAGCCAGCGGATGAAAAGCTGGGACAGCTTACGCCTGAACGGAAGAGCCTTGTCGACCGCATCGCGCAAGCGAAGGACGATTTAGCGACGCGTGCCGCAGCCACTCGGGAGCGGCTCGCAGCCTCCCAGCAGCGAGCGCAGGAATCGAGCGCCGCGGTAATTGCTCAGGTGCAAACGCGGTTCGATCAAGGCGTCGAGACCTTGCGCGCGCGGCTGCTGCAACTGGAATCGGGAGCGAAGCGCGATACTAGCGAGGCTCAGGTCGCCGCACTCCAGGAAGAGTTGAACCAGGTGACTGCTGAGATGCAACGCCGGGTTTCCCAGTTGAACGAAGAGTTGGAGCGGGTGCGCTGGCAGGTGAATGAGACCGGCAGCCAGAACGAACGCGCAGTGGCCGATCTTCGCGAGAGTGCCCAACGGAACCGAGCCGACGTGGATGCGATCGCAAACAAACTGGCGGTGGACCGCGTGGATTTCGAGGTTACCAAGAACCAAAGTCGCGAAGTGGTCCCCGGAATTTCGCTGGGCGTGACCAGCACCGATGTGATCTACAAACGGGTGAATGGATGGATGAAGGTCAAGCCCGACCAGCGCACCATTTGGCTGAACGGCCAGGGAGCGCAGGAGCCGGTGATTTTTTACGGAAACAACGACGGACTCAAACGCGAACTCGTGATCACGAATGTGACACGCGATAAAGTCGCGGGCTATTTGCTAGTACCCAGGCAGTCGAGTGGAGCCGACCAGCCGGGGGAATTTCAAGACCCTGATTAACGAGGCTCTATGAGACGCACTGGTTTAATCGCAACATGTTTCGCCCTTTTGACCGTGGCCGGTTGCCAACGCCCGCAAACGAGCGTGCAAGCCGCCGGTCCAGAGGGCACGGGTAGCAGCGCCGGCGCCCCCGCTGCGTCGGCACCGACGCTGCCACCCGCCGACATAGCGTTTCCGCAGGGGACGGCGTTACGCGTGCGGCTGGCGCAGTCTGTGGACACCGAAAGGAATCGTCCCGGCGATCGTTTTCAGGCGACGCTCGACGTGCCGCTGGTTTCCGGAAACCGCGTGATCGTGCCGCGCGGGACGCCATTCTACGGACAAGTGATTCAGGCCAAGCCGTCCGGCCGATTCAAGGGTCGCGCTGTGCTTGCGCTCAGGCTGGACTCGTTCCAGCTGAATGGAGAATCTTATAGCATTCGTTCCGCCGCGCCCACACGCGTGAGCAACGGTCACAAGAAGCATGACACCGTCTGGATCGGTGGCGGTGCAGCGGGCGGCGCAGGAATCGGCGCGCTGGCTGGCGGACCGATGGGTGCGCTGATCGGCGCGGGTGCCGGAGCGGGCGCAGGCCTGACCGGCGGATTGATCACGGGCAAGAAGCATGTGCGCTTGCCGGTAGAATCACGGCTCACTTTTACGCTGAGTTCGGAAATTCGAGTGCGAGGTTGAGAGATTGGTTTTGAGCGGTGGATGAAGGAGCGCGTTTCATGCATGTCCGATTTGGGAACAGCGCTCACCGATTTAGGGTGCTGAGTTGAACGCCAATCCCCGTGGCGGCAGCGAGCATTCATCCACCGCGCAATTTTTTTCCTCTTAAGATCAACGACTGGAAGAGCGCCGCGGTCCGCCACTCGCTGCATCCAACCGCGCGGCAAGTGCCTCGAAACCTGGTGTAGCGCCTTTCCATTGCAACTGATCCACGTCATCAAAGAGCACCATGTCGGTCCGTAACGTGGCCAGGGTGCGAAACAATAGAACGTCTTCACGCTGCGCCGCAAGCGTATTGGCCAAGCCACTCGCGTTGGCCGCGTTCACGTGCCACTCTCGCCAGTCAGTCGGGATCGATTCCAATTTGCCGAACTTCGCGAGCACCGCCGCCGACGATTTCGCCCCCCAGCCGGGCAGGCCCGGGTAGCCGTCCGCAGCGTCGCCGACCAACGCCAGATAATCGGGAATCGATGCCGGTGGCACACCGAACTTCTGGATCACGCCCGCTTCGTCGTACGTCACCCGCGTTCGGCGATTCAGTTGGACGATGCGCGTGCCGCTGACACATTGCGCCAAGTCTTTGTCAGGCGTGCAGACGATCACACGCTCGACACGTGGATCGCGCGCAGCGGCAACGGCTCCGGCGGCCAGTGCGTCGTCGGCTTCGAACTCGATCATCGGCCACACGACCACACCGGCCGCGCGAAGCGTGTCTTCCAGTATGGGGAACTGGGCGAGAAGGTCGGGATCGATGCCTGCGCCGGTCTTGTAGCCGTGCCACAATCCATTTCTGAAGGACTCGATGACATGATCGGTCGCCACTGCAATGTGCGTGGCGCCTGCTTTGATCATGCCTAGCACCGACGTGAGTACGCCGCGGACTGCGCCGATCTCGCGACCCTCGGCGTCGCGCG
>DASYPO010000065.1:0-3276 GCA_036006545.1 Bryobacteraceae bacterium
TCTCTGTAGGACCCCCATCCGACCGAACTCGATGGTAGCCTGGAATCGTGAGCCGTCCGGTCGCCCGCTTCACCCCTTCTCGCCGGTACTTTTCGCTGGCCCTAATCGCCGTGGGCGGCGCGCTGCTCTCCGCCTGGACCGGGTGGCGCTGGCAGCCTGCGTGGATCGCCGCGGTGCTGTTCGGAGTCTCCGCGACAGCCTTGCTGCTTCTGGCCCTTCGGCCTAAAATCGAGATTCACGAGACGCATTTGTTGGTTGGGCGCCGCGCCATCCAGTGGACCGACGTCCGGCGTCTCGACCAAACCGGTTGGAACGCGCCGCTAGCTGTCTACCTCACTCTGGCCGACGAAAAGCGCGTCTTGCTGGTGTATCCCGGCGATTTCGATTCCGCCACCGGACTCCTGCGACACCTTCGCCGTTATTCACGTCACGCACTGCTGGACGGGATTCCCTATCGCCAGTTCTGGGGCGAGGCACCCGCTCCCAAGCAGCTTCCGCCGCCGCGCTACAAACTGCTGCGGCCCGAAGACGAGGAAGAAGTGGAGCGCATGTTCCAGCGCCTGAAATCCGTCGGCCGACTGGATCCACGCGGCTCGGATGAGAAGTAGCCGCGCGGCACGGTGAAGCATAAACTTCGGATCGTCCTGATCGCGCTCGCGCTCCTGGCCATTGGCGCGATCCTCTTCCGCGAATCCATCTATCGCGCCATGGCCGCATATCTGGTGCAGGTGAGCGAACCGCAGCACGCCGATCTGGTGGTCATTCTGGCCGGCGATTCTGCCGGATCGCGAATTACCAAAGCCGCGGAACTGGTGCGCCAGGGCTTTGCATCTCAGGCGATGGTGAGCGGTCCATCCGGAACCTACGGTTTCTACGAATGCGACCTCGCGATTCCATTCGCAGTCAAGAAGGGCTACCCTGAATCGTATTTTCTACACGAACATCACGATGCGCGCTCAACTGCGGAGGAGGTGCGCGTTCTCACCGGGGACCTGCGACGCCACGGCGTGCAACGGATGCTGCTGGTCACGAGCGATTACCACACGCGCCGCGCGGCACGTCTGTTTCACGCGGCTTTCCCCGAAGCGACCTTGTTCGTGGTCGCCGCACCCGACGGCCATTTCAACGTGAACGGCTGGTGGAAGGACCGCGAAGGACGCAAGACCTTTCTGATGGAGTGGACCAAGACCGTGACGGAGTGGTTCGGCCTGTGAGGTCCGCCGCAGAATTTCTGTGGCCGTACCTGCGGCGATATCGTCGCGGATTCCTCTTGGGCTTCGGCGCTCTGGCGATGAAGTCGCTCCTGGGTGCGGCGCTACCTCTGTTCATGCGCGGCGCGATCGATGCGCTCACCGCAGGCCGCGCTCTGCGTATCGTGTACCTTTTCTGCGGACTGCTGGTAGCGGCGTCGATCGTTAAGGGCTTGTTCCAGTACTGGATGCGAACCATCCTCATCGGGATTTCGCGCGACGTGGAATACGATCTGCGCAACGATCTGTTCGGACATCTGGTGACGCTCGATTCCGATTTCTACGGCCGCATGCGCACTGGCGACATTCTCGCCCGCGCCACCAACGACATGAATGCCGTGCGCATGATGCTGGGACCGGGAGTCATGTACTGGTGCGAGACATCGCTCACGCTGGTGCTCGCCGTCAGCGTAATGCTGTTCGTCGACTGGCCGCTGACTCTGATAGCTCTCGCACCCGCGCCGCTCGTGACCGTCGCCGTACTGTACTTCGGACGGCACATTCACGATCGTTTCGAAACCATCCAGAAGATGTTCTCCGACATCAGCAGCCGTGTGCAGGAGGGTCTCTCCGGTGTGCGCGTGATTCGCGCCTACGTGCAGGAGCGCGCCGAAATGGAGCGCTTCGCCGCGCTGAATCGCGACTACATCCACGAGAATCTTCGTCTCGCGCGCATCTCGGGGCTGTTCAACCCGCTGTTGCAAGCGCTGGTCGGCATCGGATTCCTGATGGTTCTGTGGATGGGCGGCTTGCGGCTTGCCGCGCACAAGATTACGCTCGGCAGCTTCGTGATGTTCAACACTTACGTCGGATTGTTGGTTTGGCCCATGATCGCGATGGGCTGGGTCGCCAATTTGATGGAGCGCGGCAAGGCATCGCTGACACGCGTGCGCGAATTGCTGGACGAACGGCCCTGTATCGCCGCACCCGCCAAGCCGCATCGTTTCCCCGACGGCGTGCGTGGCGAGATCGAGTTTCGCGACGTCAGCGTGCAGTTCGGGACCCGCCGCGCGCTCGACGGCGTAACTCTGCGAATTCCCGACGGCGTGACGGCCGCAATCGTGGGGCACACCGGAAGCGGGAAGAGCACGCTGGCACATTTGGTTCCGCGTCTTCTCGATCCGACCTCGGGCGCAGTGCTGTTAGACGGGATAAACCTGCGCGAGCTCGATCCCGAAGATCTGCGCCGTACAATCGGATTCGTTCCACAGGAGACGTTCCTTTTCAGCGCAACATTGGGCGAGAACATCGCCTTCGGCGTGAAGGATGCAAGCGAGGATCAGATCCGCCATGCGGCAGAGGTGGCCGGACTCGGTCCCGATCTCGCGGGCTTCCCCGACGGGCTGCTTACGGTAGTCGGCGAGCGCGGCATCACGCTTTCGGGCGGACAGAAGCAGCGCACGGCAATCGCGCGCGCGATTCTGCGCGATCCGCGCATCCTGGTGCTGGACGACGCGCTTTCGAGTGTCGATACCGCCACCGAGGAGCGCATTCTCGGCGAGCTATCCACGCTGATGCGCGAGCGCACCACCATTCTCATATCTCATCGCGTCTCGACCATCCGCAACGCGCAGATCATATTCGTAATCGAGCACGGCGAGCTGGTGGATCAGGGCACCCACGCCGAGTTGCTGGACCGCGGCGGCTACTATGCCGACTTGTACCAGAAGCAGTTGCTCGAAGAAGAACTCGAATCGATCTAGCTGGAGGGCGGGCCCCCTGCCCCGCAGCTTTCGTCTTCAAAAACGTGCCGAATGGAGGGCGGGCTCCCCTGGCCCGCAGCCGACGCCCTCGTCGGCTCCGGCTAACCCGCAGCCTTGGTCTTCAAAAACGTCAGGAATTTCGCTGCGTCGGGCGTATAACCGCTCTGCGCAAGTACCTTCCCATCCCCATCGATGATCGCGTAGGTCGGCAGCGAAACCGTGTTGAGCGTGTCTCGTTCGATCTGCTGATTTGCATCGGCGAGCTTCTCGTCGCGCTCATCCGTGAACAGCTCGACCAGCACGAGGTCCTTCATCGCCTCGGC
>DASYPO010000066.1:0-7724 GCA_036006545.1 Bryobacteraceae bacterium
AGTGGCGAGCAAGTCGGACCTAACTGCGACGCGAGATCAGGTGAGCGATCAAGTGGCGCGCGCATACCTGGCGTGCCTGCGGGCGGATGCGTCGCTGGATACGGCCCGCTCGAATGTCGAGCTTTCGGAGGCGTTGCTCAAGCTGGCGCAAAATCAGAAGACTGCGGGTACCGGCACCGGCATCGAAGTCACGCGCGCGCAGGTGCAGCTTTCGAACGACCACGGCCGCTTGACCATCGCGACCAACGATCGGCGCCGTGCGCAATTGCAACTCATGAAGGCGATGGGGCTGCGAATGGATGCTGGTCTTGCGTTGAGCGACAAACTTGAGTTTCAGCCGGTCGATCCGGTGCCCGTCCAGAAAGCGCTCGAAAGGGCGCGTGCGGAACGCCCGGAGCTCAAATCGCAAAAGGAGCGCGAACAAACCGCCTGGCTAAATTACGGCGCGGTGAAAGCGGAGCGGCTGCCCTCGCTCGGCGCGTTCGCAGACTACGGGTCGATCGGACCGGAGATCGTCGGCGCGCGGCCGACTTACACCTACGGAGTGACGCTCAAGGTCCCCGTGTTCGACGGTGGCCGTCGCGAAGCGCGCCGCGCGGAAACACTCTCGCAGTATCGCCAGGAAAAATTGCGCACGCACGATCTGGAAGATCAGATTGAGCTGGATGTGCGGCTCGCGCTGGATAGTCTGAGTTCGGCCGCCAGCCAAGTGCAGACCGCGCGCGAAGGTCTGGCTCTGGCCGAAAACGAGTTGGCACAGGCGCGACGTCGATACGAAGCAGGCGTCACAAACTCCATTGAAGTGACCGATGCGCAGACTCGTCTAATCCGGGCGCGAGATAACCTGATCGCCGCGCTGTTCGCGCACAACCTGGCGCGCATCGACCTCGCGACCGCCACCGGCAACATACAGGAATATGTGAACCAATGAAAAAGAGAATCGTCATCATCGTATTGCTGGCCGCGGCCGCGACGGGCATTTGGCTGTGGCGCTCGGGACGTTTTTCGAAAGAATCGAATCGCATTCTGGTCTCTGGAAACCTGGAAATGACGCAGGTGGATCTATCGTTCAGAATCGCTGGACGGCTCACTGCCCTGAATGTGCGCGAGGGCGATCGCGTCAAGAAGGGTTTCGAGATCGCGCGCGTCGATCCGAACCAACTCGAACAGCAACGGGCGCGCGACCGTGCTTCCGTCGATTCGGCTCAGTCGAATTATCAGCAACTGATTACGACCATCGAGTATCAGAAAGCGACGCTAGAGAGCGATATTGCGGCGAAACGTGCCGATCTCGATCAGGCCAAGGCGCGCCTCGCCGAGTTGCTCGCGGGAAGCAGGACGCAGGAGATCCAGCAGGCGCAGGCTGCGGTGGCCGATGCGAAAGCCCGCCGCGATATGGCGCAGCGCGAACGGGATCGCTTCGAAACGCTGTACAAGAATGAGGACATTTCGACTTCGCAATTCGATCAGGCGCGCACCACGCTGGACAGCGCGGCTGCGGTGCTGCGGCAAGCCGAGCAGCGTCTGGCAATGATCCAGGAAGGGCCGCGCCGCGAAGAGATCGCCATGCAACGGGCCGCGGTGGCGCGCGCCGAAGCCGCGGTGAGAACTGCCGAAGCGAATCGCATCGAAATTCGCCGCAAGGAGCAGGAACTGACCGCGCGCCGCGCCGAGATCGACAAAGCTCGTGCGCAGGAAGGCATGAGTCAGGCGCAGCTCAACGATACGTCCATCACGGCGCCGATGGATGGAATGGTAATGATCAAGTCCGCGGAAATCGGCGAAGTGGTCGCCGCGGGGACGACGGTCGCGACTATCGCGGATCTGGAGCATCCCTGGCTGCGCGCCTACATCAATGAGCCGGATTTGGATCGCGTAAAGCTAGGCCAAAAGGTGAAGCTCACCACCGACTCGCGCGCGAACAAGGGCAAGATTTATTGGGGAACCGTCACCTTCATCGCGTCCGAAGCGGAGTTCACGCCGAAGCAGATTCAAACCAAGGAAGAGCGGGTGAAGCTGGTATACCGCATCAAGATCGAGGTCGACAATACAGCGGGGGAGCTAAAGAACAACATGCCGGTCGATGCGGAGATTGTGCTGTGAACTCAAATGGAGTTGTGAGCATCGTAAGCACCGTAAATCTGACCAAGCGCTTCGGTGAGCTCATTGCGGTCGATCATCTCAATCTCGAAATCGCCGAGGGCGAGATTTTTGGATTGGTGGGTCCGGACGGCGCAGGTAAAACCACAACTATGCGTCTGCTATGCGGGCTGATGGATCCCACCGAAGGCTCGGCCGTCGTCGCCGGTCACGACGTCGCGCAAGAGCTCGACGCGGTGAAAGATCAGATCGGATACATGGCGCAGCGCTTCGGATTGTATGCCGACTTGACGGTCGAAGAGAACATGAATTTCTACGGCGACCTCTTTGGAGTTGTGGGTCGCGAACGAGAGGAACTCGCCGCGCGGCTGCTGCGCATGACGCGGATGGAACCGTTCCGCACCCGTCCCGCTGGGAAACTCTCCGGTGGAATGAAGCAAAAACTCGCTCTGATGTGCACTCTGCTGCACAAACCGCGGGTGCTGTTTCTGGACGAACCGACGAACGGCGTCGATCCGGTTTCGCGCCGCGATTTCTGGGCGATTCTTTATCAGCTCGTCAAAGACGGACTCACCGTTTTCGTCAGCACTGCGTATCTGGACGAAGCCGAGCGCGCCAATCGCGTGGGCATGATGCACAAGGGCCGCTTGATTCGTTGCGACACACCGGCGGCGCTGAAACGCGAACTGCAAACCGAGGGCGGCGAACTTCCGTCGCTCGAGGACGTCTTCATCGCGCTGATGAAAAAAGAAGAGGCGCCTCGTGCAGCCTAACGCGCTCGTCGCTAAGCCCGGGCCGGCCGTCACCCTAATCGACTTGGTGAAGCGCTTCGGCGATTTCGTGGCCGTAGATCGAGTCTCGCTGGAAGTGAAGCCGGGCGAGATCTTCGGATTCCTGGGACCAAACGGTGCCGGCAAGTCCACTACGATTCGAATTCTGTGCGGGCTGCTGACGCCCACTTCAGGGCGCGCAACGGTCGGTGGATTCGACGTCGCAACGCAGTCGGAAGAGATCAAGCGCAGCATCGGCTACATGTCGCAGAGATTCTCGTTGTACGACGATTTGACCGTCGACGAGAACATCGAATTCTTCGGCGGAGTCTATGGCGTGACCCGCGAGAATATGCCTGCTCGGCGCGATTACGTGCTGAGAATGGCGGGCCTGGAAGACAAATGCACCACCATGACGCGTCTGCTCGCGGGGGGATGGAAACAGCGCTTGGCACTGGGCTGCGCGATTCTGCACGATCCACCAATTCTGTTTCTCGATGAACCGACCAGCGGCGTGGATCCCATCGCGCGTCGCAGTTTCTGGGATTTGATCTATCAGCTCTCGGCCGCCGGGCGCACCATTTTCGTCACCACGCATTACATGGACGAAGCGGAATACTGCCACCGCATCGCGCTCATGTATCGCGGCAAGACGATCGCGCTGGGCTCGCCGGACGAATTGAAGGCGTCGCTCGGCGAAGGGCACCTGCTTAGCCTCGAAACCTCAGATTTGCTGGGCAGCATGACAGCGCTGCAGGGACGGCCGGGGATCGCGGATGTGGCGGTGTTCGGCGGCGGCTTGCACGTGACCGTGGAGCGAGATGAAGCGGCGATTCCGGAAATTCGCGCGGCGCTTGGAGCAGCGGGAATTGAAGTTACGTCGCTGAAATCCATTACCCCGTCGATGGAAGACGTTTTTGTGAGCCTGATCGAGCACGAAGAAAAAACCGCCACATGAGCACGACCACCAAGTCTCGCGACAGCTTGCGCGACAGCCTTCGGCGAACCAATGCGGTTGCACGCAAAGAGATGCTGCACATCTTGCGCGACCCGCGAAGTCTGATCGCCGCGCTGGCCCTGCCGCTCCTGATGCTGCTGCTGTTCGGGTTCGCGCTCAGCCTGGACGTGGATCATATTCCGATGGTGGTTCACGATCTGGACCGTTCTCCGCAGAGTCGCGCACTGATCCAGGATTTCCGCGCGTCGCGATTCTTCGACATCGTGGCGGAGGCGGGCGGCTACAAATCCATCGAACGCAGCATGGATCAGCGGGACGCGCTGCTGGGCCTGGTGATCCCCAACGATTTTTCGAAAGATCTTCTGGCGGGCAAGACGGCACAGGTGCAGCTGCTGCTGGACGGTGCTGATTCAAACACGGCCGCCATCGCCATGGGCTACGCGGAGGGCGTGGTGCAGACGCACGCCCTACAGCTACGCGCCGACGCGCAGGCCCGCCGCAGTGGTGAGAAACCCGCGACGCCGGTGGAGGCACGCATTCGCGTGTGGTACAACACCGATCTCGTTTCGCGCGACTACATCGTGCCGGGGCTGATCGCGGTGATCATCATGATCATCGCGTCGCTGCTGACGTCGCTATGCATCGCGCGCGAGTGGGAGAACGGATCGATGGAGGCACTGCTGTCGACTCCACTTCGTCCGTGGGAGCTGGCGTTGGGCAAACTCTCCGCGTATTTTCTGCTGGGCATCGCCGACCTGCTGATCTCGCTGGTGACCGCGGTGTTCGTGATGGACGTCCCGCTCAAGGGAAGCGTGTTGTTACTGCTTTTCTCAAGCAGCGTTTTCGTATTCGGCGCGCTGGCATGGGGTGTATTCGTGTCCGCCGCGACGCGCAACCAGCTCGCTGCGTATCAGCTCGGCACGCTGACATCGTTTTTGCCGGCGTTCATGCTCTCGGGATTCATCTACTCGCTGGACAACATGCCCTTTGTGATCCAGACCATCGCGCTGTTCGTTCCTGCGCGCTACTTCATCAATATTGTGAAGGGCGTGTTCCTCAAAGGCGTCGGTTTGGAACTGCTGTGGTTCGATCTGCTCTTGCTGATCGGATACGCAGCGCTGATTTTCTTTTTCACTACGCGCAAGCTGCGTCAGAAAGTGACCTAACGTGAGACAGCGCATTCGTCACATCATTCGCAAGGAATTTCGGCAGGCTTTTCGCGATTCGAAGACTCGCGGCATGTTGTTTCTGCCGCCGCTGATTCAGCTTCTGATCTTCGGATACGCGGTTAACCTCGACGTGGAATCGGCGCGAATCGCGTGGATGGATCAGGACCAGACCTTCGAAAGCCGCCAGCTCCGCACCGAATTTGAAGGCTCGGGTCGCTTTGAGATTTCCGCCGCGCCAGGGAACGAGAAAGAAATGCAGCGGCTTCTCGATCGCGGTCAGGTACTGGGCGTGGTGCGCGTGCTGCCCGGATTCGCGCGCGACATCCAGCGCGGCCGGACTACGTCGGTACAAGTGCTACTCGACGGCTCCAATTCCAACGAAGCGTCGATTGTTTCGGGATACGCCGCACAAACCATTGCGCGCTATTCGAGCAAAGTAATGCTACGAGCTCAGCGCGAGAAACTATTGGCACGCTTCGACGGCCAGGGTGAACCCGTGCAGATCGCCGCACCACAGATCGAATCTCGCAGCCGAGTGTGGTTCAATCCCGATCTGCACAGCCGCAATTATTTCGTCCCCGGCGTGGTGGTGAACATCATCACGTTGGTGACACTCTCGCTCACCGCCATGGCCATCGTGCGCGAGAAGGAAATCGGCACCATGGAGCAGTTGATGGTGACGCCGATCCGTCCGATCGAGCTGATCCTGGGGAAGGCGCTGCCTTTCGTGCTGATCGGATTCTGGGACATGTTGCTGGTGGTGGCGGCGTCACTGGTGATTTTTCACGTGCCGTTTCGCGGGAGCTTTCTCTTGCTGTGCTTCGCGTCACTCCTTTTCCTGATGACGTCGCTTGGTGCGGGATTGTTCATCTCCACCGTCTCGCGCACGCAGCAGCAGGCCATGATGGCGACCTTCCTCTTTTTCCAGCCGTTCTTCATGCTCAGCGGATTTTCATTTCCTGTGCGCAACATGCCGGAGATGGTGCAGTGGCTGACGTATCTAAATCCGGTACGCTACTTCATCGAAATCGTGCGCGGGATTTTCTTGCGAGGGTCGGGAATCGATACGTTGTGGCGCGAACTCGCTGCTCTCGCGGTTTTTGGCGTGGTGATTCTTACGGCGAGCACGATGCGGTTTCACAAATCGCTTGAGTAAATCGTCCGACGACTACTTGTCGCCTTCTTTTACCCACTCGACGTTGAAGTGCGCATGCTTGATGGTCTTGTTCGGTTGACCTTTCGGAAGGTGATTCAAGAAGTACGAATACGACGCGTGCAGCGATCCATCCTGCGCCTGAATGATCGACGGGTAGTGGAACGACCCCGCGCCCTCGCCGCGCATATCGCGATCCAAGTGACGCGTCCACTTCCACGTCTTGCCTTCATCGTCCGATAGCGAGACCGCCAGCGAATGTCGGCCGCGTTCCGTGTCGTTGTAGATCAGCGCCCACAGGCCAGCGTTAGGACCAACGCCTAAGACCATCGCTTCGAGCCCCGTTCCGGGATTCGGGATCTCGGTGTCGACGACCGGCGACCAGGTGATTCCGTCGTCCTTCGACGTGCTGATCGGCACGCGCTTCGGCGCAGGACCGTTGTCGCGCATGTACGCCACTAGCGACCCGTCGCGTTTGCGAACGATCGATGGCTGGACGTTGCCAGCGCCGACCAGCGGCTCACTCGTGGTCCACGAAACTCCGTTGTCGTCTGAAATCGCGATCAGGGAAAACGAGTAGCCGTCGGAATACAGCGGGACCAGAATGCGACCCGATGGAAGCTGCGTGGGATGCACGCGCGTCATCCAACCCATGCGCGAAAAATATTTGTCGCCAGCCTTTTCGAGAATGCGCTTGCGATACGCGATTGCGCGTTCGCTCTGGTCGCCCGACGCCATCTGCGGTTCGATCACGCGCTTCACCGTCGCTTCGAAATTGCGCGGGATGAAGAGCATTTCGTCAGTGATGCTCCACTTGGGCACGCCTGGCACGTTGTATTCGGCGGGCTTTGCAATCTTGTATTTCATCAGCGCGGTGTGCCACTCGTTCGCCATGATGACGGGCCATAGCAGCCACAACCGCTGATCGCGATCGACGAACATCGCGGGGTTTGCGTCGGGGAAATTCGGGGTGTCGGCCAGCGTCATGCGCGGCGTCCAGGTCTTTGCGCCACGAGGGAGCCGGGCGCCCTCGATCTTCACGTCGTCCGCGGTGCGTTCGCCCGAGCCGTGATACCAGCAGACCAACAATTCCCGGTTGGGCAGCTCCACGATGGTCGACGCATGGTTGTGCCAGGTCTCCAGCGGGAAGATGAATTCTGAGGTGAGAAATGGTTTGTCCGCGGCGAAGACCGCTGACAGGGCGGTGAGCGAAAGGATGATCGTGCGCACAGTGGAACTATAATCGCAGAATGCGATTCGCATGGGTTTTGTGTGTGACTTCGTTGTGCGCACACGCGCTGGACTTGCGCAACTCCTTGGCGCCGTTGCCCGGGAATGCTACTCCGCGGGAGCGTGCCGCTATCGCAATGCTGACCGACGAAATTCTCAAACGCACGCAGATCCAACTTGGTGAGTTTGGGGCTAGAGTAACGTCGCGGCCCGATATTGTGATCAGGCGCGGAAAGGGACCTGCGGAGGGCTATCGCGTTTTCGTGCAGCGCAATGCGGTCATTGTCGAAGGCAACGACGAACGCGGCGTCCTATTCGGCATTGGTCGCCTGCTCCGCGAAATG
>DASYPO010000067.1:0-3921 GCA_036006545.1 Bryobacteraceae bacterium
ACCGTCGACGGGTTCTTCGGATCGAGCGCGACCGTGCCGATCGAATACGAGCCTTCGTTATCGAAAACCGGCGTCCAACTGATCCCGTTGTTGTTAGTGCGCCAGACGCCGCCCGACGCGACGCCGATGAAGTAGTGCGCCGGATTGCGCGGGTCTACCGCGATACTGGTTACGCGACCCGAGGCAGAAGCCGGGCCCAGCGCGCGGAAACGTAGCGCATTGAAGGTTGGCGACGACATCGGATCGGCGTTACGCCCGCCGCCTGGCCCTCCAGGTGCTCCCGCCGGAGGCGCGTCCTGCTGCGATAAACAGACAATTGAAAGTAGGAAAAGAAGGGTGGCCGTGCGCATAGCGAAGCGTCAGTATATCGCGCTTCGAACGACGAAATACTAGAGCGAATAGGTTTGAGGTGGAGCGAACATCATCTGCACGAAGAGCCAAATCCGGCGTCCGTGACGCAAATCGGAATCGAGCACCCGCTTCACGACTTCCTCGGGCTGCCGCAACAGCAGCCAACTCCGCGCGATCCAGTACACCATTAGAAGCGCCGGTCCCGTGGAGCAGACCACCACAACGAAACCGCCAAACGCATTCATCTGTTACGACACTACGCCGTTCAACCGCTGAACACAATCAGGCAGTTGCCGTAGTACGAAATTGCAGACGTACCCCTGCAACTTCTTCCACTATCTAGATTGCGCGGCTGTTTCGCTACGCTCCTGCGTTCATCACGCCGTAGTACAGTCCGCCCAGCACAACCGCTGCTGCCGCCACGTACAGCACATACTTCATCATCCGTTCCTTGGGCGTGCTGACGCGATCTTCATCCTTCTTCATTTGCTCGTCGAGGCTATCAAACATGGAGACCTCCTTAAGATGCCGAAACAATGGACCCTAAACCCGAGCTACGGGGATTGTACGCCTCTTGTTCCCCAAAAGAAAGCCCCCCGTTCGCCGCCTCCCTTGCCTCCGAACCCCCAGGGCGCTAGATTAGAGGACCACTGGTCCAAAGGAGAACCATCCAACATGCCCGCCGATCCGACCGTTTTGATCGTCGTCCTGATCGTCCTGTTTTACCTGCTGTCCTGCATCAAAATTCTGGCGGAGTACGAGCGCGGCGTGATCTTTCGCTTGGGCCGCGTTCTCGGGACGCCCAAAGGTCCCGGGATCATCTTCGTCTTTAAGCCCATCGACCGGATGGTGCGCCTGTCGCTGCGCGTCGAAGCCATGGAGGTTCCCGCGCAGGACGTGGTGACGCGGGACAACGTCACTCTAAAGGTCAACGCCGTGGTCTATTTCCGAATCGTCGAGCCGACCCGCGCCGTGATCGAAGTGGCCAACTATTTGTACGCCACTTCGCAGCTTTCACAGACCACGCTGCGCAGCATCCTGGGCGAAGCCGAACTCGATGAAGTACTTAGCCAGCGCGAAAAATTGAACGTGCGATTGCAGGAAGTGCTCGATCAGCATACAGGCCCATGGGGCGTGAAAGTGTCCATGGTCGAAGTCAAGCAAGTGGATCTGCCGGAATCCATGATCCGCGCCATTGCCCGCCAGGCCGAAGCGGAACGCGAGCGCCGCGCCAAGATCATCCACGCCGAAGGAGAAATGTTGGCCGCGGTCAATCTCGAAAAAGCCGCCGAGACCATGGCGCGCCAGCCGGTCGCGATCCAACTCCGTTATCTGCAAACGCTGGTCGAGATCGGATCCGAAAAGAACACGACAGTTGTGTTCCCATTGCCCCTCGATATATTCTCGAAACTAGGTCGTGCGCTCGAGACTCTCGCCGGCCCCGTGCCCAAAGAATAAAGGGCCCAGATGAGATCGATAAACCGAGGTCAACATATAGGTGCCCCGTAACGAAGACGGCGAATTTGAGTTGATTCTGGGGAACCGTCAGCTTTTGAGCGTGTTCTTCATCATCGTGATCCTGCTGGGCGTGTTCTTCACGATGGGTTACATCGTAGGACGCAACTCGGCGCCGCTGACGGAAATCACATCGACCACCAAGCAGGTAGCCAAGCCCATCGTGGTGGAACCGGCGCCCAACCGGCAGCCGGAAGCGCCCAAGCCCGAAACGCCGCCCGCCGCCGCTCCCACCGAAACCGCGGCACAGCGACCGCCTGAAACCGTCGAAACCAAGAAGCCGACGCCGCTACCCAAGTTTGAGCCCGAGAAGAAAACGGAATCGAAGAAGCTTCCTCCTATCTCATCCACTACTGCCGATCCCGTCGTAGGTGCGACCTACCTGCAACTCGCTGCCACGGCCCGCGGTGAAGCCGAAATCATGGTCGATTTGCTGAGGAAGAAACATTTTCCCGCGATCGCTTCAGAGGTTCCGGAGAAGGCTGGCCTGTTCCGCGTCCTGGTGGGCCCGCTGGCTGAAGGAGCAGCGAACAAGACCAAGTCGCAGCTTCAGGACGCCGGCTTCCCTGGAAATCAGGCGATCCGAAAAACGTTCTGACATGGACGGTCTGGTCCAACTTCAACCCGCCGCGCCACGACTGCCCGAATGGCTTCGTCAGCCGCGGACCAATCACGAATCCGTACACAACCTGAAGTCGGACCTGCGACGGTTGAAGCTGCACACCGTTTGCGAATCGGCGCGCTGCCCCAATTTGCACGAGTGCTTCAGTCGTGGCGCGGCGACCTTCATGATTCTCGGCAACCTCTGTACACGCGGCTGCGGCTTTTGCTCCGTGCCGAAGAGCCGCCACCCGGGTGCTCTCGACACGGATGAACCGGCGAACGTCGCGCGTATGGCGCTCGCGATGAACCTGCGGTACGTGGTGATCACCAGCGTGAATCGCGACGATCTGGATGACGGCGGGTCGCGACACTTCGCGCAGACCGTCGAAGAAGTACGCCGTGCCCTGCCCGATGCCCGCGTCGAGGTGCTGACGCCCGACTTCTGTGGCGATCTTGACGCCGTGGCCCGCGTGCTCGACGCCGCCCCGCACGTGTTCAATCACAATATGGAAACCGTCGGGCGGCTTTACTCGCGCGTCCGCCCGCAAGCGAATTACCGCCAATCGCTCGACGTGTTGCAATTCGCGAAGCGCTATCGCCCGCAATCCCTCACGAAATCGGGAGCGATGTTGGGACTTGGCGAAACCGCCGCAGAAGTAAATTCGCTGCTGCGCGATCTGCGCACCGCCGATGTCGACGTCGCGACGCTGGGGCAATACCTGCAGCCCACGCGACGTAATCTGCGCGTCGCCGAATACGTGACGCCCGCCCAATTTGACGCATATCGCGACTTCGGTTTGTCGATCGGCTTCAAGGCGGTCTTCAGCGGCCCGCTGGTGCGCAGTTCCTACATGGCCGACCACGTGAACGAACAGGCTGCGGCCCGGTGAGGGCTTATCTGAATCCGGCGCTTTCGATTCTTTCCGCAATCCTGCTGATCCTCATTTTCCCGCGCTTCGGTTTCACATGGCTCGCGCCGATCGCGCTCACGCCGCTGCTGATCTCCTGCGCGCGCGAGTCCTCGTGGAAGCGCCGCCTCTTCCTCGGTTGGATATCGGGATTCGTCTTTTGGTTCGGCGTCTGTTATTGGATCCAGTTCGTGCTCGAGGTCCACGGCGGACTCGGGCGCTGGGGCGGCTGGGGCACCTTCACGTTATTCGCAGCGCTTAAGGCGCTGCACTGCGCGATCTTCGCAACGCTTGCCGGATACCTCATGCCGCGTCCGTGGGCGATTCCCGCGATCGCCGCTTTGTGGGCGGGTCTCGAACGCACGCATGGCCCCGCAGGATTCACTTGGCTGCAGTTGGGCAACGCCGCGATCGACATGCCCATGCCGATGCGCATCGCGCCGTGGCTCGGTGTGTACGGAATGTCGTTCCTGTTTGCGATGCTCGCATGTGCGGTCGCATTGGTGATTCTGCGACGTCCCCGCAAAGAGCTCGCGTGGCTGCT
>DASYPO010000068.1:0-9817 GCA_036006545.1 Bryobacteraceae bacterium
ATAATGCGGCCACAGCACCGGCTGCGCCCGGCGCGTGTGCGTGTAGCCGGGGATGATCGCGTGCGGATCGCGCCTCGCCAGAGCCAGCAACGCGCCCATCAGATCCATGAGCAGCGAAGCGCTGAGATCGATTTCATTGCGCAGCCACAGCCGAAGATCGAGCGACACCTGATCGTTGCGGCTGCGACCCGTATGGATTTTCTCAGCGAGCACGCCGACGCGTTCACCCAACTTGCGGATCACCAGGGTGTGCACGTCTTCGTCGTCCGCGCTAGTGAAAAAAGCCGGGTCCCGCGCCTCGCTGCGCAACGCTTCAAACGCATCGACCAGCGTCTGACGTTCCTCAGCCGTGAGGATTCCGACGCCTTCGAGCGCCCTCGCGTACGCCTGCGAACCGCGCAGATCGGCATCGATCAAGCGCCGGTCGAAGTGCAGCGATCCAGAGAACCGCTCGAAGATTTCCGAGGGCCCGCCTTCGAATCGGCCGCCCCACAGCTTCATGATTTCTTCGCGGCTTTCTTGTTGGCCTGCTTTACGCCCGCCTGGACCTGAATCGGCAAGCCAATCAGGTTGATGAATCCGCGCGCGTCGCGCTGGTCATATTCCGCTCCCATGGTGAAGCTCGCGATGTTTAGAGAGTACAGCGAATTTGGTGACTTGCGGCTCACCGGTTGGAACCCGCCCTTGTACATCCGCAGCGTAACTTCGCCGGTAGTGACCCGGTTGGTCTCGTCGAAGAACGCATCCAGCGCTTCGCGTAGTGGCGTGAACCACAACCCGTTGTAAACCATCTCCGCGTAGTCGAGCGCAAGCTTTTGCTTGTAGTGCGCGGTGTTTCGATCCAGCGTCAGCGCTTCCAGCTCACGATGCGCCGCCATGATCAATGTGCCGCCCGGCGTCTCGTAGCAGCCGCGCGATTTCATTCCGACGAATCGATTTTCGACGAGATCGATACGGCCGATTCCGTATGCCGCACCTTGCTTGTTCAACTCTTCGAGCAGCGCCACAGCCGACGAATAATCCTTGCCATTTACCGAAACCGGCGTGCCCTCTTTAAATCCGATGGTCACGTCCTTGGGTTTGTCGGGCGCGTCTTTCGGGCTCTTGGTAAGCATCCAGACGTCGTCAGGCGCGGCGTTCAACGGATCTTCGAGCGCGCCGCCTTCGTGCGAGATGTGCCAGATATTCCGATCGCGGCTATAGATTTTCTTGGTGGTCTGAGCGATCGGCACCTTATGTTTTTCCGCATAGGCGATCGCGTCTTCGCGCGAAACGATATCCCATTCGCGCCATGGTGCGATCACCGGCAAATGCGGCGCCAGCGCTTTGTAGGTCAGCTCGAAACGAACCTGATCGTTACCCTTTCCAGTGCAGCCGTGCGCCAGCGCGTCGCAACCCGTCTTGAGCGCGACCTCCACCTGCTTCTGCGCCAGCAACGGTCGCGCGATCGAAGTACCCAGCAGATACTTGTGCTCGTACTCGCCGCCCGCGCGCACCAGCTTCCACAAATAGTCGCGTACGAATTCCTCGCGCATATCGGCCACGTGAACTTCGGACGCGCCGGTCTTGCGCGCTTTGGCTTCCAGGCCCTTCAGCTCGTCGCCACCTTGTCCGATATCGCCGCACACTGCGACAACTTCGCAGCCGTAGTTTTCCTTGAGCCACGGCATGATGATGGACGTATCGAGCCCGCCGGAGTAGGCAAGGGCTACTTTTTTGGGTTTCTGCATAAATGTAGGGTAGCGGTCTCGCCGCCTGCTGTCTTATCCGAGCAACATCAGCAGCAGCGCTTTCTGCGCATGCAGACGATTTTCGGCTTGATCGAATACCACCGACCGCGGCGATTCCATCACCGCGTCGGTCACTTCCTGGCCGCGCTTGGCCGGCAGGCAGTGCAAAAACACCGCATCCGGCCGCGCCTGGGCGAACAGCGTCTCATTCACCTGGTAAGGCGTGAAAATGCGCGCGCGTTCGGCAGCTTCGGTTTCCTGTCCCATACTGGCCCACACATCTGTGTAGACTGCATGCGCTCCCGCCAGCGCCTCCGCGGGATCGTGCGTAATCGTGATTCGTCCGAGCTTCGCCGCTTCCGCCGCGATTTCCGCATTCGGCGCGTAACCTACGGGTGTCGCCACAGCGACGTGCATGCCCAGCCGTCCCGCGGTCAGCATCAGCGAATGCGCGACGTTGTTGCCATCACCGACAAATGCGATCTTCTTGCCCTTCAGCTCGCCGACCTGTTCCTGCAGCGTGAGCACGTCCGCCAATGCTTGACAGGGATGATAGAGATCGCTGAGTGCGTTGATCACCGGCACGCTCGACCATTCGGCGAGCTGATCAACCGTCTCCTGCGAAAACACGCGCGCGGCAATGGCGTGGGTCCAGCGATCTAAATTGCGCGCGACGTCTTTCACCGGTTCGCGCTCGGCGATGGGGCCGACGCTCGTGACCGAATCGCCGCCAAGCTGCTTGATCGCGAGCTCGAAAGTCATACGCGTGCGGAGCGACGGCTTCTCGAACAGCAGTGCCAGATAACGCCCGGATAAAGACTGAGCGAATCGCGCAGGTGTACGCTTCATCTCGGCCGCGAGGTCGAGTGTAGCGTTAAGCGCGTCGAGCGATAAATCAAGGTCGCGGGTCAGGTCCCGTACGGACGGCCGCGCGATGCTGGGTAAAGGCATTGCCACTTCAGTGTCCCGCTGAATGTTTATTCAGCTAACTGAATAATAATACATTCGCTCGCGGAGTGCAAGGAGGGCTACTGCCGGCGGACGTCAATGTGTACCGGGTGCGCGAGGTCCGGGAAAAATGAGGAATCCGGTGCCTTTGAGCGGACAAACGCTTCGACCTCCTGAAAGCGCTCCACACCCAAGGATGCTCTCAACTTTTGGAGTTGTGCCTGCAGCGCGCGGGCACGTTCGGCTTGTAGATTCGTAACCCGCTGTGTCAATTCCTTGGCGCGTTTTTCGACCACCTTGGCGGGGTACTCCTCCGCCTCAATGGATTGAAAAAACGCTTCGCGTCGCAGCAACCGCTCCGCTTCGGAATACGCGCGCCCTTTGGCCCCCCACTCATTCGCGATGTCCCTGAGCACCTGCCCCTCCGCTTCCGTTAGACCGATCGCGCCGCGCGGCACGCCTTTGAGCGCTTCCACCGAACGAAAAAGTGATTCGAAGGATTTCTCGACGTCGACAGGGGGCGGCGTCTGGCAGAGGGCGTTGCTGCTTAAAGCAACCAACAGGATTGCGGCGGGAAATCTAGGAAGGCGTTTGGAGCGGGAGACGAGAATCGAACTCGCAACCAACAGCTTGGAAGGCTGTGACTCTACCATTGAGTTACTCCCGCGCCTTCCTTCTATTGTACATTCCGTAAACCGCGGTCGGTTGCAGTAACGCAGGCGATCTTGTCGCCTGTTGTTGGTGGTGCAGGCGATCTTGTCGCCTGTGAACTTAACGAAGCACGGACTGCGATTTCAGCCACGCAAACACGTCCGGCCAGAACTCGATCCGTTCTTGCGTTTCCGCGTCGCGCAACGAGTGATCCGCTCTCGGCAAAACTTTCACCGTCATCGGCAGCTTGCCCGCATCGCGCAATCGATTCAGATTCGCGATGGTGTGGTCCACAGGAATGCTGCGATCCTTCGCGCCCAGAATCCAGATCGATGGCACGCGGAGTTTCGCCAAGGTCGGCTCGGGATCGTATCCATACGGACCCTTGAACTTCTGCATGCGCCGATCGATCTCCTCGTCTGAAAGCCCCTTGATCGAGCCGGGATCGTAACCCGCCAGGTCGCTGTAGAAAATCTCCTCGCCAACCGAGACGGCGGGGCCCGAGGTAATCACCAGGAATGAAAAGATGTCGGTCTTGGTCGCGGCGACCGGAATGATCCACCCCGCCTGGCTGCCGCCCGCAAGACCGAGGCGGCGCGCGTCGATATCCTTGCGACTGCGAATCGCCTCGGCGCACGCGATTGCATCGGCCGAAAGGAGGTCGAACATGGCGACGCTGTTCTTCGGTCCGACGCCCGAATATTCTCCCGTCGACCCACCGACGCCGCGCTTGTCGTAAGCGACCACCGCGATGCCACGTTCCAGAAATTCTCGGGCCATATAGGAAAGCTGGCCGCGCGTCACGCGTCCCGATCCGTGCACCAGAACGACGGCTGGGAACGGGGGTGTTCCCGCCGGGAACTGGAGGTCAGCTGCGAGGACTGCGTCTTTGCTCGGCACGTGTAGCGTTTCGGTTTGCGCCGAACGGGGCTGCGCGCAAGCCGCGATCGCGAGAAACATCGCTGCGGTGATAATCGAACGGATGGACATGAGCGGGGTCAAGGCAATCTGAGTACCGCCGTCGGTCGCCGAAACTCCATTGATTTCTTCAGAGGAAGCGACGCTGGCGTTCATCGCTGGGACAAGCTGTTCGCCTTTGCGCGAGACTGCGCAAGTTGGAACATCTGTTATATACTGGACTTTACGCCTCGAAGTCCGGCGCTTGTGGGCTTGCGTTCGGATCGTTCCCTTCATTATGTTGGTGTTCGGGCGGGAGCGCGTGGCGGATTGGACAGGTGGGTGAGTGGTTAAAGCCAACAGACTGTAAATCTGTCCCTCCTTGCGAGGTACGAAGGTTCGAATCCTTCCCTGTCCACCAGAGAATTTGTAGTTGTTTTTGCAGGGCCTTGGTGGCCCAGTTTTGCAGGGCCGTTGTAGCTCAGTTGGTAGAGCGCGTCCTTGGTAAGGACGAGGTCACCAGTTCAATCCTGGTCAACGGCTCCACTAAGTTTCATCCCAGAAAAAGGAAAGTATGGCAAAGGAAAAATTCGATCGCAGCAAACCGCACTGTAATGTGGGGACGATCGGGCACATCGATCACGGAAAGACGACGCTGACCGCGGCGATCACCAAGACTCTGGCGAAGCATAACCCGAAGAATAAATTCCGCAGTTTCGATTCGATCGACAACGCGCCCGAGGAAAAGGCTCGTGGTATCACGATCGCGGTGGCGCACGTGGAATACGAAACGGCGAAGCGCCATTACGCGCACGTGGATTGCCCGGGTCACGCCGATTACATCAAGAACATGATCACCGGCGCGGCGCAGATGGACGGGGCGATCCTCGTCGTCGCCGCGACCGATGGACCGATGCCGCAAACGCGCGAGCACATTCTTCTTGCTCGACAGGTGGGCGTGCCGTATATCGTCGTCGCCTTGAACAAGGTCGACATGGTGGATGATCCGGAGCTGCTCGAACTGGTCGAGCTCGAAGTTCGCGAGCTGCTCACGAGCTATGGATTCCCCGGTAACGATCTGCCGGTGGTGCGCGTGAGCGCCCTCGGTGGATTGAACGGCGAGCCGCAGTGGGAAAAAGCGATCGACGACCTGATGGAAGCGGTCGACAGTTACATTCCGCAGCCGGCGCGCGAGAAGGAAAAACCGTTCCTGATGCCGGTCGAAGACATCTTCTCGATTCAGGGACGTGGCACGGTGGTGACGGGTCGTATTGAGCAGGGTGTGTGTAAGGTCGGCGAGGAAATGGAAATCGTCGGGTTTACGGATACGCGCAAGACGGTCGTCACGGGCGTCGAAATGTTCAAGAAGTTGCTGGACTCGGGCGAAGCCGGGGACAACGTCGGGTTGCTGCTGCGCGGCATTGAAAAGAACGACGTCGAGCGCGGGCAGGTGATCGCGAAGCCGGGGTCGATTAAGGGCCACAAGAAATTCAAGGGCGAAGTTTACGTTTTGTCGAAGGACGAAGGCGGGCGGCACACGCCGTTCTTCAAAGGCTATCGTCCGCAGTTCTACTTCCGCACCACCGACGTGACGGGAGTCGCGCAGTTGCCGGAAGGCATGGAGATGGTGATGCCTGGCGATAACGTGCAGTTGGTGGTTGAGCTGATCACGCCGGTCGCGATGGCCAAGGGTCTGCGTTTCGCGATTCGCGAAGGCGGCCGCACGGTGGGCGCGGGAACGGTTTCGGAAATCCTCGAGTAGGGGCAGCCAGAAAAAAAATGAGCAGCAGCTTAAGAGAACGAATCAGAATCCGGCTGAAGGCCTACGATCATCGGATCCTCGATCAATCCACAACCGAGATTGTCGACACGGCTAAGCGCACGGGCGCGACCGTGGCGGGTCCGATTCCGCTGCCGACGATCCGGAATCTGTACACGGTGCTGCGTTCGCCGCACGTGGATAAGAAGAGCCGGGAGCAGTTTGAGATCCGGACGCACAAGCGGCTGCTGGATATTTTGGAGCCGACGCAGGACACGGTGGATGCGTTGATGAAATTGGATCTGCCGGCGGGCGTGGACGTCGAAATCAAGGCGTTTGGGAAAGGCAAGTAGCCAGGGGACAGCGGACAGGGGACAGCGGACAGCAAAGTCTGGCTTCTGGTTTCTGGCGGCTGATTTCTGACTTCTGGAGAGTTTATGAGCCCAGGGATTTTGGGAAAAAAGATCGGGATGACGCAGGTGTTCCGGGCGGACGGGCAAGTGGTGCCTGTCACGGTGCTCAAAGCGGGACCTTGCGTGGTGGTGCAGCGCAAGACGCCGCAAACCGACGGCTATGACGCGGTGCAGTTGGGGTTGATGGAGTACGTCAAGAAATCCAAAATCTCCAAGCCACAGACCGGGCATCTGAAGAAGTCGGGCGCCGAAGGCGTGAAATTCCAGCGCGAGTTTCGGCTGGACAACACCGCGAACGGCGACATGAAAGCCGGCGACCGGGTGCTGGTGGACGAATTCAAGCCCAAAGATATCGTGGATGTGATCGGCATCAGCAAGGGCCGCGGATTTCAGGGCGTGGTCCGGCGTCACCACTTCAAGGGCGGTCCGAGCGGACACGGATCGATGTTCCATCGCGCGCCGGGTTCGATCGGTGCGTCGAGCTTCCCGTCGCGTGTTTTTCCGGGCATGAAGATGTCCGGGCAAATGGGCACCAATCGCGTGACGGTGCGCAATCTTGAAATCGTCGAAGTGGATGCCGAGGAGAACGTGCTGCTGGTCAAGGGCGCGGTCCCGGGTCCGAACGGCGGATACGTCATGGTCAGGAGGGCGAAGAAGTAGCCATGCCTTCAGTAGACATTATCGATTTGAGCAATAAGAAGGTAGGGAGCGTGGATCTGGCGGACGCTGTTTTCGGCGCGAAGATCAACGAAGCGCTGCTATATGAAGCGGTGCGCCATCATCTGGCGTGCGCGCGTCGCGGCACGGCCAAGACCAAGACGCGGCACGAAGTGGCCGGGTCGGGCAAGAAATTGTGGCGTCAGAAGGGTACTGGACGCGCGCGTATGGGTTCGATCCGCAGCCCGCTGTGGCGGCATGGCGGCACGACGCACGGACCGCAACCTCGGGATTACGGATATCACCTGCCGCGCAAAATGCAATTGGGCGCACTGCGCAGCGCGCTTTCGGCGAAACTGCGCGACGGCGAACTCAGGGTTGTCTCGGAATTTAAGTTGGGTGAAGCCAAGACCAAAGTGATGCGCGGCGCGCTGGATACGCTCGAAGCCAAGCGCACGGTGTTGCTGGTGGATAATTCGGGCAGCACTGAGCTGCAGCTTTCGAGCCGCAACCTGGCCGGCGTCAAGCTGGTTTCCAGCCGTGAAGTAAATGTCTACGACCTGCTCGGACACGAGCAGGTTTTTTTGTCCGCCGATGCGGCGAAGAAACTCTCGGAGGCGCTGGCGTAATGAAGTCCGTATTCGATGTGATCAGGCGCCCGATCGTGACCGAGAAGGGCGTGACCAAGAAAGAATCGGAGCAGACTTTGTGCTTCGAAGTGGCGGCAGCGGCCAATAAATCGGAAATCCGGAAGGCTGTCGAAGCGGTGTTCAAGGTAAAGGTCGCGGATGTACGCACGTCGACCACGGCGGGCAAGCTGCGGCGGCGCGGCCGGTTCGCGGGTTATCGGCCGGACTGGAAAAAAGCGTACGTGCGGTTGAGAGACGGGCAGAAGATCCCCGAATACTCGGATCTAGGTTAGCCGCGGATGCACGCGGATACACGCAGATAGGAAACGAAAATGGCGGTTAAAAGCTACAATCCGACGACGCCGACGCGGCGGTTTCAAACCGTGGTGTCGCGCGACGACATCACCAAGAACACGCCCGAAAAAAGTCTGGTGAAGGGCAACAAGCGCACCGGCGGACGGTCGAGCACGGGACGTATTTCGTCGCGCTTCCGCGGCGGCGGGCACAAGCAGGCCTATCGCGAGATCGATTTCAAGCGCAACAAGATTGGCATCAAAGCCAAGGTTGCCGCGATCGAGTACGATCCGAATCGCAGCGCGCGCATTGCACTCTTGCACTATGTAGACGGCGAGAAGCGCTACATTCTGGCGCCGGCGGGTCTTGAAGTCGGACGCACGGTAATGTCGGGTCCGGATGCGGACATTCTGGTGGGCAATGCCCTGCCGTTGAAGAATATTCCAGCGGGCACGGTGGTTCACAACATTGAGTTACGACCGGGCAAGGGCGGACAAATGGCGCGCTCGGCCGGGACGCAGGCACAGTTGGTTTCGCGCGAGGGCAACATCGCGCAGTTGAAGCTGCCCTCGGGCGAGATTCGCAAAGTGATGGTGGATTGTCTTGCGACCATCGGCCAGGTGGGCAACGTCGAACACGAAAACGTCAGCCTGGGTAAGGCGGGACGCAAGCGCTGGATGGGCAAGCGTCCGCACAATCGCGGCGTAACGATGAACCCGGTGGATCACCCGCACGGTGGCGGTGAGGGAAAGACTTCGGGCGGACGGCATCCAGTGACGCCGTGGGGCCAGCCGACCCGCGGGTTCAAAACCCGTAACAACAAGCGCACGGATAAGTGGATTGTGACGAGGAAATCGAAAAAGAGATAGGGGCCAGGGGCCAGACGCCAGGGGCCAGTGACGAAGCAGACAGAAGCCAGGAGCCAGGAGTCAGCATGGGCAGATCGCTAGCAAAAGGGCCGTTCGTGGATGATCATCTGATGAAAAAGATGACGGCCATGAACGACAAGAACGAGAAGAAAGTGGTGCGCACGTGGTCGCGCCGTTCGACCATTCTGCCGGAGTTCATCGGGCACACGCTGGCGGTGCACAACGGCAAGAAGTTCATCCCGGTGTATGTCACCGAAAACATGGTGGGACACAAGCTGGGCGAATTTTCGCCGACGCGGCACTTCCGGGGACACTCGGCTAAGGCCGCCGCCGAGAAGACGGCGAAACCGGCATAAGGATCGAAAATGCAAGCCAAGGCTGAAGCGAGATACATAAGGACATCGCCGCAGAAGGTGCGGCTGGTAGTGGATCTGATCCGCGGCCAGAAGGCCGGTGATGCGATCAACATCCTGCGCACCACCAACAAGCGCATCGCGCCGTCGGTGGAAAAAGTTCTGCGCTCGGCCATCGCCAACGCGGAGAATCGCCACAACGATGTGGACGTCGACAAGCTGTTCGTGACCGAGGCATACGTGAATGAAGGCCCGCGCATGAAGCGGGTGCGGCCGGCGCCGATGGGTCGCGCTTACCGCTATCAGCGGCGGATGTCGCACATCATCGTCAAAGTGGGCGACAAGAAGGCCGAAGCAGGAAACGAGGAATAGCGAATGGGTCAGAAAGTACATCCGTACGGCTTCCGGCTGGGCGTAACCAAGACGTGGCGCTCGCGCTGGTTCGCCAAACAGGACTACGCCAAGCTGCTGCGCGAAGATCTGGAATTGAAAGATGCGTTGCGCGCGCGCTTGAAGGCGGCGGGCGTGAGCTCGATCGAAGTCGATCGTCCGGGCAATAAGCTGCGCATTACGATTCACACTTCGCGGCCGGGAATTATTATCGGACGCAAGGGCGC
>DASYPO010000069.1:0-4822 GCA_036006545.1 Bryobacteraceae bacterium
TCGCCGACGAAATCGCCCGCGCCGCCGCCGGAGAATAAAATTGTGGAGCTGCCCCCCGGCCCGCGGCCGACGCCCTGCGTGGGGCGGACCCCCTGGTCCGCGGCGGACGCCCTCGTCCGCCTCATGCTTCGTATCTTCAGATCCTTAGGGGCCCGCACCATCCCCACACCCGACGACTTTGTGATCTACTGCTACTGATGAAGTACTTCACCCTTTTCGCGCTCCTTTCCACCGCCGCGCTCGCGCAGGTCAAGCTCACCGAGGAAGCCGATCGCGTGCATGTCGAGATCGACGGCAAGCCGTTCACCGATTTCGTTTTCGGCGCGATCCCTCGCTCCGCCTCCACGCCGACCACGGCCCCGGCGCGAACTCCCGCTGAGATTCCAATCGAGGCTCAGTCCCAGAAGCCCTACCTGTGGCCGATCCGCACGGCCAACGGCGTCCAGATCACGCGCCACTGGCCCATGGAAATCGACCCCAGCGAGCCCAATGAAAAGAAGTATCAGGATCACCAGCATCACCGCGGCCTGTGGTTCGCGCACGATCACGTCAACGGTGTCGACTTCTGGAATAACGAGGCTTCCTACAAGGCTCCCCCGCCTCGCGGCAAGATCATCGTCGACAAAATCAGCGTGAAGAGCGGCAAGGATTCGGGTTCCATCCACGCCGACATGAGCTGGACCCATCCGGACGGAACCAAGTTGCTGAGCGAATCGCGCGACATGACTTTCCGCGGCGATTCCAAAACGCGCTTCATCGATCTCGACATCACGCTCACCGCCGCCACTAAAGTCGCTTTTGGCGATTCGAAGGACGGCGTCCTCGGCATTCGCCTGCTCCCCGCGCTTCAGGAAAACAAAACCGTGCGCGAGCGCGGCCAGCCCGACTCCAAGTGGCCCGGTCCCAACGGGACCATCGTCAATGCCGACGGCAAGGTGACCGAAAAGGAAGCCTGGGGCAAGACCTCGAACTGGGTAGATTATTTCGGCGACCCGGGCGATGGATCTACCGTCGGCGTCGCGATTCTGGATCATCCCGCCAACTCGCGGCGCGCCCACTGGCACGTGCGCGGCTACGGACTCTTCGCCGCGAATCCATTCGGCGACAAAACCTTCGTCGATTCCAAGGCCAAGGAAGATAGCGTCACGCTCGATCCCGGCCAGAAGCTGCACTTTCACTACCTCATCGTGATTCACAACGGCGACACCGCCGCCGCCGGCATCGCGAAACTCTGGGACGATTTCTCGAAAAAGTAGTAAACCAACAGGAGAACCAACATGCGCGCTTTCGTATTGCTGCTCTGCGCCTCGGCTGCGGCGTTCGCCGCCAAGCCCGGTCTGAATTCAGAAACCATTTGGGACATTCGCCAGGTCACCGATCCGCAGATCACGAAAGATGCAAAAAGCGTGATCTACGTAATGGGTTGGTCCGACAAAATGGTGGACCAGCGCTATAGCAACCTGTGGATCGTCTCGGGCGACGGCAAGGATAATCGTCCGCTCACCAGCGGAGCTTTCCGCGACACCTCGCCGCGCCTTTCACCTGACGGCACACGCGTCGCGTACCTTTCGAATCGCAGCGGCAAGAATCAGATTCACGTGCGCTGGCTCGATTCCGCGCAGGACGCTCAAATCACCGACCTCCAGCAGGCGCCCAGCTCGATCGAATGGTCGCCCGACGGCAAATGGATCGGCTACATTGCACGCGTTCCCGCGAAAGCGGATTGGTCGATTCGCATGCCCGACAAGCCCAACGGCGCGCGCTGGGCCGATCCCCCCATCGTCGTCACGAAACTGCGCTGGCGTCAGGACGGCCAGGGATTGGTGCAGCCCGGCTACTCGCATGTCTTTGCAGTTCCGTCCACCGGTGGCGCGCCCAAACAAATCACCAGTGGCGATTTCAACCACGGCGGTCAGGGCGGTTTCGGCGGCGGCTTCGCTTGGTCGGCCGACGGAAAATCGATCTATGTTTCGACCAACCGTGCGACCGATTGGGAGTACGATCTCAAGGGCGGCGACATCTACGCGTACGGCCTCGACGACGGATCGGTGAAGCAGCTCACCAAGCGCGAGGGTCCCGACACCAATCCGGAACCGTCGCCGGGCGGCAAGAAAATCGCCTACATCGGTCACGATTGGAAATTCCAGAGCTACACCGTCAACCATCTATATGTAATGGATGCCGACGGCAGCAATCAAAAGAACCTCACTCCCGCGCTCGATCGCGACGTGCGCAATCCGCAGTGGTCCTGGGACGGCACCAAAATCTTCTTCCTGGTCGACGAGCGCGGCTCGACGCAGCTCTATTCCTGCACGCTCGATTCCGGCGAAGTGAAACCCATTACTTCGGGCATCCAGCAGCTCGGAGCGGGCGGCGCCGCGGGCGGTGGATTCACCATTGCGAATAACCTGATGGTCGCGACCGTTCGTTCCACGCCGGAGAATCCGGGCGACGTGGTGGTCCTGCCGGCCTATCGTCAATCGCCTGCGCCGGTGCGCCTCACGTCGGCGAACGATAGCCTGATGTCGCAGTTCCAATTGGGCGCGGTCGAAGAACTGACTTACGATTCCTTCGACGGCAAGAGCATGCAGGGCTGGATCATCAAGCCGCCCAACTTCGATTCGTCCAAGAAATATCCGTTCATTCTCGAAATTCATGGCGGTCCGCATGCGATGTATGGCGTCGGCTTCCAGCATGAGATGCAGATCCAGGCCGCGCGCGGCTTCGTGGTGCTGTATACCAATCCGCGAGGGTCGACCGGCTACGGCGAGGAGTTCGGCAACATTATTCACACGAAATATCCTGGCGACGATTTCACCGACCTGATGAAGGGCGTCGACAAGATGATCGAGAAGGGCTACATCGATCCCAAGAAGCTGTGCGTCACCGGCGGCAGCGGCGGCGGTCTGCTCACCGCGTGGACCATCGGTCACACCGACCGTTTCGCGGCCGCGGTTTCGCAGTATCCGGTCACCAACTGGATCACGCAAGCCGGCACTGCCGACGGCGGCTACACGCATTCCGCGCTGTGGCTGAAGGCGTTCCCTTGGGAAAATCCCAAGCAGTTTTTGGATCGCTCGCCGATTTTCTTCGCGAAGAATTTCAAGACGCCTACGATGGTCATCACCGGCGAAGCCGACCTTCGCACCCCGATCGCCGAGAGCGAAGAACTGTATTTCGCACTCAAAGCGATGAAGGTGCCCGCCGTGATGATCCGCGTGCCCGAAGAATCGCACGGCATCCGTCAACGCAACAGCCACTACATCGCCAAGGTCGAACACATCCTCGCTTGGATGGAAAAGTACACCAGGTAGCTGGAGGGCGGACCCCTTGGTCCGCACGGGACGCCTCGTCCCGCTTGCCTTAGTCCACTTGACTAGACTAATGTAGGAGTGTGACTGAAGTAAACATTCACGAGGCGAAGACTCACCTTTCCAGACTCCTCGAACGAGTCCAGCAAGGCGAGGAGATCGTCATCGCCAAAGCCGGGCGACCTGTCGCCAAGCTGGTGAGAATTCATCCGCGGGCGAAACGCGTGCTGGGCAGCGCTCGCGGAACCATCACTTTCAAGCCAGGTTGGGATGCTCCTTTGACCGAGCGTGAGCTCGCGGAGTTCATCGGCAGTTGACCTGCCTGCTGGACACGCACGCTTTCCTGTGGGCAATCGGCGATCCTCGTCGGCTCTCCAAACGCGCCGACGCTCTGATACTCGATTCGAAGAACGAACTTATGCTCAGCGCGGTGAGCATTTGGGAAATCGCCCTGAAAGTCCAGTCCGGGAAACTCGTCCTGCCGGCGTCACGCGAATACTTCGACGCTCACCTGACCCAGCTCGGCGTTCGCAGCGTGCTAGCCATCAGCCCGATGCATGTTTACGGAGTGCTGGATCTGCCTCCGGTGCACAAGGACCCCTTCGATCGCCTGTTGGCCGCCCAATGCCTCTCCGAAAGAATGAGTCTCATTTCCGCCGACAAAATCTTTCGCGATTACGGTGTCGATACCATTTGGTGATTCTCAATCCTGCCTTTTTGACTCCTGACTTCAGCACACCGCCACGCTGACAGTAAATTCATCACTCGAGGGGCCGCCAATTTCGCACTCCGCCTACAAAAACCCGCTTTCATGCGAGTTGAATTGCAACATTTGCAAGCACACGCTTATTACTTGCAGTCCAGGGAGTAAGAGAGCAAGCTTACGATGCGACCTGCCGTCAGGTCTCACGACCTGGTTCGGAGGTTCCATTGTCAAAACACGTTCTGCGCGCATCCAGATCCCCGATCTTGCTGCTTGTACTGTGCGTACCAGCATTTAGCATTCCGGCACTGGCCGGCCCGCTGTTCTTCAACTTCACCGGGACCGTGAATTCGACCAACTTCGATCCCTCCGATCCCTTCGGCGGTTCCATTGGATTTGGTACCCCGATCACAGGCACCTACGTTTTCGATTCGACGACGCCGGATAGCGACCCCTCGGCAAGTTCCGGTTCCTACCAGCACGCCGGCGCTCCTTATGGGCTCACCATCAACATCGGTGGGAATGTATTCAGCACCAACGATTTTCTGGCGATCAATGTGTTGAACAGTGCCGGCTTCGACCAATATGGCGTACTTGCGTGTAGCGGAGGCTCTGGGGCGTGCTTCTCGGGAGACCTCACCGTATCGATTCTTATGCAGGATTCGACCGGCACAGCATTGGCGAGCGACCTACTTCCCCTTACGGCGCCCTCCGTCGCAGCCTTCCAGTCGCGTACCATCGCCTTCAATCGAAATTATTTCGACGACGCCGGTACGTTTTTCCAGATTCAGATCGATGGCACGCTGGA
>DASYPO010000070.1:0-2757 GCA_036006545.1 Bryobacteraceae bacterium
ATTCGCGCTTGGCCTGCCAGGCGATTGTGAAGGGCGACGTGACGATCGAGATCCCCGCGTGGAATCGCAACTATGTGAGCGAGGGCGGTGGGTCGATGAATTTGGGCGACGCGATTCCGGCTGCGAAGAGGTAGCGGAAAAGGCTGCCGGATTCGGAATTACACCTCGGCTAAAGCCGAGGCTGCGGGCTGAAGCCCGCGCCACAACTCTGGGCGACGCGAGTCCAGCTGCGAAGAGGTAGCGGAAAAAGCTGCCGGATCCGGAATTACACCTCGGCTAAAGCCGAGGCTGGGGGCTGAAGCCCCCGCCACAACTCTGGGCGACGCGATTCCAGCAGCTAAGAGGTAGCGGAAAAGGCTGCCGGATCCGGAATTACACCTCGGCTAAAGCCGAGGCTGCGGGCTGAAGCCCGCGCCACAACTCTGGGTGACGGATTCCGGCTGCGAAGAGGTAGCCGCAAGAGCCGGACGGGGAGGTCCGGCGCGGACGAGGACGTCCGTCACACATTTTGCGTCCGCCCTCAGTCAGGTTCTGCGGCGGGCGAGGAAGCGCTCGGTCCACGAAGTATGGTCCGCGGCGAACTGCTGCGCGGCGCCACGCAAGTAAGGACGAAATTCGCGAGCCCAATAAGCGCTGAATCCAGTGCGCGAAATCTCCTCGAGCGTCGACGTGTAGTGGTACAGAATCGATTCGCCCAACACCTTCCCGGTGCGTCGAGCCGCCGATTGTGCCGCGCGGGACAACCAGACGACGTTCGAGGGCAAGTGCGCCAGCGTCGAAACCGCGAGCAATGACGACATGGCGACTACGGATCGGTCCTGTGCTTTCGCTGCCGCCCGCAGATCGTTCCAGACGCGTTCGAGAGACGGGACCGTCGGAAGTTTCGACGGTGCGATTCGCGCGGCTTCCTCTCTGAAGCGGCTCCATTCCTTGCGCAGCCCAGGAACGTCGACCGGCGGCATGTTGAGTGTCTTTGCGAGATGCGAGCTGGTTTTCTCGAGGCCGTCGAGGACCTGGTCCATTGAATCGAAGCGCTCGTTTTTGTCCAGCAGGCCTTCCTGTTTTAGCTCCTCCGAAATTTCACGGATCATGGTGCGCCCGCCGCCGGCGACATCGGCGAGCGCGGCGAGCACCCAGATCGGGGACGCATGGAATGCCAGGATGCCCATCAGCTCGATCCCGTGACCAGCGGTTTTCTTGATCAGAAAGTTCTCCGCCAACCGATCTTCTTCGGGATACACATCCTTCACCTGCCCGACTTCCTGAATCATGAACTGCAGGGCGATGTCGACCATGGTGCGATACAGAGTCGTTCGCCGCAGACTCAGGGGCAGCGCGACGAGGCCCACCTCGCGAAGCAACCCGCCCGAGAGCGCGCCTAGCGCGCGGATGGAGCGCTCAGGAAGCGAAAGCAGGTAATCGTAGTTGGGTCGCCAGCGCACCTACCTCAGAAGTTGAGGCGCAATCCGAGTTGCAGCGTACGAGCACCGGCGCCTTCCGCCTGCTGCGTCGTGGTGATACGTCCGAAGGTGGACGAGGAAAGATTCTGCGCCGGCAATCCGAAGTTTGCGCGATTGAAAAGGTTCGTCGCGGCTCCTTCAAGCTGGAAGTAGATCTTCTCCCGCACGTAGAATTTTTTCTGAACTTTGGTAGAGAATACTTGCGTTCCCGGGCCGATCAGACTGCCAGGTCCGGCATATCCGAAACGTCCGATATTGCTCGGAGGGGTCGAAAACGCGCTGCGATCGAAATAATTCGTGATAGTGCGACGGTCCTCGGGAAGATTTCCGTAAGAAGTTCCGGTGTAATCCGGCCGGTCGTTCGCACGCGCGTCCACGTTGGTGCCGCTGGGGTCGGTGGTGCCGCCCGTGATCGGCGTGAGAAACTGGCCGGTCTGGAACAGTAATATACCGGACACCTGCCAGCCGCCCACCGCCGCTTTGGCCAAATGACCGCCGAACGAGTTCGGTTTCCAATCGCCGCCCGGAAGCTGATACGTGAAGGTGCTGAGGAAGCGATGCCGCCGCGTGGTCGATACGTTTCCCGAGTCCAGGTGAAGATTGAACCGGTCGGTGGGGACGCTGCCGTTATCCGCGGCAAACCCGGTCCCGTTCGAGCCGGTCGCATCGCTCAAGTTTTTCGCCCAAACCCAGGACGATTGGAAGGATAGCGCGTTCGAGAAGCGCTTCTGGACTTCGGTCTGTAACGCGTTGTACTTCGCCGAAGCTCCGCCGTCGCGGCTATAAACGATGGCCCAGTTGGGATACGGCCGCTGCAGTTTGGCCACAGCGTAGCCGACGGTGTTGGGACGCACCTGGTTCAAATCCGGGCTGTTGTAGAGGCCGATGGTGTGCACACCCGTATAGGTAATGCGCAGACCAGTATTCCAACCCAGGTCGCGCTCGATGGTGAAATTCCACTGCTGCGCGTACGGATCGCGCTGATGAAATTCGTTGGCGCGCCGAAAGTCGGCATTGCCGACCGTGGTGACGGTTCCGAGTCCGGAGCCAAACGGATTAGGGAAAGAAAGCTGCGGCACGCCGTTCACCGTGGTGTTGTCAAAGGTTCGCGTGTCGGACGTGTGAATGCCGACCAGCGAATAGGAGACGTTGCCCAGTACGGTTACGGTGTAGATTCCGTAGCCGCCGCGAAACACGGTTCGATTTCCAAAGGGACGATAGGCGAATCCGATGCGCGGCATGAAGTTGTTCTTGTCGGAGAAACGCAGGCTCTCCGGGAGACCGGCCTGGTCGGCGG
>DASYPO010000071.1:0-13778 GCA_036006545.1 Bryobacteraceae bacterium
ATGCTTGATTATAAGAGCGATCATTGATCGGGAAGCGCCCAGCCGCTAAAACAAGAGTGCTGGCTGGTGTGTAAAACTTCTGCACTCTGTGCTTACCGCCTCATGGTAGAAACTCTACCCAACTTAGGGTAGAATGTCGACCATGAAGCCCCTAGCTGACAAGATCGAACTCCTCCGAGGAACGCTAGATATGCTGATTCTGCGGACGCTGCTGGTGGGCCGGGCGCATGGGCATCAGATCGCCAAACACATCCAGCGCAGCACTGACGACGTGCTCCAGGTGGAGCATGGTTCGCTGTACCCGGCCTTGCACCGCCTCGAGCGGAAAGGGTGGCTGGCGTCGAAATGGGAGAGCGGAGACGGAAAGCGCGAGTTCAAGTATTACTCGCTGACAGCGGCCGGAAAGAAGCAGCTCGAAGTGGAAGAGTCGAAGTGGAAGCTACTGGTGAACGCCATCGCGCGCGTGTCGGCACAAGCGGAGATGTGACATGAGCATTTGGAATCGGATCAAAATGTTCGGACCGTGGGCGCGCGCGCAACAAGAGCGCGACCTGGAACGGGAGATCCAGAATCACCTGGCCCTGGAAGCCGAAGAGTCCGGCGGGCGCAAACCGTTCGGCCGCGTGACGCTGGTCAAAGAAGATGTGCGCGAAGCGTGGGGTTGGGTGCGCTGGGAGCAGTTCACGCGCGATGTCCGCCACGGGTTGCGCCAGCTCCGCCGCTACCCCGCTTTCTCCGCGATCGCGATTGCGACGCTCGCGCTCGGCATCGGGGGCGTCGCCGCGATGTTCAGCGCCGTCGATACCATCCTGATTCGTCCACTGCCGTATGCCGATGCGGATCGTCTGGTGATGATCTGGAACGACATGGGCAAGACGGATGTCCAGTCGAGGCACAACCCCACGCCCGCCGAATGGATTGAGTGGCGCCGTCTCAACACAGTATTTACCGACCTCGCGGAAACCCAGCAGGTCGACACGACCCTGTCTGGCGACGGCGACCCGGAACAGCTTCCCGCGCGAAAAGTGACGTGGACCTTCTGGAGCGTGCTGGGCGTGCAGCCGAGACTGGGACGCGTCTTCACCGAAGATGAGGACAACCAAGGTGTGCGCGTCGTGGTGATCAGCCACGGGCTATGGCAGCGCCGCTTTGGCGGGGCGCCTGGAATCGTCGGACGTAAGATCTCGCTCAACGACGAGCCTTACGAAGTGATCGGCGTGATGCCGTCGAACTTCTATTTCATGCCCTCGCGCGACATCGACATCTGGATGCCGGCCTCGTTCCCCGCGTGGATGCGCAAGAACTTCACATGGCACGCCTCGCACATCGTCGCGCGGCTCAAGCCCGGTGTGACGCTGGAATCCGCCCGACAGTCCATGGCAGCCTTGAGTCGGCAGATAACCGCCAAGGACTTCCGGGGTCCGCATTCGGTGATCGTCATACCGCTGCGGGAAGAGATTGCGGGCAGAACCAAAACCGCCCTGATCCTGCTGCTGTGCGCGTCCGTGGCGTTGCTGTTGATCGCCTGCGTCAATCTGGCGAATCTTCTGCTTTCGCGCAGCGCGGCGCGCGGCCGGGAAGTCGCGGTACGAACAGCGCTGGGGGCGGGGCGCGGAAGGCTGGTCGGACAATTTCTTACCGAAAGCCTGGTGCTCGCGGCGTTCGGCGCTCTGGCTGGACTCGCTCTTGCCCTTCCCGCCATGAGATTTCTGGAGAGGTTGGTACCGGAGGCCATGGGCGCGGCGCGCCTCACGCTGAATTGGCGCGTGCTCGCATTTTCAGCGGCCGTCGCGATCGCCACGGCGTTGATCTTCGGACTCGCGCCCGCGCTGCGAGGGTCGCGATTCGCGCCGCAGCAAGGACTCCGCGACGGCGGACGCGGCACAGCAGGTGCGCGTGGCCATTGGTTCCAGCACTCGCTCATCATTGCCGAGACCGCGCTCGCCGTTGTGTTGCTGACCTGTGGCGGCCTGCTCCTGCAAACCTTTCAGCACCTGCGAAACACCGATCTCGGATTCAGGAGTGAGCGGCTCCTGACTTTTGAGACGCCGCTGTTCCGCTACAAGGATTTCGACCGGCGCGTGGCATTCATCAATGCGGAGCTGGAGAAGGTGCGGGCGATTCCCGGTGTCATCAACGCCGGATTTATCAATCTCATCCCCTTCACCAACTTCGCGAATGCGACGTTTTATCGGCTGGAGGGCCAGCCGAACGACAGTATTGTCGGCCAAGTCGCGCTCATTCGCAACGTGAGCCGCGACTACTTTGCGACCGTCGGCGCGCGTCTGCACGAGGGCAGATCCTTCAGCACGTCCGATCACAAGTCCGATGCCCCTGTGGCGATCGTCAACGAACCGTTTGCGAATCGTAACTTCCCCGGCCGGTCGCCGCTGGGCCAACGTTTCAAGTTTGGGGCGTTAGGCGAGAAGGGCTATTGGTACACTATCGTCGGCGTCGTGAAGCCGATCCCCGAAAGCGGCGTGTTGGATGCAGCCAGACCCGCTGTTTATCGCGTGCATGAGCAATGCGACCAGATCGGTGACCTAAACGCCGGCATCGTGATTCGGACGGCCGTCGAGCCGGCGTCGATTGTCTCCGCGGTTCGGAACGCTATCTGGTCGCTGGACAGGAATCAGCCACTAGCACGTATTCGGACGATGGAGCAAATCATCGATCGCCAGCTATCCACGTCTTCGCAAAGCACGGCGCTGTTAGGCGCATTCGCGTTGCTGGCGCTGGTATTGGCGTCGATTGGACTGTACGGCGTGCTGTCCTTCGCGGTGACGCAGCGCACCAACGAAATCGGCGTGCGCATGGCGTTAGGCGCGACCTCGCGCGACATCCTGCTGTCGTTCAGCAAGCGAGGACTGGTGCTGACGCTGATCGGACTTGCGATCGGATTACCGCTCGCGGCGGCGTCGGCACAACTGCTCTCCGCGCTGCTCTACGGATTCCAGCCGGGTTATGCGACGTCTGCCGGCATCGTGTCCCTGATCCTATTGATCGTTGCGGCTCTCGCCAGTCTCATTCCGGCGCGCCGGGCGTCGCACGTCGATCCGGCGATCGCCCTACGCAATGAATAATCAGTAGGTCCAGCGCCAAAGGTTGGCGCCGACCGTAAATCCAGCACCGACGGCGGCGAACACCACCAAATCGCCCTTTTTCAGTTTGCCCTGCTCGATCGCATCGCGCGTCGCGAGCGGAATCGTTCCCGCCGTGGTGTTGCCGTAGCGATCGATATTAATGATCACCTGATCTTCCGTCATGCCCAGCCGGTCTGCCGCAGCGGTGATGATTCGTTTATTCGCCTGGTGGGGGATAAGCAGCTTCACGTCCTTGCCGGTGAGTCCGTTGCGAGCCAGCAGGTCGCGGCACGATTCGTACATCTTCCGCACCGCATATTTGAATACCGCTTGCCCGTCCTGCTTCACGAAATGCAGACGATTCTGGACAGTTTCGCAACTGGCGGGCATGCGGCTGCCGCCGGCGGGCATCTTGAGGGCGTCGCCGCCGGACCCGTCGATCTCATTCTGAAATCCGAGAAAGCCTTCTTCGCCGTCTGCGCACGGCTCGATCAGCATCGCGCCCGCGCCATCGCCGAATAGTACGCAGGTGCCGCGATCGGTGTAATCGATGATGCGCGACATAGTGTCGGCGCCGATCACCAGCACCTTCTTATGCGATCCGCCCATCACCAGGTGCGCCCCGGTGGTGAGCCCGTAAATGAATCCCGAACACGCAGCAATGAGATCGAATCCCCAGGCGCCCTTCGCGCCCAACCGGTCCTGCACCAAGCAAGCGGTCGAGGGGAAAAACATGTCCGGCGTGACGGTACAGACGATGATGGCGTTGATCTCGGTGGGATCGATCCCACGCTGGGCGAGCGCGGCGCGCGCGGCTTCGAGCGCGAGATCAGAGGTTGCGATTTCGGGCGCCGCGATGTGCCGCTCGATAATTCCCGTGCGTTCGAGAATCCACTGGCTGGTGGTATCGACCATCTTTTCCAGGTCTTGATTGGTCAGCAAGCCAGGCGGAACGTAGCAACCGAGCGCACTGATTTTTGCTCCGGGCAAATTGATCTCCTTAGCGAAGCCTCTATGTTACCTTTGGTGGGAATGCAAGTCGAGAGCGCGGCGGCGGAACAAATCTATGCCCGTACGTTTCAGGAAATGCGACCTCGCACTCCCCTGCCCTCGGTTCGCGTGGAGTTCCGGCGGTATGCCAACGCGAATGCGCAGATCAAGCTCGAAAACGGCCTCTTGCACGTGAAAATGGCGGACACGCTGGCGGGCGCGCCCGCGACGGTGATCGAAGCGCTGGCCGAAATTCTGCTGTCCAAACTCTTTCGACGGCCGGTGCCGCGAGACTCTAACGATCGCTACCGGCGGTATCTGAACGGCAAAGAGGTGCGCCGAAGTCTGGATCTGGTGCGACAGCTTCGCGGGCGAAAAAGGGTAGAGCACCCGCAAGGCGAGACCTACAACCTGGACGAGATGTTCGAGGAATTGAATTTTCGATACTTCAACGGACTGATGGCGCGGCCGCTGCTGGGCTGGAGTCCGAACGCGTCGCGAACCATGTTGGGGCACTACGATGCGCCGCACAACGCGATTGTGCTGAGCCGGATTCTGGATCGTCCGCGGACGCCGCGGGTGGCGGTCGAGTACGTGCTGTATCACGAGATGCTGCATCTGCGTTTTCCAGCCGAACATCGTGGAGCGCGCCGCTGCGTCCACACGCGCGAATTTAAGGCGGCTGAGAAACAATTTGAAAAGTTTCAGGAAGCGCAGGCGGCGCTGAAGCTCCTATGAAACATTTTGCGGCACGCTTGTTATTCGGAGGCGTGGGCACAGCGGCATTGCTGACGGGCCAGGCGAAGCCGGTGGAATCGCAAACGCCAGCGACCGTCAAGATCACCGAGCGGGACAGCCAGCAGGTGGTCGAGATCACGAACGTGGCGTACGAAACCACGTCGACGGGCGTTCCGGGGCGGCCACAAAATGAGCGCCTGCTGCTGCGCAAGATCACCAAACGCAAGCAAGTAGTCGACGAGATCGGCGAGGAAGCTTCGACCACCATCGACGCGTGGCCGCTCGGCACCGACCTCAGCCAGCCACCAATTTACTCGGTGACTTTACCGGGTATCGATTGCGAGAGCATCGACGGGAATGTGCTGGTTACGCTGCTGGGCCTTGAGGATACGCAGTGGTGGTCGGTGAATAAACTCGGCACGGGCGAGCATTTATTCGACACGTACGTTCCCCTGCTGCGCTTTTCGATATCGCGCGAGGTCGGCGAGGTGCGCTACGTGGGTCTGGATGTTCCACCCGACAACACGAAAGATTCGAGATTGAAGGACCCACACGTCGTTGCGGTGCTGACCTACGCGTCGCGCGACAAGGTGCTGCGCGAGGTGCTGATCACGGCTGACGATCCGAAGAAGGCGCAGATACTGCGGTCTTATAGCGATGCTACGCGAACGGTGACCAAGGTGGAGCGCGAGACCGGCGTCGCGGTCGCGGGCAAGCGCGCGCCCGAGCCTGCGCGTAGTTTACGCATTACGTTCAGCGAGAATTATCCGTCGCCGCCGAACGCGACGGCTATCGTGATTCCGATCGTGAAAGACGATCTGGATGTTGCGCATGCGACTGTGCCGCTGAAGATGCACGTCGCGGCGTGGAAGCGGTAGCGCTACTTCTTCACCAGCTTCGCTTTTAAGGACCTAACACCGGCAAGCTGCGACGGCGGCATCGTAGTCTCTTCGCGAAGCGCCGTTTCACGTCCCTCGGATAAGCCTGACTCGCCCGCCAACTCCAGCCACGCGATCGCTTCCACGTAATCGTGTTGGGAGCGCCGATCCAAAGTGAGCAGTAGTTTGCCGAGTCGAAGCTGGCACATACTGACGCTCTTATTGGCGCACTGGCGGAAGTATTTGCGCGCCCGGTCATGATCCTGAGCGACGCCATCGCCGCGCTCGTAAAGGCTCGCCAGGTAAAACTGCGCGTTCTCACTTCCAAACGAAGCAGCCCGCTGCATCATGTCGAGGCCCTTGGCCTCATCCTTTGGCAGATCTTCGCCTCGCATATGCCGAGACGCCAGCTCGTACAAAGCGGGACCATGATTCTTGGAGGCTGCGTCCTGAAGCACGCTGATACCCGTCGCCTTGTTCTGTTCGACATTCTTCCCAGCCATGTACCAGAGACCCACCGCATACTGGGCAGGGGCGAAGCCTGCCATCGCCAGATCCTGAACCGAAATAACCGCTCGTTTTCGCGCCGCCAGATCTTCCGATTTCAAGTCGACAGCCGCAACGTTAAATAGCGTGCGTTGGCGCTCCAACGTTTCGTTGAATTCAGATCGAAGCAGCCGGAAATTCACTTCTATGGCTGCGAAAACAGGGACTGCTTTGCCATTCTTTTTGCCCGGCTGGAACTCCCATTTTGCGACGGCACGCTCGGCCAGCTCATCGAGGCCATAGCCCAGCGGACTCACCACGGTGATATTGGTCGGATGACCCTTCTCGTCGACGATTAGCCGCAGAAACACCGTGCCTTGTACCTGCGCTTTGCGTGCTTCCTCAGAGTAGGTTGGTTGCGTATTACGGAGCACTCGGGGAGGACTGACGTCAGGCCCAGCCCACATTGGGCCGTGTATTTCCTTCGTTTTTTGCGCGAACGTTCCGCCCGCACCAATCACAAGCGCAGCTAAAATGCACCATCTGACACCCATCTGCTGATCATAAATCAGGTAACCGTAAGCTGCTACCCGATTGAATCCGAAAGCGTCATTACCTGACATGGGTACCCTGCTGCAAGATGTTCGCTACGGCTTACGCGTCCTTTGGAAAAGCCCCGGATTCGCCACGGTCGTGATTCTTACACTCGCGCTCGGGATCGGGGCGAACACCGCGATTTTCAGCATCGTCGACGCGGTGCTGCTGCGCTCGCTGCCGTTCCGCGACGCGGGCCAACTGGTGCGCGTCGTCGACAACCTGCCCGGCGTCGGACTGAAAGATGTCGGCATGTCGGTTCCCGAGTTCCTGGATTACGACCAGCGCAGCGGTCTCTTCGACCAAATCTCTGCGACTTGGCCGGTGAGTGCGAATCTGACCGGTTCGGATCAACCGGCGCGCATCGAACTGCTGGCCGTGAGTCCGAATTATTTCGCGATGCTGGGAGCGAAGGCGCAGATTGGCCGCGTCTTTGGACCGGAGGATCAGGCGGCGGGATTCGCGGAAGCGGTGGTCATTAGCGACGGTCTGTGGCGACGCGCGTTCGGCGGCGACCCGAAAGTTCTGGGCCGCAAGCTGCGCGCCGATAACGACGTCTATGTAGTGGTGGGCGTGATGCCTCCCGAATTTCGTCATCCCGGACCGACCACCGCGACCGATGTCGATTTGTGGGGCACCGCTGGATTCGTGGGGCTGCCTTTCGCATCGCCGCCGGATCGAAATCGAAACATGTTGCCCGGAGCAATCGGGCGGCTGAAAGCGGGGTTGTCGCTTGCGCAGGCGCAGGCGAAGCTGGACGGATTTACGACAGGGCTGCGGGAGCAGTTTCCGCGATCGTATCGGCCGGAAGGAAAGTGGTCGGTCACGCTCGAGCCCTTGCAGGAAGCGGTGGTCGGCAAAGCGCGGCCGCTATTGCTGGTCTTGCTGGGCGCGGTCGCGATGATGCTGATTGTGGGCTGCGTGAACATCGCGAACCTGCTGCTGTCACGAGCTTCGGGAAGGCAACGAGAAGTCGCCGTGCGGCAGGCGCTAGGCGCGGCGCGATTCCGGCTGATCCGCCAATTGCTGACCGAGAGTGTGCTGCTCTCGCTGATCGCAGGTGTGGTCGGCGTGGCTGCGTCGGCCGGGATGTTGCGTATGCTTCTCGGCTTGGTGCCGGCGAAAATCCCGCGCCTGGTCGAAGTCGGGATCGACGCGCGCGTGCTGCTGTTTTCGCTCGCGGTGTCGATCGTGACGGGGATCCTGTTTGGCTTGGCGCCTGCGCTCGAGGCGTCGCGGATCTCGCTAGCCGACCATCTAAAAGAAAGCAGCCGTGGGTCCGGCGGAAAGCGCCAGAATCGGACGCGCGGGTTACTGGTCGTTTCTGAGGTGGCCCTGTGCCTGGTGCTGATGATTGGCGCCGGATTACTGGTGCAGAGTTTCCGCAAGCTTACGCAAATCGATCCAGGTTTCGATCCGCGCGGTGTGCTGGTGTCGCGCATCTGGCTACCGGTGCCCAACGATCCGAAGACCGACGTGTACGCGACACGCGACAATCGCAGCACGTTTGTGCGCGAGGTGCTGCGGCGGACGCGCACGATTGCGGGCGTGCAGCATGTTGCGATGTCGACCAGCGCGCCGCTGGCTCGCGACGCAGGTCAGGGTCCGATCACTATCGAGGGTCGGCCGAATCTGAATGAGGTGACGCTGGCGGAAGTGATCTCGGTGAGTCCCGAATATTTCACGGTGATGGGCGCGAGGCTGATGGAGGGCCGCGCGCTGGCGGAAACGGATCAGCCTGGGGTTCCTGATGCGGTGGTAGTGGATCGCACTACTGCGGCGCGATACTGGCCCGGCGAATCGCCGATCGGCAAGCGGCTGAAGCTGGGTCGTCCGCAGAATCAGTCGCCATGGGCAAATGTCGTCGGAGTGGTCGCTGACATCCGGCATGACGGAATGGATGTGGACGGTGTTCCGCATGTGTACTGGTCGATTTACCAACGCGTTGGTAAGGCGCTGGCGGTGATCCTGCGCACCGCAGGCGATCCGGCGACCTTTGGCGAGGCGGCGCGACGTGAAGTCCAGGCGGTGGATCCGACTCTGCCGGTCTTCGGCGTGCGTACGTTGAACGAAGCGGTGGAAGTATCGCTCGCGCAACAACGCTTCTCGGCGCAGATCATGGGTGCGTTCGCAGTGCTGGCGTTAGGGCTGGCCGCGATCGGAATTTATGGAGTGCTGGCGTACACGGTGGGACAGCGCACGCGCGAGATCGGGATTCGCATGGCGCTGGGTGCGCGCGGATCGGAAGTGGTCGGCATGGTGCTGTGGCACGGCATGCGCCTGATCCTGATCGGCGCGGCGGTGGGAATCGCGGGAGCGCTGGCCTTGAGCCGCCTGCTGTCGCGATTAATTTACGGAGTCAGCACATCGGATCCGCTGGTGTTCACGGTGGTCCCGCTGGTGCTGATCGGTGTTGCGTTCATCGCCAGCTATGTTCCTGCGATGCGGGCGACCCGGATCGATCCGATTGAAGCGTTGAGAGCGGAGTAGTACGACCACCCGCATAGTATCTTGGTACTCTTTCGGCGCGCGGACTAACCCGATAGCATCAAACTGCTGGGGGGCGGCGGGTGCCTACGGGGCGCTCGTGCTAACGGACGCTTCCGTATCCGTCGCGCTCCCAGCATTTCGAGAATATGCCGGGAGCGCGAGGAAAGCATTCCGCACTTGCGCTGAGCGGGCGAAGTAGATTCGCTTAGCCGACTGTAACCCGGAGTCCTACCGGACGGTGAACGTCAGCATCGATTCGACGGGAAACGCGACGTCTTTCTTTCCAGTCGCCGCCGCGCCCGCGGTGCCGGCGCCAGCTCCACTGGCCGCGCCGATCGCCGCGCCTTTTCCGCCGCCCGCAGCCGCGCCGATGATAGTGCCGAGCACAGCGCCGCCGCCGATCAACGTAGCGTTACGTTTCTTGTGCGATGAGCCTTCCTGTGCGACTCCGCCGGTGACCACATTGACATCCTGGCCATCAATCGTGATCGCGGTGAGTTGCACCGCCACGTCACCAGGCGAGGAGAGGCGGCCAGATGGATTCGCGCTGACCACGATGCCTTTTACTGGCGTGCCTCTTTTCGCGAATACCTGTCCATCGAACGCAAGGTCGGCGGACAGCGTGCCCACCCAGGGATCGCCGGACTTCGCGGTCTTCGAAGAAATCGTCTGTCCCAGCCGCACTTGAATCGGCGTACCGGGAGGAATGTCAGCAGCCTGAACGGCGAGTGCCGCCGCGGCGATCATCAGCATCGACTTAACAAACATTAAACGCGCCTCCTGACTCTATTCTCTAACACACGGACGTGAGGCGGCGGGATTACGTTTCGGGAACATCGCCCACCACCAACACCGGCGCGGTGATGGCATGACGCACCGCGTTAATAGTGGTGCCGAAGATCAGGTCCTTCACGCCGCGATGGCCGTGCGCGCCCATCACCACCAAGTCTGCGGGGAGCGAGCGCGCGACGCGGACGATTTCTTCCCTGGGGCTGCGGCCATGGGTGACGGTGAGCTCCGCTTTCAGACCCTCGGCAAGGAGTGCCTGCACGATTCCTCTGAAATATTCTTCGCCGGCCTGAATTTCCGCGGTGGACGCAAGCGCACCAAAAAGTTGGCTGGTGACGCCCTCCTCAATGTGCAGCAAGTGCAGCACAGCGTCGTGCGGACGCGCCATGGCGGCCGCATGTGCGATCGCAGCGCGATCGCGCGAGGTGTGATCGAGCGGCACCAGAATTTTTCGATAGACAGGCGCAGGCAGATTTGCGGCAACCACGGTTCCTGAGGGCTGATCGGTTTTCGGCGCAGCGTGCCGCGTGCCGAAGAACATCACGTAAAAGAGCAGGACCACAACGCCGACGATCAGCGGACCGATGAGCGCGATGCGCCAGGCCGCACCCATCATCCAGGGTCCGACGTTAAGACCTACCAGCCATAGGTCCAGAGAAACAATCAGCACGGCCGAACTCCATGCCAGGATCTTGACCCAACCGCGATTTGCGAAAGTTCCCATGCGCGCCGGATCGCTGGTAAAGCGGATCAGCGGGATGATCGCGAAGGGGAGTTGCATGTTGATAATCACCTGGCTGAGCAGTAGAAGTTGAAAGGTCCCCTGTTGTCCGGCGAGTTGCACGGTGATCACCGCGGGGATGATCGCGACGGCGCGAGTGACCAAGCGGCGCATCCACGGGCGCATGCGCAGGTTCAGGAAGCCTTCCATAATGATCTGGCCCGCCAAAGTTCCCGTGAGTGTCGAAGATTGTCCACTGGCCAAGAGCGCGATCGCGAAAAGGGCGCTGGCGAGCGTGGTTCCGAGCAGCGGCGACAACAACTCGTGGGCCTGCGCGATTTCAGTGACCACGGTGTTGTGTTTGAAAAACACGGCCGCGGCCAGAATCAGAATCGCGGCGTTCACGATCAACGCTGCATTTAACGCGACCACGGAATCGACCAGATTGAAGCGGCAGGCCGTGCGCTTTTCGGCTACGGTGGTTCCGATGCGTCGCGTCTGTACCAGCGCCGAATGCAGGTACAGGTTGTGTGGCATCACTGTGGCTCCAATGATTCCGACAGCGACGTACAGGCTCTTCGCGTCGATGCGCGGGAGGAGTCCCGAGAAAACTTCGCGCAGGATCGGCTGGGCGAAAACCAGCTCGACAATGAAACAACCGGCCACGATCGCGATCAGTCCCAACACCAGTGCCTCGATCAGGCGGATGCCGTAGCGTGCGAGCCATAACACCATGAAGGTATCGAGCGCGGTAAGCACCACGCCGATCATCAGCGGCAAGTGGAACAGGAGGTTCAGCGCGATGGCAGCGCCCAGCACTTCGGCGAGATCGCAGGCGGCAATTGCGATTTCACAGAGGAGCCAGAGCGCGTTGCAAATGGGTCTCGGATAAGCGTCGCGGCAGGCCTGGGCGAGGTCCCGCCCGGCGACGATTCCGAGCCGCGCCGAAAGCGTCTGCAACAGGATCGCCATGAGATTCGAGAGCAGCAGGACCCACAGGAGCCGATAGCCGAAGCGCGCGCCGCCCTCGAGATCGGTGGCCCAGTTGCCGGGATCCATATATCCAACGCTGACCAAGTAGGCGGGTCCGGCGAAGGCCAGCATGCGTCGCAGCAAGGTCGAGCGGGCGGTAGCAACGCTCGCGTGGACTTCGCCGAGCGACATGCTCGGGGGTGCTAGCTCCGGTTTCATTGGAAGTATTAACTATAGTTTATTCGGCGAGTCGGGAGCAAGGAGAGAGGAGCGGAACGAGAGGAGCCAGGAGGACGAGCAGGGATGCGGAGGAGATTGCGGTGCCTGTGATGCGGGCTAGCTTGTCGAATCAGAATTCTGCCAAAAGCTCGGGTCGGATGGGAATGCGCCAGTCGCGCCATGGCGCCCGCAGCCGCGGAATTACCGAAGGCTTCCACACCAAAATGGAGCTCCTTCAAAGACAAGCATACGGCTTTCGCAACTTTCCAAAACTACCGGTTACGAGTTAAGGTAATGTGTTCTTAGATCGGTCGGGAGGGAGGGTGCCCCATTGTTGGCGTAGAGCCGAGCTTTGATTCTTTGGAGCGGGAGACCGGGGTCGAACCGGCGACGTCCAGCTTGGGAAATTACCCGTCGTTTGTAAATAAAAGACTTATGCGTTCAGGGCGTTAGTTCTTGGCCATCTAACCCTTGATTCCTCAATCACCCCGTTTCTAACGCTAGCTAAACGGAGTAAACGGAGTAAGAATCCGACGGACGGGTGCCCCCCATCCGAGCGGCCGTCATTTTTTTAGCTGCGGGCAGTCAGGCAGCACCATAGCTCACGCACCAAGGGCGCGGTTTCACCGGCGCCCTTTTCCATTTCCGCACGAAGGAGATCCTCGTCATGACTCGTTCTGATTGTTCCCGGACGAGTTCGCCGGCGCGTTGCCCGCGGGTGGCGCGAGGCCGTCGTCGAACTACGGCGGCGTACATTGCTGAACGGCTCGGCGGTCGAAAGTCCGGTGCTGGACATTTAGCAAGGTGTCCGGGCCACGATGACCGAAGCCCATCATTGAGCTTGCGCGATGCAGGCGGTAAGGTGTTGGTGCACTGCCACGCGGGATGCGACCAAAGTGTTGTAATCGCGGCTCTGAAAGCACTCGGCCTGTGGCCCGAGTGCGAGCCGATGCAACGCCGCGCCATCGCGGCGAAGTACGATTATACGGACGAAGAAGGCGAGCTGTTGTATCAGGTCGTTCGTACTGAACCGAAAGGATTCTTCCAGCGGCGACCCGACCGCTACGGAAGCTGGATCCACCAAAAAGGGGACCGTCAAGTCCTATACCGTCTACGCGAGGTGATCGAAGCGCCGATCGTGCTCGTAGTGGAAGGGGAAAAAGACGTTGAAACGCTGCGATCCCACGGTTTCGTGGCCACTACCAATGCAGGCGGTGCGAACGCGCCATGGTTGCCACAATTCACGGAGTGTCTGAGCGGCAAAGAAGTGATCCTCATACCCGACAATGACACGCCGGGGCGTCAGCGGGTCCTCAGAATCGCTCGGGATGTGGTGGGATCCGTCGCCCGCGTCATTGTTCTCGAACTGCAGGGGTGCAAGGACGTAACCGAGTGGTTCGGCCAAGGCAATAGCGAGGTTGAGTTTGTGACCCGAATCGAATCTCAGGAGGTGTCGAAGTGAGGCTTGAAGTCTCCACCGCGGAAGAGATCGGCGCACTCGCCACAGCGTGGGGTGACGCGGATTCCCGCGAGGCCGGGCTGATTCACAGAATTGAGGACCTTCCGCACTTCGAGGAACTGGACGACTCAGATATTGAGTGGGTCGTTGAGGGACTCTTCGCAGAGAGAGCTCTCCACATGCTAACGAGCGAGTCCGGGGCAGGTAAGAGTACTTTCACTGCAGCCGCGGGTCACGCTATTTCGCTGGGGCGACCATTCCTCGGTCGCGCAACTTCCAAGCGGCCGGTGCTGATTCTTGACGCCGAGAATCCCAAGCCTGCGATCCGCGAGCGTTTCCGCCGCCTAGAAATTCAGACC
>DASYPO010000072.1:0-3524 GCA_036006545.1 Bryobacteraceae bacterium
TGCTCTTCATCGACGAGCTGCACACGGTCGTTGGGGCTGGCGCGGCGGAAGGATCGATCGACGCGTCGAATCTGCTCAAGCCGATGCTCGCGCGCGGGGAGCTCCACACGATCGGCGCGACCACGCTGGACGAGTATCGCAAGCACATCGAAAAAGACGCCGCGCTCGAGCGGCGCTTCCAGACCGTGGTGGTGGATCAGCCGACGGTTGAAGACACCATTTCGATCCTGCGCGGACTGCGCGAGCGTTATGAAACGCATCACGGCGTGCGCATCAAAGATTCGGCGATGGTGGCAGCGGCGGTGTTAAGCCAGCGCTACATTTCCGATCGCTTCCTGCCCGACAAAGCCATCGACCTAATGGATGAAGCGGCGGCGAAGTTGCGCACCGAGATCGATTCGATGCCCGCCGAGCTGGACGAAATCTTGCGGCGCCAAATGCAGCTCGAAATCGAGCGCGAGGCGCTGAAGAAAGAATCCGACCGGCCGTCACGCGAGCGGCTCGAAAAAATCGAGAAGCAATTGGCCGAGATGAAGACTGAATCGACTGCGCTGAAAGCGCAGTGGCAGGCGGATCAGGGAGCCGTCAAAAAGCAACGCGACATCCGCGCCCAGATCGAGCAAGTGAAGCTCGAGATCGAGCAGGCCGAGCGTGCCTACGATCTCAACAAGGCCGCCGAGCTGAAATACGGCAAGCTGACCGGGCTCGAAAAACAGCTTGAATCCGAGAAGCGCGAGACCACCTTACTCAAAGAGGAGGTGGACGAAGAGGACATCGCGCAAGTGGTCAGCCGCTGGACTGGCATTCCACTTTCGAAACTGTTGGAAGGCGAAATTCAGAAGTTGATGCATCTCTCTGAAGAGTTGCATGAGCGCGTGATCGGCCAGGACGAAGCAGTCGAAGCGGTGGCCGACGCAGTCATGCGCGCGCGCGGCGGATTGAAAGATCCGAAGCGTCCCGTGGGCAGCTTCATTTTCCTGGGGCCGACCGGTGTCGGAAAGACCGAGTTGGCACGAGCGTTGGCGCAGTTCCTGTTCGACGACGAGCATGCGTTGATTCGCGTCGATATGTCGGAGTACCAGGAGAAGCACACAGTTTCGCGCCTCGTGGGCGCGCCTCCGGGCTATGTGGGTTACGACGAGGGCGGGCAGTTAACCGAAGCGGTGCGCCGCCGGCCGTACTGCGTGGTGCTGCTGGACGAAATCGAAAAGGCGCACAGCGACGTGTTTCACGTGCTGCTGCAGGTGTTGGATGACGGGCGGCTGACTGACGGTCAGGGCCGCACGGTGGATTTCAAAAACACCATCATTATCATGACGTCGAACGCGCCCAAGGACGAGCTGCCGCGGTTGTTCCGGCCGGAGTTCCTGAATCGCGTGGACGAGATTATCAACTTCCACCGCTTGACCGAAGAGGAACTCAAGAAGATCGTGGATATTCAACTGGCGACCTTGAAGGCTCGCCTGGCCGAGCGCCATATCGAGTTGTCGCTCACCGATGCGGCCCGAGAACGCCTGGTTCGCGTAGGTTACGATCCGGCGTACGGCGCGCGGCCGTTGAAGCGCGCGATCCAACGCGAGGTGGAGACTCCGCTCGCCCGCAGGCTGGTGGCTGGCGAGGTGCATGACGGTCAGAAGATTCGTGTGGACGAGCAAAACGGCGAGTTGCTGTTCGAAGTCGAATCTTCGAGCCAGGTCGCTGCGTCTAATTAGAAGAAAGGGAGACCAATGCCCGAAACGAAAATGCAAGTTCTGCCGCTGTTGCCGCTGAAAAGCTCGACCCTGTTCCCAGGGCTGCTGATGCCGCTTTCGGTAGGACGGGCGGCGTCCCGGGCGGCGGTGGAAGCCGCGCTCGCGACCGAAGAAAAAGAACTAATCGTGGTCGCGCAGCGCGATGCGTCGGTGGACCAGCCGGATTCGGATGGACTCTATACGGTTGGCACGCGCGCTCGGATTCAGCGCACCTCGCATCCCTCCGAAGACCGCATCGACATTCTGGTGCTGGGCGTGGAGCGAGTGGTGATTGTCAAAGTGGAGCCGACGGGCGGCTACATGTCCGCGCGCGTGCAAGTGCTTGCACTGCCCACCGATTCGAGCAATGAGACCGAAGCGCTGACGCTGTCCATCGTCGAGATGGGTGCGAAATATGTGGGGCTAATGCAGGCTCCGCAGCATTCGCCGCAGGAGCTGGCGCGCGTTTTCACGACGCAGGAAGATCCGCTGCGGCTGGCCTATATGGTCGCATCCGTGATGGGTCTGGATGTAGGGCGCGAGCAGGCGTTGCTCGAAGCGCCGACTCGCCTGGAAGCCTTGCGACTGGTGCATGGCTGGCTTGCGCATGAGATCGAAGTGATGAATCTGCGCAACAAGATCAGCGAGGAAGCTCGCGGTGAAATGTCGCGCGAGCAGCGTGAATACATTCTGCGCCAGCAGAAGCGCGCGATCGAGCAGGAACTGGGCGAAAAGAACAACGATCAATCGGAGATCGAACAGCTTCGCGAAAGACTGACCAAAGCCGATCTGCCGGACGACATTCGCAAGGAAGCGGATCGCGAGATCGGCCGGCTGGAGAAGATTCCCAGCGCGCAGCCCGAGTTTAACGTGATTCGCACCTGGCTCGAATACGTGATCGAGCTGCCCTGGAAAATTCGTAGCGACGACAATTTGGAAATCGCCCGAGCGCGCCAAGTGCTGGACGAAGACCACTACGGCATCACCAAGGTGAAAGAGCGGATTCTCGAACAGCTCGCCGTACTGAAGCTGAATCCCGAGGCGAAAGCCCCGATTCTTTGCCTGGTCGGCGCGCCCGGTGTTGGTAAGACCTCGCTGGGTCAATCGATCGCGCGGGCCTTGGGCCGCAAGTTCGAGCGCATGAGCCTGGGCGGCATGCACGACGAGGCCGAACTGCGCGGTCATCGCCGGACCTACATCGGTGCGCTACCCGGCCGCCTCATTCAGGCGATGCGCCGGGCGGGCACGGCAAATCCGGTACTGATGCTGGACGAAGTCGACAAGCTCGGTCGCGATTTCCGCGGCGATCCCGCGGCGGCATTGCTCGAAGTGTTGGATCCGGAACAGAATAAGACTTTTCGCGATAACTATCTGGACCTGCCGTTCGATTTGTCGAAAGTGCTGTTCATCACCACGGCGAATTCGCTGGACACGATTCCCGCGCCACTGCTGGATCGCATGGAAATCCTACGGTTGTCGGGATACAGCGAAGAAGAGAAGGCGGTCATCGCGCGGCGATATTTGCTGCCGCGTCAATTGATTCAAGCCGGCCTCTCGACGGAGAAATGCGAAATCACTGACGGCGCGCTGATCAAAATCATCAGCAGCTACACGCGTGAGGCCGGCGTGCGCCGCTTGGAGCAGGCGCTGGGCCGCGTGATCCGCAAGATCGCGCTGCGCTATGCCGAAGATGCCGCGGGTCCGTTCAAAGTTGAAGCGGACGAGATCGCGGAACTTCTTGGACCGGAGCCGATCCTGCCCGAGGAGATGCGGCGCGATTCGCCTCCCGGAGTT
>DASYPO010000073.1:0-3139 GCA_036006545.1 Bryobacteraceae bacterium
CCAGGCTGCGCTACGCCCCGACATTCACTGCTCTTTTGATTCTAAAACACTTCTGAGCCAAGCATCCGACTTCCATCACTTTTCCAGCCCAAAACTGAGCCATGACTGTGCCAAATCCCCAAGCCTCGCGCTTCAACCGAGTAAACGATCGAGCGGTAGGCGCGAGGCAGCTTCTGGAACTTTCGGGCCACACTGGGAACCAGCGACTCGATGTAGTCGAACACTTGCGAACTTCTTACGGTAACGAATTAGGAACGCGGCCGAACAATCCATCTTCCCCTTGCACTTCTACAACACCAGCGATAAGATTGAGCGACTGTGCCTCCTTCTGACTCGGTTGAGCTTCCTCAAGGAACGCTCGACCTACTCATTCTTCAAATCATTACGCTAGAGCCGATGCACGGCTGGGCGATTTCACAGCGCATTCAGCAGGTCACCCGTGACGTCGTGCAGGTGCCACAGGGCTCGCTGTATCCTGCACTGCACCGGCTCGAACGCCGCGGCTGGATTGCGGCGTCCTGGGACGTTTCGACGAAGAACCGCCGCGCGAAGTATTACCGCCTCACGCGGACTGGGAAGAAACAACTCGACCGTGAAACGGTTGACTGGCAGCGATTGGTCGTCGCCGTGGACCGCGTGCTCAAGACATGCTGAACGATCTGCGTTTCCGCGTGCGAGCGCTTTTCAGGCCGCGATCGGCGGAGAGTGATCTTGACGACGAACTGTGCTTCCATCGCGAAGGATATATCGAACAACTCCAGGCCAAAGGGCACACGCGCGCCGATGCGGAACGCATCGCGAGAATCGAATTAGGAGGAATCAGCCAGGTGAAAGATCAAAGCAAAGACGCATGGGGAATCGCTTTTTTCCAAGGCCTCTCCAACGATTTTCGTTTTTCGTTCCGGATGCTGCTGCGGCATCGGTTGTTTGCAGTGGCGGCGATCCTTACGCTTGCGCTGGGAATCGGCGCGACCACCGCCGTCTTTTCGGTCGTGGATGCGACGCTGCTTCGTCCACTCCCCTATAGAGATCCCGACCGTCTCACCCTTCTCAACGTCTACATCACACCGAACTGGAACGGCGATCTCAGCGCCCTTTTTGTACCGTCGCAAATCGAGCTCTTGAGTTGGCGAGAGGCCCACTCGTTCAGTTCGATGGAGGGCGTAGAGCCACGCCTTATCGCGCTCAGCGGCCGCGGCGATCCGGAGGTGGTTAACGGCGCCGCGGTCACCAGCGGTTTGTTTTCGACGTTAGGCGTCGCTCCGGCGATGGGGCGTGTGTTCAGTGCGGAAGAAGAAAAAGCCGACGCACACTTTGCAGTCGTTAGCGACGCATTTGTAAAACAACACTTTTCTGCGACTGAATCGCCGCTTGGAAAGAATCTGGTGCTGGACGGAGCTTCTTACGAAATCGCGGGCGTGATGCCGGCGGGATTTCGCCTGCTCACCACGCCGTCCGAAATCTGGATCCCCTTGCGTCCGCTGATGGAGCCGAGTCGTGCCGGAATTCGCATCATGAGCATCATCGCCAGACTCCGCCCCGGAGTAACTCGCGATCAGGCACGGGAGGAACTTGCGGGGATCAGCGCCCGGATCGCGCATGATTTCCCGGCTGCCAATGCGCATGCAAAACCGTTGGTCCGCGACCTGCGGGAGCAGATCTACGGCACCAAACGTCCAGCGCTGCTGATGCTCGCCGGGGCCGTTGCTCTGTTGCTGCTGCTGGCTTGCGTCAACGTGTTCAATTTAATGCTGGGACATCTTTCGATCCGCCGAACCGAATTCGCGATTCGAGCCGTCATCGGTGGGGATCGCTGGAGGCTTGCCCGGCTGCAACTGGTCGAAACCGGCGTGATCGCGCTGATCGGGGGAGCGCTGGGAATGGCTGTCATGAATTGGGTGGTACGCCTGTTTCTGACCCTCTATGCCCGCCAGGGGCAGGCGCCGATCGATGCGTCCCTGGATTGGCGTGTGGCTGCGTTTGGCTTGTGCGTCACGCTAACGGTCGCGATTCTGGCTGGCGTGATTCCTGCGTTCCGCGCGCAGGAATCGAGCACCGAAACTGCTCTGGCGCGAGCCTCGGCCGCGCGGGTCGGGGGAGGTTTGCTGGAGCGCCGCATCCGCGCGGGACTGGTGGTGGCCCAGGTCGCGATCGCGGTCACGCTGCTGTGCGCATCGGGCGTATTTCTGATCAGCCTACAGCGCCTGTTGGCGACGTCGCCGGGCTTCTCGGCCGAACGGGTATGGACCGGTCAAATCCGGCTCTCGCCTCTGCGCTATACCGATGCCGGTGGCCGCGCGCGATTCGTCCGCCAGATGTTGGACCGGATTTCAGCGATTCCAGGCGTGCTAGCAGCGGGCACTACGCAGACGACTTTCCAACCGAACCAAAGTATGCAGACGATGGCTTGGGTGGAAGGACGGACCACAGACGCGAAGAACGCGGAAAACTTTCATATCCGGCACGTGACGCCCGGTTATTTCGCTGCGTTGCGCGCGCCGGTGATCGAGGGACGCGCGATTGACGATCGCGACCAGCAGGGATCTACGCCAGTGTGCATGGTAAACGCGCGTTTGGCGCAACAGATGTGGCCCAACGAAAGCGCCGTCGGTCACCGCATCCGCCGCAACAATCCCACAGCCGCGTGGATGACAATCGTGGGGGTCGCGGGCGATGTCATGGACATCGGACTTGGAGTACAGCCCGATGCAACGCTTTATGTAGCTTATCTTCAGCAGAACACTGCGACTGCACGCGTGAGCCTTGTAGTCCGCACGGCGAACGACGCCCCTTCGTTCAAACGTGACATCGAGCGTGCGATTTGGTCGGTGGATTCCGCGCAGCCGATCGATGGACTGGGTCCATTGACCGAGGTGCTGACACAATCGACCGGAGACCATCGATTCCAGACCGCGCTTCTTTCATCTTTCGGGTTGCTTGGGTTGTTGCTCGCGATGATCGGCGTCTACGGTGTCACTGCCGCCGCGGTTACGGCGAGAACCTGGGAAATGGGAGTGCGTATGGCCCTGGGGGCAACGTCGGCGAGCGTGGTCGGCAACATGCTTTCCGAATCAGCGAAGCGGATCCTGCTGGGAGTTGCTATTGGAGTAGGTCTGTACTTCGCTCTCGGGCGGCTTGC
>DASYPO010000074.1:0-5028 GCA_036006545.1 Bryobacteraceae bacterium
AGGACAAGGGTACGCGCATCGCGATGACCATCGGCGCCGAGGGCCGTGCTGGAAATGGCCTGAACGTTTTCGATCCGGCGAAGGGTGATCTGAAGATTATGGACTCGGGGCAGGCGATCTTTACTGGCGTGGTCTGGCGCAAGGATTCGAGCGATCTGGCCGCGCTGCGTTCGCGCAAGGATGGGCAGTACGACGGCGAATCGTACACCGTGCTCGCGTGGAAGAATCTCGGTGAGAAACGTTTCACCGACGCGCCGGTCGGAAAGCGCGTGGTGTCTGCGCGCACGCCGCAATGGTCGGACGACGGACGGACGCTGTTCGTGGGCTTGGCCGATTGGGATCGCAAGGCCGATGCTCTGAAGAGCGATGGCGAGCCTTCGAACGTCGAGATCTGGCACGCACGGGATGTGAACGTCATCTCCGAACAGAAGCTGCGCATCGCACGCGATCGCGATCGTAACGCACTCGCCGCGTGGAATCTCGACGCCAACAAGCTGGTGGCGCTGAGTACGAATCCGAAGGAGAATGTGCAACTCCCGCGGCAGGGCAATCGCGCGCTGGCGGTCGACGAATCGCCGTATGAAACCGACGGGATGTTCGGGCGCCGTTTCGCGGATGTTTCGAAAGTCGACATCTCGACCGGTACCCGCACGGAAGTAGTGCGGAGATTAGTTCCGCCCGTGTGGTTCAGCCCGGGTGGTCGCTACGCACTGAATTTTTTGGATGGCGAATACACCATCTACGATCTCGACAACGGAACACAGCGCAATGTGAGTAAGGAAGCTCGCGTCAATTTTACGAATAAGGAAAACGATTATCCGGTGCGGCACAAGCCGCCCTACGGCGTCGCCGGCTGGACCAAGGACGATGCTAGCGTGATCGTTTACGACGAGACCGATCTGTGGCAGCTGTTCCCGGATGGGGCGAAGCCCCAGCGCCTGACGGATGGTTCTGCGGAGCAGCTTCGGCATCGTTACGTGGATGTGCGCGATTCCGCGGGCGGCAGCTTCGGCGGTGGTTCGCGTTTTGGTGGAGGCCGCGAAGAGGCAATCGATTTATCGAAGCCGGTGTACCTCAGCCTGTACGGCATCTGGAACAAGCAATCCGGTTATGCGCGACTTGTGGACGGGAAGGTGGAGCGCTCCCTGCTAGTCGACAAGAGCATCGGTCGGCTCATGAAGGCCAAGAGCGGCGACACCTATGTCTACACTTCCGAAGCTTTCAACGATTCGCCCGACATTTTTGTTGCCGCGGCCGACCTGAAAAACGCGAAGCAAATCAGCGAGACGAATCCATTCGCGGCGCAGTACGCGTGGGGTCGCAGCCAGTTGGTCGACTATAAGAGTCCGCGCGGCGAGCGGCTGCAAGGCGCGCTGATCTATCCGGCGAATTACGAAGCCGGCAAGCAGTACCCGATGATCGTGCACATCTACGAGCGCGAGAGCCAGTTACTGCATCGTTACAGCGTGCCGAGTGAACGCAGTACGTATAACGCTGCGGCGTGGAGCGCGCGCGGCTATTTCGTGTTCATGCCGGACATCGTTTTTCGCCCGCGCGAACCCGGCATGTCTGTGGTGGAATGCGTCACGGCGGCGACGAAAGCTGCAATCGCGACCGGAATGGTGGACGCGAAACGCATCGGTCTCATCGGCCATTCGTGGGGCGGATTCGGAACGGCCTTCGTGCTCACGCAGACCGACATGTTCGCTGCGGGCGCGGCCGGTGGGCCGCTGACCAACCTCGTGTCGTCGTATGGCGAGATTTACTGGAATACCGGCGTTCCCGAGACGAGTCATGCCGAGGTCGGCCAGGAACGTATGGAAGTTCCGCTGTGGGAGGATCCGGGCGCGTACATTCGCAACTCCGCTGTGTTCAGCGTGAACAAAATGCGGAACCCGCTGCTGCTGTGCGTCGGCGATAAAGACGGCGCATCGGATTGGCACCAGGACCTGGAGTTATACAATCTCGCGCGGCGGGCAGGGAAGCAGTTGGTGCTGCTGGTGTATCCAGGGGAGAATCACGGCCTCGCAGTGAAAGCGAATCAGATCGATTATCATCGCCGCATTAACGCGTGGTTCGATACGTATCTAAAAGGCAATGACGCGCCAGCCTGGATTTCAAAAGGCGTGTCGGTGCTCGAGCGTGAAAAAGAACTGAAGCAGATGAAGAAGGACGCGCCTGCGGCAGCGCCGACCGGCGGCGGAGCGATCGAGCCGTTCTAGAAATCGACCATTGCGCGTGCGGCGGCTCGCTTCGGCGCGGCCGAGTTCAGCATCTTGACCACGGGCGCGACCGCGCGAAAACGTTTGACCAATTCGCCGACGATCCTAGGCGTCGACGCGACCTTTTGATCGAGCTGGTCCCAAAACACCCACTGCTTCATCTTGATCAGGTCGATCGCGGGGTGCGCCGCGTCAAAGCCCTTCGGCGGGCGCGTGAGGGTCGAGCCCTGCAGTTTGCCCATGCCCTTCGCGGCGGCGGCGGCTTTCCGAAACGCTTTGTGATTGTCGGCCAGCCAGGTGCGGATCGCCAGCAACTGCTCCGGGCCCGGCATGTACGACCCCGCCGCAATGCCCACCTGCGTATCGGAAACGTGAAAGTAGAATCCGGCGCTGGCCTCGCGAGGCTTCCCGCGCGGCGGAAACACGGCTGCGATGTGCGTCTTGTAAGGCGTCTTGTCGGCGCTGAAACGCGTGTCGCGATAGATCCGGTAGACAGCTTTCTTAGGATCGTTGATATGATCGGGCGCGAACTTCAATAGTTCGGCGTTGACGGCTTCCACCAGGTCGATCATCGGCTGCCTGACCTTCGCTTCGAAGATCTCCTTGCGTGGCTGGAACCATTCACGCTTGTTGTTTTTGGCCAGCTTGCGCAGAAACTCGAGCCCTTCGGCGGGAAATCCCGGGAACATCGCGACCCTCCTCTATACTTGTGCTTTGATGCTCGAACGCCTCGCGGCGATTCCCAATTTACAAGTTTCCCAAGACGTCCCGCTGGCGCTTCACACGCGATTTGCGATCGGCGGACCGGCGCGAATTCTGGCGGATGCCTCGACCGAAGCAGCGCTGGCGGCGGCGATCGAGACGATTCGCTCAGCGGGCGCCGCGCTCTCGGTAATCGGCGGCGGAACCAATCTTGTAGTCAGCGACGAGGGGTTCGACGGCGTGGTTCTGCGCTACACCGCGGGCTCGATCGACATCACCGGCGGATACGCGAGTGCGGGCTCGGGTGCGATGCTGCAATCGCTGGTCGATGCGACGATCGACGCAGGGTTGCACGGGATCGAGACCATGACCGGAATTCCAGGCTGGGTTGGTGGCGCGATTTATGGGAATGCCGGCGCATATGGGCAATCGATTCACGAGCGCGTAGAATCGGTGCGCTTTTTCGACGGACGCGCGGTGCGCGAGATCGGAAACGCCGAGTGCGAGTTTCGGTACCGCGAGAGCATTTTCAAGCGACGCAAGGAGTGGATCGTGCTGTCGGCGACGTTGCGGCTGGAGGCCGGCGATCGCGTTGCGTTGCGGGCTACCGCTGACGGGATTCTCAAGATCCGCAACGAGAAGTATCCGCCGACGATGCGCTGCGCGGGGAGCATTTTCAAAAATCTATTGTTGGTCGAGTTGCCGGAGGCGGTGCGCGCGCAGGTTCCCGAGCGAGTTGTTCGTGAAGGGAAGGTTCCGTCGGCATATTTTCTCGAGGTCGCGGGTGCGAAAGGCATGTCGGACGGCGGAATTCGCGTGGCGGATTATCACGCCAATCTGATTTACAATGACGCGGGCGGGACGGCCGAGCAGGTGCGTCGCATCATCGACGAGCTGAAGCAGCGGGTACGGGAACGGTTCGGATTCGATCTCGAAGAGGAAGTGCAGTACGTGGGGTTTTAGCGGTTACTCTTCCGGTGCATACGCGACGATTGCGATCGACGCCGCGTCGGCGCGGGCGATCAACTCGTCGCGATCGATCAGCAATGTTCGGCCTGCGTCGAGCGCCATCGCGGTTGTGCCGGTTTCGCGCATGACCGCGATGGTCTCCGGCCCTGCCACGGGCACGTCGAACAGCATGTGCTTCCGACGCCGCGAAACCTTCACCAATCGCAACGGCTTGCCTTCGACCAAGGACGCCGCGCGCCGCAGCATGGCGTCGGTCCCTTCCATCGCCTCGACCGCGACGCAGGCGCGTTCTGCAATCGCGACGCTCTGACCAACATCAACCGCAGCGAGCGCACCGGCGACGCGACGGCCATAGTCGAGGTCGCGCGTCTCCTCGTCTGAAGGCTTGCGTCGCGTGAGCACGCCTTCGACAGCCAACAGGTCTTTCAGAAGAAGCGTCGAATCCACCAACTCGATTCCTTCATCGCCCAGCACCTTGGCGACAGCGCCAATCAATCCATCGGTGTTTTTCGTCTCGACCGATGCTAGAAGTTTCACCAGCCGCCAGTCGGGAACGATCGACGAAAAGATCTTGGCGTGCTTGACCTGCCCGCACATCATGATCTGCGTGATGCCTTCTGATTTGCAGATGTCGATCAGCTTACTGAGCGCTCCCAGCGAAATCCAGTGGCATTTGGCCGCGAGCGACTCGATCTCTTTCGACGCTTCCTCTTTGATCCCGATGGCGACGACGTCGCGATTCGCGCGACGGGCGGCTTCGAGAGCGAGCAGTGGAAACCGCCCGTTGCCGGCGATCATTCCGATCGTTTTGTTCGGCGGCATGCTTACTTCACGAACCCGCGCTCGGATGCGCTGATGAATTCGAGCAGCGTTTCGATCTCCGGTGATGCGGGCACGTCGGCGCGAATGCGTTCCACTGCTTGCGAGGTATTCAGTCCCGAGCGCGTCAGCAAGCGGAACGATTTGTGTAGTGCGTCGACCACTTCAGGCGGAAATCCGCGCCGCTCGAGACCGGTCGCGTTCGCGCCGAATATTTTCGCCTCGCGCGCGCTCACCGTCATCGAAAACGGCAGCACGTCCTGCGTGATCACACTGTAGCCGCCCACCATCGCATGCCGGCCCACGCGGCAGAACT
>DASYPO010000075.1:0-20601 GCA_036006545.1 Bryobacteraceae bacterium
TCGACGATCGCGTACTCGCCGATCACGACGCCGGGCCCGATCACGGCATGCGGGTGAACGCGCGCGGTGGGCGCAATCACCGCCGAAGGGTCAATGGGCATGCACGCCGTTCGCGATTACGCCGCGCGCTCGAATAAGCCCGCCGCGCCTTGGCCGCCGCCGATGCACATCGTGACGATGCCGTAGCGCGCTTTGCGTCGCGCCATCTCATTGGCCATGGTGCCCACCATGCGCGATCCGGTCATGCCGAACGGATGCCCGATGGCGATGGATCCGCCGTTCACGTTGAGAAGCTCTTGCGGGATGCCGAGCCGGTCGCGGCAGTAAGCCACCTGTACCGCGAACGCTTCGTTGAGCTCCCATAGATCGATGTCGCCCATTTTCAGGCCCTGCCGCTTGAGCAGTTTTGGAACGGCGAACACCGGGCCGATGCCCATTTCGTCGGGCTCGCAACCGGCGACGGCAAACCCGCGGAATACGAGTTTGTAGGGAATGCCCAACTTGTCGGCGCGTTCGCGCGACATGAGCAACGTGGCCGACGCACCATCGGAAAGCTGCGACGCGTTGCCGGCGGTGACGCTGCCCTGGCCGCTATTCGGATCGAAGTGCGGCTTGAGTCCGAGCAAGCCTTCGAGAGTGGTGTCGGGCCGATTGCATTCGTCGCGATTGCAGCAGACTTCTTCCGTTCCAGTCTTCTCGCCGGTCTTTTTATCGAACAGCGCCTTGGTGACTTTCATGGGCGCGATCTCGCCGTCGAAGAAACCTTCCTGCTGCGCGCGCGCCGTCCGCTGCTGGCTCAGCAGTGACAGCTCGTCCTGCGTCTGGCGGCTTACGTTGTAGCGCTTGGCGACCACTTCCGCCGTATCGCCCATCACCATGTAGATCCCGGGGACATGCTCCTTGACCCACGGATTGGGATCGCTATCACGCGCGGTGAGCGAGATGCTTTCGGTACCGCCGCCGATCGCGGCTTCGGCGCCTTCGTTAATGATCTGGTGCGCGGCCATAGCGATGGCCTGCAGGCCGGAAGAGCAGAACCGGTTGACGGTGGTCGCGGCCACCGTTACGGGCAAACCGGCGAGCACCGCTGCGATGCGCGCGACGTTCGACCCCTGCGCTCCATGCGGCTGCGCGCAGCCAAGAATAACGTCTTCGATTTCCGAAGGATCGAGTTGCGGGGTCTTTCGCAGAACGTCCTTGATGCAGTGCGCGGCCAGGTCGTCCGGGCGCGTCATGTTGAAAGATCCGCGGAAAGATTTCGCGAGGCCGGTCCGCGAGCTGGCCACTACAACGGCTTCTCTCATAGGTTGAGCTACAAGTATATCGAAGCGTCTTTTGGGCGGACTGCGTAGGAAGGATCGTCGGCGAGGAACTCGAGTTCCAGCGTTTCGCCGGGCGGCAATGCGCGCCATTTCGCGCAGAGATCCAGAATCGCCCGCTCCAGATCGTCCAACTGATCGGGTGTGAGCACGTCGCGACCCACCGTGCGATTGATGTCGTCAGCGGTGAAGCGGTGCTGGTTCACTACGTTGTTCGAAATTAACCCGGCCAATTGCTCAGGCAGCCCGGCGTCGTGCGGAATCGGGCCACGCGCGCCAGATTCGAAATCCTCGATGTTCCAGCCTTCGGCCAGCAAGCCGTAGAACCCGCGCGGGAATCCGAAGTAGGTCTCGACCACGTAGTGCGCGAAGTCGTGGATCGGTCCGTAGGCGTCGGCTTTTCCGATCGAATGGTGAGTGGACGAGCCGTCCGCGCGAACCGCAGTGATGACCGCGGTGCCATCGTTCTTCTTCTTGAATCGCAGGCGCAGCACGAGTTGATTTTCGCAAAATTTATTCGGTGGCTAAAGCCACCGCTGCGGGCTCAAGCCCGCGCCACAACCTCAACCCGTTACCATTCGTTCTTCCGATAATGCGCGCGCATGCCCTTGTGCAGGGCTTTGAGCTTCTTCTTACTTTCGGCTGCCGCCACCGGGTTGGTCATGAGCGCGTGCCGGTTTACTTCCGCGATCAGCTTGCGATAACTCTGCCAACGTTCCTCGCTGATCACGCCTTCGGCGATCGCGCTCGCCACAGCGCAGCCAATTTCGCCGGAGTGCGAACAGTTTCGAAAGCGGCAAGCGGCGGCGATCTCCGCGATTTCGTCGAACGTCTGGTCGACGCTATCCTGTCCCGCCCAGAGCTGTAACTCGCGCATGCCGGGCGTGTCGATTAGGGCGCCGCCCGACGCGAGCGGAATCAGTTCCCGGTGCGTAGTGGTGTGGCGCCCGCGGCTATCGGACTCGCGCACTTCCCCGGTCCGCAGCCGGTCTTCGCCGAGCAGACCATTTACGATGGCCGATTTTCCAACGCCCGAGGAACCTAGGAGCGCGACTGTGCGCCCATACGCCAGAAACGCGCGCACCGCGTCGAGACCCTCCGGCGTCCTCGTACTTGCGGCCACGGTCGGTACGCTGCGCGCTACCGTTGCAGTCTCGGTGAGCCGACTCGTGATGTCGGCGCACAGATCCGACTTGTTGAGGACGACGACGGCCTCGGCTCCGGATTCAGCAGCGAGCGTGAGGTAGCGTTCGATTCTCCGCAAGTTGAAATCGCCATCGAGCCCGCAGACCAGGAAGACAAGGTCGATGTTGGCGGCCACCGCCTGCTGATCTTCGCGCCGGCCCGCGGCTCTGCGCGAGAAGACGGTCTTGCGCGGCAGCACGTCCTCGACGATTGCGAAGGACGGGTCGACGATGCGCGCGGCCACCCAATCGCCGGTGACGGGCATACCGGAGCGGTCGGGCGTTCGATGCCACAACGCGCCCGATGCTTCGGCGGGTAATTCGCCCGCTGCGGTGAATAGCTGGTAACGATCGCGCTGCGAAACGGCCACGCGGGCCAGCACGAGGCCTCGTGCAGCGTGGGGTTGAAAGAGCTTGTGGACGGACGCGTCCGCCCCGAGAGACTCGAGAGTCATGACTGTTCTCCAATGAACCGCGGTGGATGGCGAGGAGAGACACCAATCCCGGATCGTTGAGGAAACGGCCCGGATTGGAGCTAGCGGACAGTCATAGGCAGACGATCGTCAACGTAACAAATTTTGCAGGGCCCGTGTCGACCAGGCCCAGCGGACTCACAGCGGCAACCAGTCAAGTCGATCTTCCCACTCCGCTGCATCCGATGCCAACCAGATCAGGAGGAGTTCTTCGATCGCCGTTCCGATATCGATGCGCTGCGGAATCAGCAACACGCCAGAACAACGTTGTCCCGAGAGCTTTAGTGCATCAAAATGAGCTGGCATGGTGCCGACGTCGTGCGACACCAGAACGCGTTGACGCTCTGCCGCCAACAACAGGACGTCCGCATCGCTCATGCCTCGCAATCCGGCCGCCCTTGCGGTCAGGAAATCCACATCCGGCTCGCGACGCAGAACCCCACTCACGATCGCTCTGTTGAGATCTGCGTCCGCTAGGAATCGGACTTTCAAGAGGAACGAGTCGAGTGAATATCGTCGCGCGCGCGCGCCAGTCTCTTGCGCAGATCCACTGGCAGCGGTGGGGCGTTCCTCTTCCCTTCAGCCCATTTTTCGCTCTGACGTTCCAGGTAAGCATCGATATCCGCCTGGTTCGCCAGGTAAAACGCGACGGCCCCGTAGACCTCTTCCAGGTGAAGAAGTTCGAAGTTCTGGCAAATCGTCTCCGGAGACTCGCCGCGATGGAACGCCCACACGATCGAATCCAAAGAGATTCGCGTACCGGCAATATAGTAATTACCGTCGCGTTGCTCGATGTATTCCTTCGGCATGAGGCAACTCCTATCGGAGGACGTTCGTTACGACGTGACGGGCTGCAGCGCGCGGCTGGCGATGATGCGGTCGATCATGCCGTACTCAACGGCCTGGTCGGGCTCCATTATGTAGTCGCGATCGACGTCACGGGAGACGCGCTCGAGTGTTTGATTCGTCGCTTCGGCCAGGATTTCGTTCAGGATTTCCCGCATCCGCAGAATTTCCTTGGCGTGAATCGCGATATCGGCGGCCTGACCACCCAGGCCGCTCATCCACGGCTGGTGAATCAGGATGCGCGAATGCGGCAGGCTGTAGCGCTTGCCCTTGCTCCCGCAGGCCAGCAGGACGGCGGCGATGGAGGCGGCCTGACCCACGCAATAGGTCACGATGTCCGGCTCAACTAGGCGCATGGTATCCAGAATCGCGAGGCCCGCGGTGATCGAACCGCCGGGCGAATTGATGTACAGAGAAATGTCTTTCTCCGGATCCTCGGCGGCCAAGAACAACATCTGCGCAATCACCAGGTTGGCCACGTTATCGTCGATGGGCGTCCCCAGGAAGATGATGTTCTCTTTGAGCAGGCGCGAGTAGATATCGAATGCGCGCTCGCCGCGCGAAGTCTGCTCCACCACCATCGGGACCAGGACGGAATTCTGCATGACAGCTTTCTCCTTCATCAAGGGGGACCGCGCAGCGGGCTATTTCGCCGCGGTTTTCTTACTTGCGGCAGCGCGCCGACGTGGCCGGGCCAGCTTCCGGCGCTTCTCGCCCAGTGCTTTCGCCAACTCGGCGACGGACGTCCCCTCCAGATACTCTATGATACGCGACCGCACCGGCTGGAAGGAGTCATGCATCCCGCACTCGACTCGATCGTTACATTCGGGCAGGCCCGCGGGGCAAGTCAGATAGCGTCCGGGGCCGTCCACTGCCTCGACTACCCGGGCCAGCGAAATGTCGGACGCAGGCAGTCGCAGGCGGAATCCGCCGCCCGGTCCTTTGCTCGATTCGAGCAGTCCGACGCGCACCAGGGTTTGCAGGATATGGGCCAGGAAGGGCGCGGGCATTCCCGCATCGGCAGCGATGTGCTTGACCAGCGCGTATTCGCCTTGGGGCAGCGATCCTAAGTGGATAAACGCGCGTACCGCGTATTCAGCGGAGCGGGAATAAATCATGAGAATCGAACCAGTTTATCCGAAATGGGCAAAAAGAGGAGCCAGGACCAAGGAGACAGGAGTCAGGAGCAAAGGAGCAAGGAGACAGGAGCAAGAAGTCAGAAGTCTGGAGGTCCTTCTTAACTGGCCACCACAGCCACTGACCACTTCTTACCGTCCCCTGTCCGCTGTCCTGGCTCCTTGCTCCTGGTAAGCTAAAGTTTGGAGTTTTTGCATTGGATCGACACACACGTAAAGACCTGAAGACCGATAAGTTTGCAGTTGAGGTCGGTCATACTTTCGATTACATTTCCGAGCACGGCTCGCAGGTGAAGCGCTATGCGCTGATCGCCCTGGTCGTGATCCTCATTGGCGCCGGAATCTACTTTTATATGCGCCGCCAGGTGGAAATTCGCGCCGATGAACTGGCCGCGGCTCTCAAGATCGACGACGCTACGGTCGGGACCAACCCACAGCCGACCAATCTCAACTTCCCGACCATAGAAGAAAAGATCAAGGCTCGCAACGCTGCCATGGCCGCCATCGCCGCCAAGTATCCAGGCACCGCGGAAGGTTCTTACGCCGAGATTTATTTGGCCGCCGATTACTCGGACAAAGGCAACCTCGCCGAAGCCGAGAAACGATTCCGCAAGGTAATGGATTCCGGCCCCTCGAACTACGCCGCACTAGCCCGACTCTCAGTGGCGGAAACGCTGATTACTCAGGGCAAGACGGACGAAGCCAAGAAAGTCTTGCAGCAAGCCGTCGCCAAGCCTGCTACCACCGTTTCGAAGGAACAGGCCACCATCCTGTTGGCGCAACTGGTCGGCAAATCCGATCCGTGCGAAGCGCGCCGCCTGCTTGAACCGTTGCGAGCCGATCGCAGCGCGATAAGCCGCGCGGCCGTTCAGGCGCTGGGCGAAACCGCCCCCTGCCCTGGGAAATAGGTGATCGCGGCAGTCGCCGATACTCCGCTCGCGCACCTGCGTTTTCGCCCCGAGCAATCTCGAGGGCGGCGCTACCCGGAACTTCCGCATCCGTATCGCAACGAATTTCAGCGCGATCGCGACCGCGTGCTGCACTCGCGGGCTTTTCGGCGCCTGGAAAATAAGACGCAGGTGTTCACGCCCGGCGTCTCCGATCATTTCCGCAATCGACTGACCCACACCATCGAGGTTTCGCAGATCGCGCGAACGGTCGCGGGCGTGTTGGGCCTGGACGAAGATCTGACCGAAGCATTGGCGCTCGCGCATGACGTCGGTCATCCACCCTTCGGACACGCGGGCGAAGAGGAACTCGATCGCCTGATGCGCCGCTTCGGCGAACACTTCGAGCATAATCGGCATGCCTTGCGCGTGGTCGAAACGTTCGAGCATCCCTACGCACGCTTCCCCGGTCTGAACCTGACCTTCGAGGTGCGCGAGGGAATCGTCAAACACTCGCGCGATTTCGCCGTGGGCGAATTTCCGGAGTTGGATGAGTATCTGCCGAGCCTACGCCCTCCGCTCGAATCGCAACTCATCGATCTATGCGACGAGATCGCCTACAACACCGCTGATCTGGACGACGGGTTTCTGGCCGGACTGGTCACGATCGGCGACGCGAGCAGCGCCGTCGCCAAGTTTCGCGAGCTGGACGAAATCGCATCCTTCCAGTACCCCGGCGCGAGCGATCGTGTGCGACTGCACGAAATCGTGCGAGGGCTGATCGACTGGCTGGTTTCCGGGTTAGTGGAAGGAACGCTGGCCGCGGCGTCCCCGCTGAAAAGCGTGGGCGAGGTTCGGGAGCACCCGGCCCGTGTTGCCCGGTTCACCCCCGAAACCGCGATCGGGACCGCCGAGCTGAAGGCTTTCCTGAAGTCCCGCGTCTATCAGACCGAGCAGTTAGCCGAGGCGCGCCGCCAGTCCATCGGTCGGATCGCGGCGCTCTTCGAGCTGTTTCTGGAACACCCCGACCGCTTACCTGCCAACTACTTAGAGGATTCAGCCGGCCAGCCGCTGCACCGCCAGGTGTGCGATTACATCGCCGGAATGACCGACGGATTCCTGGATCGGACCTGCCGAGCCATGAACATTCCATAATCGGAGTCAACTTCTTGGCTCGGCCAGCGTTTATATAGTGTAAAGAGGGTAACGCGGAAATGATGCAGAAATCCTTAGCCCTGGCGCTCGCATTCCTGTGCGCCACCGGCCTTCCGGCGAGCAGCAGCAAGAAGCCTCCGATGGCCGCCCCGGCCGACTTCAGCCAGTTTCAGAAAAAACTCAACAAGGATCAACAAATCCTGCACGCGCTCGACCGGCTCACCTTCGGGCCGCGTCCTGGCGACGTCGAAGCCGTCAAGAAAATGGGACTGAAGAAGTGGATCGATCAGCAGCTTCACCCCGAAAAGCTCGCCGAGAATCCGGAGCTAGCGAAGAAGCTGGAGCCGCTCGAATCGCTCCGCATGTCGCAGGAAGACATGGTGCGCGCGTATCCGCCGCCGCAGCTCATTCGCGCGGTGGCCGCTGGACGGCAGCCGCTCCCCGAGGATCCAGTGGCGCGCGCCGCGGTCGAGCGCCAGATCAAGCGCATCAAAATTAAGAAGGACGGGCCTGACGACGCTCCGATGGAGCCGGTGGTGTCGCTCGAAGAACTGATCCCGCGCGATCAGATCCGCACGCTGCGCAACGGCACGCCCGATCAGAAGAAAGAGCTGCTGGCATCGCTGCCTGCCGATAAGCTCGACGACATCGTGGTCGCGATGCCTCCGCCGATGCGCAATCAGTTGATGGCCAACGCCCCCGCCGAAATGCGCCGCCGCCTGATGCTGGCGAATCAGCCGCAGCAAGTGGTGAATGCCGATCTCACGGAAGGCAAACTCTATCGGGCCATTCTAAGCACGCATCAGCTCGAAGAACAGTTGGTGGATTTCTGGTACAACCACTTCAACGTTTTTCTCGATAAGGGCGCGGATCGCTTCATGGTGACCAGCTACGAGCGCGACGCTATTCGTCCGCACGTGCTGGGCAAGTTCCGCGAGCTTCTCGCTGCCACCGCCGCCAGCCCCGCGATGCTTTTCTACCTGGATAACTGGCAGAGCGTAGCGCCTCCGCCTGCGATGGCGAATCGCCGCAACGCCAAAGGCGGCCCGCCGCGTCAGGCGCGCGGTCTCAACGAAAATTACGCGCGCGAGCTGATGGAGCTCCACACGCTGGGCGTCGATGGCGGCTATACGCAAAAGGACATCATCGCCGTGGCGCGCGCGTTCACCGGCTGGACCATTCGCAATCCGCAGCAGGGCGGCGCGTTCATGTACAACGACCGCACCCACGACAAGGGCGAGAAAGTCGTCCTGGGCGTGACGATTCCTGCCGGCGGTGGGAAAGAAGACGCGGAGAAGGTGCTGGATATTCTGGTCAAGCATCCGTCGACGGCACGCTTCATTTCGACCAAGCTGGCCAAGCGATTCGTCGCCGACGAGCCGCCGCCTGCGCTGATCGAGCGCATGGCCAAGGCGTTCCAGGATAGCAATGGCGACATTCGCGTCGTGGTCAAAACGATGCTCGAATCCAAGGAGTTTTTCTCAGCCGGGGCGTATCACGCGAAGGTCAAAACGCCGCTGGATATGATCGCAAGCGCGATCCGCGCGACCGGCGCCCAAGTGGATTACGCTTTCCCGTTATCCAACCAGCTTCAGCAGCTCGGCCAGCCACTGTATCGCAAGCAGGAGCCGACCGGATACTCGAGCGCCAATGCGGAGTGGGTCAACTCCGCCGCGCTCTTGGGCCGCATGAATTTCGCGATCGCGCTGGTGAATAATCGCGTCCCGGGTGTGAAGCTGGACGCGAAGCAATTCGATAACGATCCGGCCCGCGCCGCGCGACAAGTACTTTTCGCCGACGCATCCACCGCGACGCTCGATTCCATTCGCAAAGCGGTAGCCGATCAAATGCAGAAGAGCTCGAATCCGAATGGGGAGCCCTCCTCCACCATGGTCGCGGGTTTGGTGCTCGGGTCGCCGGAGTTTCAACGCCGCTAAGGGAGCAACTTTCATGACCACACGACGTATCTTTCTGAAAAGCTCGGCAATGGCGATGGTGGGGATGGGTGCCGCGCCCGCCTGGCTGTCGCGCGCGCTCTACGCACAGGACGCGCCCAGCCCTCGCAAGAAGATCCTGGTGGCGATTTTCCAGCGTGGCGCCATGGACGGCTTGAACGCGGTGGTTCCGTTCGGCGAGCAGCGCTACTACGATCTACGTCCGAACCTCGCGCTGCCGAAACCCAACGGCACGCCCGATTCGGCGATCGACCTGGACGGGTTTTTCGGGCTGCATCCGTCGCTCGCGCCATTGAAGCCGCTGTGGGACAAAGGACAGCTCGCGTGCGTTCACGCAGCGGGCTCGCCCGATCCAACGCGTTCGCATTTCGACGCGCAGGATTACATGGAATCCGGCACGCCCGGCCGCAAGGGCACCTCGGACGGCTGGCTGAATCGCGCGCTGACGCCGCAGCAAATCATCTCGCCGGTGCGTGCCGTAAGTCTGGGTTCGGCGCTGCCTCGCGCGCTCCGCGGCCGCAATGATGCGGTGGCCGTGAACAACCTCAACGAATTTCAGGTTCGCGATCAGCGCAGCTCAACCAGTTTCGAGAGCATGTACGCGGGGACGCTCGACAAGGTGCTCAACGGCACCGGCCGCGAAACGTTCGATGCCGTGAAGCTGATGCAGTCGATCCAGAAGCAAACGTACACGCCGGCGAATGGAGCCCGCTATCCCGGCGGACGGCTGGGTCCGAGCCTGATGCAGATCGCGCGGCTGATCAAGGCCGATGTCGGACTGGAGGTCGCCTTCACCGATATGGGTGGTTGGGACACGCACGCCAACGAAGTTGGTCCCAAGTCGTCGCAGGGCCAGCTTGCGAATCTGCTGAGCGAGCTCGGGCAATCAATGGCTGCGTTTTATCAAGACCTGGGCGATCGCATGGCCGACGTCACCGTCGTCACCATGAGCGAGTTCGGGCGGACTGCGCGCGAGAATGGAAATCGGGGCACCGATCACGGCCACGCGAATGTGATGTTCGCGCTGGGCGGGTCGATCAAAGGCGGCAAGGTGTATGGCGACTGGCCGGGGCTCGAGCCGGAGCAGCTTTATGAGCAGCGCGATCTGAATCTCACGACCGACTTTCGGGATGTGCTGGGTGAGCTGGTAACGGTCCACTTGGGAAATCGTGAGATTAAGAATGTATTCCCGGGGTACACGGAGCCAAAGTTCCGCGGGCTCGTCACGGCGTAACGCAGGCGATCTTGTCGCCTGCCGCACGCTATAGTTGAACCATGGGCGCCCAAACGGCTCACTCTCTTGAAGAGTACCTTCGCACTTCCTTCGAAGGCGTCGACCGTGAATACCGTGACGGCGAACTTGTGGAGCGTAGCTTGCCCGATCCAACCCACGGACTCACCCAGATGAACCTGGGTGCGTTTTTCGTGGCTTTGCGCAAAACGACTTCGATCTTCCCGTGTAGTGAGACACGGGTAAGACTGCGCGAAGGCCTCATTCTGATCCCGGATGTGTGCGTCTTCTTAGAAACGCCGCAGAAGCGCCTGCCGGACACGCCTCCCCTGATTGCCATCGAGATTCTCTCACCGGACGATCGGCATCTAGCCGTCCGGTCGAAGCTAGAGGAGTATCGTGCCTGGGGCGTCCCCCACGTTTGGCTGATCGATCCCTACTTGCGTCGGTTGTACAAGTGCGACGAAGGGCTGGTCGAGGTACCTTCCCTAGCACTACCCGAGTTCGGCGTCGAGCTCACGCCTGCGGATTTGTTCGAGTAACTACCCGGCAGCGACGGTCACTGAATACACCGGCGGCAGATTATCGGCCAGCACTTCCCAACTGTTGCCCGACGTTCGCGAGTAGAACACCGTTCCGCTGCTCGTCCCGAAATACACGCCCGCCGGGGATTCCAAATCCGACGTCATCGCCTCACGCAGCACGGTTACATGCGCGCCCTTGGTCGGAAGCCCGCGGCTTAACAGCTCCCAATTCTTGCCGCCGTCGCGGCTGCGCGCGACTTCCAGCTTGCCGTTCAGATTACAGCGATACTCCGGCGATTCCATCGGCACCGTGAACACCGTTTCCTTCTCCGTCGCGGGAACGGCGAGACCGAATCCGAACCGCGTCGGCAGCCCGCGATTGATGTCGGTCCACTTTTTTCCGTCAAGCTTGGCCCGATACATCCCGCAGTGATTCTGCTGATACAACTGCTCCGGATTCGACGGATGCGCACGCAGCTTGTGCGTGCACACGCCGACCTCGGGAAACTTGTTCGGCTGAAAATCGGCGCGGACATTTCCGTTGAACGGCTCCCAGGTTTTGCCGCCGTCGAAAGTCCGCATCACGCCGTTCACTGACATGCCGATCACCATTCGTCCGCCCCCCAGGCACTGGATCGAATGCAGACACATCCCGCCCGCGCCCGGACGCCATTGCGGCCGCGTCGCATGCAGCGTCAGCGATTCCTGCATGTCCCACGTCTGCCCCCAATCCGAGCTCTTGAAGAGCACGCCCGGATCGCCGCCCGCGTAGACGTTTCCAGGCTCGTCGGCGTGTCCGGGCTGGATGTGCCACATGCGCTTCAGCGATTCGCCTTCGATGCCGCGCAGTTCCAGACCCTTGTCAGCCAGGTGCCAGGTCTTCCCGCCGTCCTCGCTCGAATGGATGTGCGGACCGAACCACGCGCTATTCACCGCCGCATAGTAGCGATTCGGCTCACGAGGATCCTGAATCACATGGTTCACGTCCGAGCCGCGAAAATGCGGGCCTTCCATGGCCCATTTCTTCCGATCCTTCGTACGGAAAACGAACGCGCCCTTGCGCGTGCCGAGCCAGATTTCGATCTGTTTTGCCATGAGCTGTCGTGGAGCGCAAAGGGCGCAGCCCGTTTTGCGCGATTCCTAAAAAGTTAAGTTATCATTCTGACTGCACCCATGGCAGAGCCCGTTCCGCAGGAGGAATCCTCACAACCGCGCGTTTCCGTCATTCTGGTCTCGCACAATCAGGCACCCGCGCTGCGCCGCGCGATCGAAGCGCTGGAGAAGTCGCAAGGGCGCGAAAAGATAGAGATTCTGCTGGTCGATTGCGGGAGTCAGGACGAGAGTCCGCACCTCGACACCGACTATCCGGGGATCACGATTCTGCGGCTGCCGCATCACTTTGGAGCGACCAAGGCGATGAACATCGCGTCGCGGACCGCGAAGGGTGAGTATTTTTTCTTCCTATCGCCGGACGTCGAAGTGGCCGCTGAGACCGTCAAGCAGCTCGCCGATCGACTGGAAGCAGACAATGAGGCGACCGCGGTCACACCGCTGCTGGTCGATCCCGAGGGCAAGCTAGCGTCGCGCGTGGGCAAGGTTCCTAATCGCGACGATTTGCGCGCGGCCTGTCGTGGCGAAGACCCGCCGCCTGCGGCGATCGATACATCGGCCGAGAGCATTGCGGTCGAGTACGCCGGCCGCGATGCGCTCATGGTCCGCAGCGTCTTCATCCGCGGCATGAATTATTTCGACGCGCGCTACGGACATTACTGGGCAGATGCCGACTTGGCGGTGCAGATCAAGCGCGCGCAGAAACGCATCAAACTGTACCCGTCGATTCGCGCGACGTGGCATCGCGCGCCCGATCCATTTCTGACCGATACCGGGTTTTCGGCGGACTGCGCCAACGGCGCCGCCGCGTACTTGTCGCGGTACGAAGGCTTCATGGCCGGCTTTACGTTCAAACTGGGAGCGATCTTCAGCGCGCTGCTGGGATTTCGGCTGGGTGAGCTCGGCGCGCTGATTAGCGGCTCTAAAGTCGACGGCACGTAACGCAGCCGATCTTGTCGCCTGCCATGTTGTGGGGCCGCCAGTCATGGCGGCGAGCCGGCATCGTGCCGGCTTCTTGTGAAGATAATCGGTACGATCAACGTCTAACTAACATGCTCCGCGATCTTCGCTACGCCGTGCGATTGCTGCTGCGCAGTCCCGGCTTCACGCTGGCCGCGATCGGATCGCTAGCCTTTGGGATCGCCTGCAACACCACGCTCTTCACGGTGGTCAACAGCATCTTCCTGCGGCCGCTGCCCTATGAGCGCGTCAACGAGCTGGTCGAAATCGACAACACGCGACGCGCGACGCCTATAAACGAATTCCGCAAAGCCCAGTCGTTCGCCGGTGTCGGGGCGTTCATCGCGCGCGGATTCTCGGTCGCAGGCGCGGACGGCATCCGCAACGTATTCGGTTTCCGCGTCACCTCAAATCTTTTCTCGATGCTCGGGGTGCAACCCGCTCTCGGCCGCATCTTTGCGGAGGGCGAAGAAGAAAAGCCGGTCGCGATGCTCGGCTATGAATATTGGCGGCGCATCTCGGGCGACCCCGCGATCGTCGGAAGCGCGCTCAAGATCGGCGACGATTCGTTCACGATCGTCGGTGTGCTGCCGCCCGATTTCGCGCTCTTCGTGCGGGACGGGAGCATTTTCATTCCATATCGCGTAACGGAAGGGCGCACGTTGGCCCGCCTCAATCCTGGTGTCACTTCGCAACAGGCCGAAGCGGAAGTCGCGTCTATCCTCGCGGCGTTGCCTCGCGAAACCGGACCGAACCGCGTGCGGCGCGCCATGGTGACTCCGCTCACCCGAGCCTTCCGTCCAAACGACGGAACTACATTGCTGTTCCTGCAGGTAGCGGTTGGTCTGGTATTGCTGATCACCTGTGTGAACGTGGCAAATCTGCTCTTGGTGCGATCGAGCGCACGCCGCCGTGAATTCGCGATCCGCGCGGCGATTGGTGCTGGGCGCGCTCAGGTGGCTCGCCAGCTACTCATCGAAAGCGCGCTGCTCGCCTCGGCCGGCGGCGGCGTCGGATTGCTGCTCGCCGGTTGGAGCGTGAATCTGCTGGGGTCGCTGCTCCCCGGAAACATTTCCCGGGTTCTGCGCGGTGCCGATGCATTGACGATCGATCATCGCGTATTGCTCTTCACGCTCGCCGCGATTGTGCTTACGGCGCTACTGTGCGGATTCATTCCTCTCCGCACCGCACTGCACTTCGACGTGATGAAAACGCTGCGCGACGCATCGCGCGGAAGCGGCGGCGGCCGTCAGCGCATTGGCGCGGTGCTGGTCGCCACCGAGATCGCGCTGGCCGTGATGCTGTGCGTGAGCGCTGGGCTCACGCTGAAGAGCCTCGCAGGTTTGCAGAACCAATACCTCGGTTTCACCCCCGACCATGTGCTCCGTGCAGCCGTCGATTTTTCGCCTGTGCGCTACGCGCAGCCGCAGCAGCGCGTTGCCGTCTTTGGCGAGCTCGAAAAGCGCCTTGCCGCGTTGCCGGGTGTCGAAATAGTCGGCTTGATTGCTCCCCAGTTTTTTCCATTCGGCGGGCCGGCAGTTCGCGGCGCGCTGTTCGAGATTCAAGGCCGTCCGGCGCCCGAGCCGGCCGGCGATCAGCGTGGCGAGGTCTACTTCGCGGGGGCCGATTACTTCCGTTCTGTCCGCATTCCTTTAATCTCCGGCCGCACATTTTATGAGTCTGATACACTCACATCTTTGCCCGTGGCGGTCCTTAGTCGCACCGTCGCCGAAAGGCATTTTGGCAGGGAGAATCCCGTCGGTCGCCAGATTCGAGTCGACCTCTCCCGGCCTGATTCGCCATGGCTTACCGTGATCGGCGTGGTCGGCGATGTGCGCAATCCGCTCGCGCCGCGGGAGCAGCCGACCATTTATCGACCGTTCGCTCAAGCGCCCGGCAGCGGCGCGGTGCTTTTCATACGCACATCCGGCGATCCGCTCTCGATTGCGAACGCGGTCCAGCGAGAGTTGCGCGCGGTCGATCCGACCGCGCCCGAGTTTCGCGTCGCTAGTCTTGAGAAAAGCGTTTTTGATTACGTCTCGCCGCAGCGCTTTTCCGCATCGATCTTCGGATTCTTCGCTGTGCTCGGTCTGCTGCTCGCTGGATTCGGCGTGTACGGCGTCATGCGCTTCTGGGTCACGTCGCGGGTGCCCGAGATCGGCGTTCGGCTCGCGATCGGGGCCCAACGCAGCGACGTTTTAGGGCTGATCCTGGGCCGTGCGGTGAGAACCGCGTTGATCGGTCTGCTGGCAGGAATCGCTGGGGCGATTGCGCTGCAGCGCGTGATGGCCAACCTGCTTTACGGCGTCAGCCCGACTGATCCGATGGTGCTGGCGTCGGTAGCGCTGGTGATGGCGATCGCAGCGGTGGTCGCCGCGCTTGGCCCAGCCATCTGGGCTTCCCGCGTCGATCCGATGGACGCGCTCCGGCACGAGTAGTCGGGTTGCCTGGCCCTATGCCATCTGAGTATTTTCACCTACTCCCCTAACTTTCTTCTCATGCCTCGCCGATAGATCACCAGCGGAATAGGTCTATGCACACCGAAGCTCTCATCTGGATGTTCCTGCCGGTCTTCGTAGCCGCCGGGAGCGCACTGTTATCGTTCTACGTCATGCAGGCTCGCATGGAGGTAGCGATTGCCAAGGAGCGCGAGACGCTCGCCGAAGCGCGCGCGACCATCAACTCGCAAAAGATCACCATGGAAGAGCGAATCAAGGCCACCGAAGAGGCCACTAAGCGCATCGCCATGGATGAATTCATGCAGGACTTCCGCATCGAAGAGCGCAGCTATGCGCGTGAAAACAAGTCGCTTAATTCGTCCAAGCGCAGCATGGTGATGCAGGAGCGCCTGTTCTTCCGCAATATCCCCTTGTCCAATTGGATCGAGCACGAGATGGTGGTTGAGGAAGGCCACGATCTGGATCAGTTAGCGGAGCGCGAATCAGTTTTCGCCGCGCCTGTGCTAAATGGCGGTGGCCGCCTCGCGGTTTCGAAGTTCCTGGACGATTCGCCGGCTTCCCGGCCCCGCCCGGAACCGGGGATCTCGATCGTCCCGGCGCGAATTCCCGCGTTCGGCGCGCAATAAGTCGCTGACACTTCTTCTCCACGGCTTCCACTGGTCCTACCGGTCCTGGTTTTATTAACCCAGGCCAGTATTTCCTACCTGAGATTCATAAAGGTCGTATTACTTACCTAACACCACCGCGAGGTGAGTAGTAAGAAACGTACTATTTTCAATCTGCTGGGCTGTGGAAACACGATTGCAAGTCGCAGCCTGCCTCTGGTTAAGGTAAGTAGATCTTAGACTGCAAATCACGGATTAGAAGGCTTGTGGGGATGCCCTTGGCACCACACGAAGACATGAGGGGTAGGCATGCTTTCGAAGCTTGATAGACCGCTGATGTTGGGAGAATCGGCTGGGACATGCCGAGCCCGTTTGGAGGTTGAGAAACTAGCTAACAGCCGCTGGCCCGTGCTTATCCTGGGGGAAACTGGCACCGGTAAAGAGGTTGCGGCACGCTCAATTCATCTGCTCTCAGGTGCGCCCGGACCCTTGGTGACAATCGACTGTTCCTGCATGGGCACGCTCTTGGAGAGCGAGTTATTTGGGCACGTGCGCGGAGCCTTCACCGGGGCAGCGACCTCCAAGGTCGGCCTGCTCGAGGCTGCAAGCGGCGGAACGGCCTTCTTCGATGAGATCGGGGAACTGCCGTTAGAGGCGCAAGCCAAGCTCCTCCGTGTGATCCAGGAAAAGGAATTCCGGCCGCTAGGTGCAGTGCATGCGCGCCATTCAGACTTCCGCATCATCGCCGCTACCAATCGCGATTTGGTTCGCGAAGTCGAAGCCGGCACCTTTCGCCGCGACCTGTACTTCCGGTTGAACGTGCTCGCGTTGCGGCTGATTCCCCTGCGTGAGCGAATTGAGGACATTCCAGTCCTGCTGCGTCACTTTCTGGAAGACGCCGGAGATAGATATGCTCTGGCCCCGGAAGCGGCGGAGATTCTGCTGGCGTATTCCTGGCCGGGTAACGTCCGGGAGCTGGGGAATTGTATCCGTCAAATGGTAGTCATGAGCCCGGATCCACTGCTCACTGTGCGCGACATCCCGGCGAGCATTCGCGAGTCGGTTGCCCGTGCTGCTGCACGACCTCCCGAGGTTGTGAGCTCCACGCTGCCCACCCAGCCAGTGAGTGCCTTGCCAGTCCCCGCACTGTCTGTTCCGGCTCCGGCGCTCACTTTGATGGAATGGGAGCGGCTGGCCATTGAGAAGGCGCTTGCACAGTGCGGAGGTGATCGCCGAGCCGCGGCCCAATTGCTGGGCATCGGGCGCACAACCCTGTTCAGAAAACTGAAAGAGTATCGAGTCGCTGCGACTTAGGCATGCGGGCCCTGGATCGCGAAACTGCAATGTTTTCCTGTAAACCACTGCAAACGTGACCCGTCCTTAAGGTTATGATGGGGCTCATGGCAGAGCAGGTGCTTGCCGAGAGAATCGAGTCCGGCTTGATACGCGACTTTGGCTCCTGGATGTCGTCGGAGCAACGCCGCGTGCTGGCGTTGTGCCACCGTTTCCTCGAAGATCGGGACGAAGCCAATTCGGCCACTCAGGACGTTTTTCTGAAGGCCTACCAGGCGCTGAAGAAGGAAGACGCGACGGAAGTGGACGATCCGGCGCGTTGGATCACGCGGATCGCGGTCAACACTTGTCTGGACCGTTTGCGGTCGCGCAAATGGCAGTTCTGGCGCCGCAGGCCCTCGCCCGAAGATGAAGCCACCATCCTTTCGATGGCGGCCTCGCAATCGCCCGAAGCGGAGGACTATTTTTTCGCGGGCCAGATCAGCGCGCGCATGCACCAGGCACTGGATCGTCTTTCGGCACGGCAACGAGCGGTATTTCTGCTGCGGCACTACGAAGACTTGAGCCTGGAGGAGATCGGTAGCATACTGAAATTGGACGTCGGCACCGTCAAGGCGCACATGTTCCGCGCGGTTTCCAAGCTTCGCGTCGATTTGAGCGACCTATATGGAACCAGGGCGGGTCGGAGCAAAAAATGAGCAGCCCCACGCACAACACACATCTGAACGACCAGGAACTGCTCGACCTGCTATACGGGCTCGCCGAGCCGGGGGACCATCTGAAGTCCTGCGCGGACTGCTCGACTCGCTGGGAAGAAATGCGGACGCGGAAAGCCGAGCTTAGTGCAGCCCCCGAGGTGTCGACGAACTTTCTGGCGGCGCAGCGCCGGGCTATCTATGCGCGGCTGGGCGAGCGTCCCCGATCTAACTATCGCTGGGCACCAGCGGTGGCAGCGGCGGGGCTGATCGTAGGAGCGTTTTTAGTGAATCGCCCGGCCGACGTTTCCATGCCTGCCGTCCCTGTGCATGTCGCTGTGCCGGCTGCGCCGGAGGTTTCGGACGCGCAACTTTTCGCGGAAGTTTATTCGATGCGCGACTCGACGGAATCGCGAGCTGCGGCGCCTATCCGGGCGCTCTTTGAGGAACGGGAGTAACGCGTGTTCCGCTTCCTTTTGCCACTTGCGGTCGTTCCGATCCTGCTGGCCCAGCCCCCCGGGCCGCCCCCGGGCGAGCGTTTCGACAAGACCCGCATGGGAAAGGGCGATCCCGACGCGGCTGGGATGCGCCCCAATCGCGGTCCCTGGTGGGAAGGAGCGCTGGCGTCAGACATCAAACTGACGGACGCGCAGCGTAAGCAGATCCTGCAGACTCGCCGAGAATTCCGCGGCCGGATGTTCGACCTGCGCACCGCGGTTAATAAGGCGGAGGCTGACTTGGCGGCGGCATTCAACGACGATCCGATCGACCAACGCAAGACCAACGAAGCCATCGAACGTCTGGTTACAGTGCGCGGCGAGCTGTTCCGCGCCACTTCTCAGATGGACCTGAGGATGCGCTCGGTGCTTACCGCCGAGCAGTGGCGGGAGTTGCAGAACCGGCAGCGTCCACGTCCGGACTGGCCCAATCCGCGCCGCCGTCCTGCTCCCGGCGGGGCGACGACTCCTCCAGGCGCTAACCAACAGAAATAGCGCTAAATGTTGGCTCTACCTCAGCCGATCACTCTTAAGGAGTGTCGGAAAAAGGTTTAGCACCGGAGTACGATCAATGTCAGCTCATGCGCGCATGCGCGGACGCCGATATGGCACGTCGGGCGATGCCGGCTGTGTGGGGCTATCCGGCTACGTTAGTACTGCTGGCGGTGGCCACTCAGATCGTTTCTCACCATCCTGGTGCTTTTTTCACCACGGTCATTTCGCAGCTGGTGCTGAGCTTTGTTCGCCTGTGGGCGATCCGAGCCCGCACCCACCAATTGGCCGCCCGTCCCGAGGTTTGGCGCAGGATTTTCCTCGGACTGGCGATAAGTGCGGCGCTTTCCTGGGGGTTGCTCGCAGGCGTGACCGTGCTAGCCGGCTCCCAGAGCCTGGAAGGCATCATGGTCTCGATGGCAGTGATGAGCTTCTGCGTCGGTGCCCTCACCACGCTATCACCGGAAATTGGAGCATTACGCTTCTATCTGCTCGCCATGCTGGTCCCGACCGTGATGGGCGGTCTCATATCCGGGAGCCGCGATGGATACGCTCTCTCCTTCTCCGTGATTCTGTTCCTGACATATCTAATGGCGCAGGCAGGGACTCTGCATCGCGAATATTGGAATAGCCTGCGCGACAATTTCCTGCTTCAACAGCGCGCCCGCGAACTGGAATCCGCCAAGCTCGCCGCCGAATCGGCCAGCCGCATCAAGAGTGAGTTCGTCGCCAACATGAGTCACGAGCTTCGGACCCCGATGAACGGGATCATCGGCATGACCTCGGTACTACTCGAAAGCGACGTGACGGGGGAACAGCGGGAGTGCCTGGATACGGTGCGCCTTTCGGCGGATTCTCTGCTGGCACTGCTCAACGAGCTGTTGGACTTTTCGAAGATCGAAGCCGGAAAACTGACCTTCGAGGCAGAGCCGTTCGGTTTGCGCGAACTGCTCTCGAACAGTGTTCGCCCGCTGCAATATCTGGCTTCGCAGAAAGGCATCGAGATGACCCTGCGCGTCGCCGAAGACGTGCCGGATGAACTGACCGGCGATCCCAACCGCCTGCGGCAGATCATCGTCAATCTGGCGGGCAATGCGATCAAGTTCACGGAACGCGGATTCGTGCGTTTGGATGTGAATTATGAAACGGCGGACGACTTGGGTGTGCTGCTGCACTTCGCGATCGCAGACAGCGGCATCGGGATACCGGCCGAAAAGCAACGCACCATTTTCGACGCGTTTTCGCAGGCGGATGGATCCATCACCCGGCGCTACGGCGGCACCGGGCTGGGCTTGACGATTTCGGCCAAGCTGGTGGAAATGTTCGGAGGTAAGATATGGCTCGACAGCGAAGAGCGCCGCGGCAGCACGTTCCACTTTACGGCCCGCTTCATCGCCAGACCGGATGGTGAGAAAGCGGCGACGAGTGAAGGGCGCGAGACTGTGCTTCGCCAGCCGGATGCCGCGTGGCCCACTCCGGCCCAGTAATCCGGCGAGGCCCAGAATGAGATCGGATTTGACATCACCTTGCGCCGCACGGTATGAGTTGAAGTAGTCCCGGATCGGCGCGGTAGCCAAGTGGTAAGGCAGAGGTCTGCAAAACCTTTATTCGGGGGTTCGATTCCCCCCCGCGCCTCCAACCTCCCGTGTGATTTTCTTTCCAGTGACGATGCCCTGCCGAGCGGGTAAATCGCTCAACTGACCATCGACTTCCTTGGGCCCAAGCTGTCCCCGGCCAGTTCGTTTGCTGTTCGCGAAATTCTTGTAACCCCTTGCTTTTG